>NZ_CP020569.1:6919865-7232351 GCF_002082195.1 Streptomyces gilvosporeus | reverse complement strand
CGGCTGCCTCCAAGGCCGTTGACCGTTTCACAGTGCGCGACAGTTAACGCCACTCTGTGGTGATCGCGCCATACGGAGAGCGAAAAAGACCGATCACGGGGCGGGCGACCGGCGCCCTTCGCCGCCCGCGGCGATGCCGTCGACGAGCGCGCGGACGCGGGACCCAGCGGCCCCGCGCGACGGCCCCGGGCGGCCCCTCAGCCGCCCGTTCGGCCGTCGCACAGACCATCACGCAGTCCGGCCCGCGAAGGCGCCCGGACGCGCCCGGAGCCCCGCCCCGCCTACTGCTGGCCCTCGGGCTCCACCGCATTGCGCCACACCCGCACGGCGACCGTCATATAGCTGCTCACGTCCGACTCGGGCGCCATGCTCTTGAACGTGATCAGCGCGACCGTGCCGTAGTTGGTGGTCAGGCAGATCTGCGCGTCCTTGGTCAGCTTCTTCACGCCGATGCTCTTGGTGAAGCGGGTCTCCGTACGGCAGGTGTCGAGCGTGCCCTTCTCGCCGGGGTTGAGCAGCACCATCTTGCCGCTGGACGTGTCGACCGTGCTGTCCGAGTACTCGTTGTGCGTGAAGGAGAAGTCGTTGCCGGTGTCGCTGTCCTCGCTCTTGGGCGCGACCGGAACGTCGGCCATGGACAGGTGGTAGCCGTCGGGCAGGTCGATCTTCGCGTAGTCGGTGGGCTTCGGGTCCTTCACCACGGAACTGGATCCGCTGCCGCCGGTGGCGCCGGGGCTCGGCGACGTACCGTCCGACGGGGCCGCCGTCGCACCGCCGCTGCCGCTGCCGCTCGGCTGCTTCTTGGCGCCCTTGCTCTCGGTCTGGTGGTGCGCCGCCTTGCCGTTGCCCTTCATGACGTAGTAGACGGCGGCGCCGCCCGCACCGGCGAAGCCCAGCATGCCCACCAACACCAGGGCGGTGACCAGGCCCTTGCGCTTCTTCTTCGGGGCCTGCGGGGGCTGCGGCGTCTGGGGGGAGGGCGAGGACTGCGGAGGCTGTGCAGCCGGCACGGGGGTGGTGGGTGCGGTGGCGGTCGGGCCGGTGCCGGTCGGGCCGGTGGGCACCTGGGTGAGCGGCGCGGTGGCGTTGACGGTCGGCACCTGGGGCGCGGGGCCGTAACCGGGCGGCGGGGTCTGCGGCGGCTGCGGTACGGGCGCCGCCGACGGGGCGGGCGGGTGCGCCGGAGGCCGCGGGGCGGCCGGCGGGGCCGTGGCGGGCTGCGTGGCCGGCGGCTCCACCGGGGGCGGCGGGGCCTGCGCGGGCGCGGGGGCCGCGGTACGGGTGGTGATGTCGGCGGCCACCGCGGTGGGCAGCCAGTCCTCGGGGCGGCGCAGCTGCGTCTGCCCGGAGGCCGCGCCGCACAGGGCGATCACCTCGGCGACGGACGGGCGCTCCGCGGCCTCCTTGGCCAGGCAGCGGGTGACCAACTCGCGCAGTTCGTCGGGGAGTCCGGTCAGGTCCGGCTGCTCGTGGACGATGCGGTAGAGCACCCCGTGGGAGGTGCCCTCGCCGAACGCCGGTGACCCGATGGCCGCGTACGCCGCCACCTGGCCGAGCGCGAAGATGTCGGTGGCGGGGGTGACGGTGCTGCCGGCGGCCTGTTCGGGCGCCATGAAGGTGGGGGTGCCGATGGTGACGCCGCTGCTGGTCAGCGAGGTGGCGTCGGCGGCGCGGGCGATACCGAAGTCGATGACGCGCGGGCCGTCGGCGGCGAGCAGGACGTTGGACGGCTTCAGGTCCCGGTGGACGATGCCCGCGCCGTGGATGACCTGGAGGGCCTCGGCTATCCCGGCGACCAGCAACAGCACGGTGGACACGGGCAGTTTGCCGTGCTCGGCGACGGCCGCGGAAAGCGAGGGGCCGGGCACGTACGCGGTCGCGAGCCAGGGGCTGGCGCCGTCGGCGTCGCTGTCGATGACCGGGGCGGTGAACAGCCCCTGGACGCGCTGCGCCGACTGCACCTCCTGCTTGAAGCGGCGGCGGAATTCGGCGTCCTCGCTGAACTCGGGGCGGATCACCTTGATGGCGACGGGGCGCCCGCCGGGCGTGTAGGAGAGATAGACCTTGCCCATGCCGCCGGAACCGAGCCGTGCCGTCAGGCGGTATCCCGCGATGGACCGCGGGTCGTCGCCCTCGAGCGCCTGGAAGATCCCGGACGAGCCCACACTGTTCACCACTTGGTCCCCCGACTCACAAAAACTGCGCGCGCCGCTTCAGTTCGGCGCCACGATGTCCGCAACGGGGCAGAACCTTATCCGGCCTTTCGGCGCGCTGTGACATCTACGCGGTCCCGGCCGACGCCATGTCCGAAGCGCCGGATTCGCACCCGGATCCGGGCCCGCCCAGGGCCGTCCAGGACCCGCCCACCGTCCGCCGGCCGCGCCCTGCCCAAATCCACCCCTCTCACACATCGGACGTACGTTCGCTCCGCCACCCGTTGGCATGGGCGTAGGGAAAGCGATGCGTATGGCGCGGCACCATGGAGCACTCTCACGTTCAGGGAAATTTCCGGCATATCACTGGATCGGAGACTGTCTTGGAGTCCAACACCGGCCCCGCATCCGGCCCGAACCCGCGCCCCGACAGCGTCGTGCAGCTGATCTGCCGGGCGTACGGGCTCACCGACGCGTCCGAAATCACCGTGGAGCACATACACCGTTACGTCACCGAGCACCGTCTCTCGGACCAGCGGACGCAGCAGCTCCGGGACCGGCTGCGGCCGAAGATCCCGCGCCAGCGGGCGGCCGGCGATGCGGCGTGAGGCCGCCGGTCGAGGCCGCCATGCGATAAGCACTCCTCATGGCATCGACCTCACCCACCTCACCGACCCCTTCTCCCCCGCCGAACCCCCGCCCGCCCCGGGTGGCCGGGCTGCTGCTCGCCGCGGGCGGCGGGCGGCGGCTGGGCGGACGCCCCAAGGCGCTGCTCGCACACCGGGGGCGGCCGCTGGTCGAGCATGCGGCGCGGGTCCTGCGGGACGGCGGCTGCGACCCGGTGCACATCGTGCTGGGCGCGGCCGCCGACGCCGTACGCGAGCGCGCCGACCTCACCGCGTACACCACCTCGGAAAACCCCGACTGGGCCCGGGGCATGGGCACTTCGCTCCGTGCGGGCCTGGCGGCCCTGGCCGGTTCGGGGGCCGATGCGGTGCTGGTGTCCCTGGTGGACCAGCCGGGCATCGGCGCCGAGGCGGTGGCGCGGGTGGTGGCCGCGTACGAGGGCCGCGCCTCACTGGTCTCCGCGGCGTACGAGGGGCGGCGCGGCCACCCCTCCCTGTTCGGCGCCGACCGCTGGGCGGATATCGCGGCGAGCGCGGAGGGCGACCAGGGGGCGCGCGCCTATCTCCGGCAGCACGCCGATGTGATCAAGCTCATCGAATGCTCCGATGTGGCCGAGCCGTACGACATCGACACCCCGGAGGACCTGCGGCGGCTCGAATGACCCGACAGGGGCGCGACCTGCGACGCAGCCGGGGGCGGCGGGGCGCACGGCGGGCCGGAGGCGGCACGTGCCGGTGTCATGGAGCGTGATGGCGATGGCACTGAGAGCCATTTGATCTCCAGTTCTGTCGACCCGGAGAATCTCGACATCAACAAACCATTGAAGTTCCGCGATAAGAAAACTACTCTCCACTGGTCAGAAGCGCCCTGAATCCAGACGGCGCCCGCGACCGTACCCCGGAGCCCGCGGCACCCCGTGCCGCACGGGCGCCCCCGGCGGCCGCCAGGCACCGCCGCTGAATGGAGTGACAGCTCATGTCCGCACCAGCGCCGTCCCCGCTGGCCATCGTCGAAGTCGACCCCGAGCACAGTCCTGCACGGCAGGACGAGGTCCTCACCGACGCCGCACTCGCCTTCGTCGCCGCACTCCACCGGCGGTTCACCCCGCGCCGCGACGAACTCCTCGCGCGCCGCGCCGAACGCCGCGCCGAGATCGCCCGTACCAGCAGCCTGGACTTCCTCCCGGAGACCGCGCACATCCGGGCGGACGACAGCTGGAAGGTGGCCGAGGCGCCCGCCGCGCTCAACGACCGCCGGGTGGAGATCACCGGTCCCACCGACCGCAAGATGACCATCAACGCCCTCAACTCCGGCGCCAAGGTCTGGCTCGCCGACTTCGAGGACGCCTCCGCTCCCACCTGGGAGAACGTCATCGGCGGCCAGATCAACCTGATCGACGCCTACGAGCGCCGCATCGACTTCACGGACCCGGGCTCCGGCAAGTCCTACGCCCTCAAGCCGGCCGACGAGCTCGCGACCGTCGTGATGCGCCCGCGCGGCTGGCATCTGGAGGAGCGCCACCTCCAGTTCGAGGGCCGGGCGGTCCCCGGCGCCCTGGTGGACTTCGGCCTGTACTTCTTCCACAACGCCAAGCGGCTGCTCGACCTCGGCAAGGGCCCGTACTTCTACCTCCCGAAGACCGAATCGCACCTGGAGGCCCGCCTCTGGAACGAGATCTTCGTCTTCGCCCAGGACTACGTCGGCATCCCCCAGGGCACCGTCCGCGCCACGGTCCTGATCGAGACGATCACCGCCGCGTACGAGATGGAGGAGATCCTCTACGAGCTGCGCGACCACGCCTCGGGCCTGAACGCCGGCCGCTGGGACTATCTCTTCTCCATCGTCAAGAACTTCCGTGACGGCGGCGCCAAGTTCGTCCTCCCCGACCGCAACGCGGTCACGATGACGGCCCCCTTCATGCGCGCCTACACCGAACTCCTGGTCCGTACGTGCCACAAGCGCGGCGCGCACGCCATCGGCGGCATGGCGGCCTTCATCCCCAACCGGCGCGACCCCGAGGCCAACGAGAAGGCCCTGGAAAAGGTCAAGAACGACAAGGACCGCGAGGCCGGAGACGGCTTCGACGGCTCCTGGGTCGCCCACCCCGACCTGGTCCCGGTCGCCCGCGCGTCCTTCGACGCCGTCCTCGGCGACAAGCCCCACCAGAAGGACCGCCTGCGCGAGGACGTCTCCGTCGCGCCCGCCGACCTGATCGCCATCGACTCGCTCGATGCCCGGCCCACCTACCAGGGCCTGATCGACGCCGTCCAGGTCGGCACCCGTTACATCGAGGCGTGGCTGCGCGGCCTCGGCGCCGTCGCCATCTTCGGTCTGATGGAGGACGCCGCCACCGCCGAGATCTCCCGCTCGCAGATCTGGCAGTGGGTCGACGCCGGGGTCGTCTTCGAGAACGGCGAGACGGCGACGGCCGATCTGGTCCGCACGGTCGCCGCCGAACAGCTGGCCGCCATCCGCGCCGAGATCGGCGAGGAAGCCTTCACCACCGGCAAGTGGCAGCAGGCCCACGACCTGCTCCTCCGGGTGTCCCTGGACGCCGACTTCGCCGACTTCCTCACCCTCCCGGCCTACGACCTCCTGGTCTGACCCCGGCCACACCCGAAGGGCCCCCACCGGCCGCGATGATGCGGCGGGTGGGGGCCCTTCGGCCTGCCGAGGGTGGTCGGGACGGGCTCCCGGAGGGCTCCCCGGTGGCGCGGTACTGTGTGCCGTTGCGAGGCACTATGGGCGTAGTAAAAGGAGCGGATGGCGTGGCGCGACGGCGGCAGCAGGTACTGGGGGCGGCGGTCGAGGTGCTGGGGGCCGAGGGGCTGCGGGGGCTGACGTATCAGGCCGTGGACAGCGCCGCGCGGGTTCCCACCGGTACCGCGTCCAACTACTTCCGCAATCGCGCGGCGCTCATCGAGGGCATCGTCGACCATCTCCAGGCCCTGGAGCGGCGGGAATGGGAGTCCTTCGCGGCCGGTATCGATCCGGCCGATCCCGGTGAACTTGCCGAGGCGATGGCGGCGTTCGTCCGGTATGCCACGGGGCCCGGCCGGTCGCTGACGGCCGCCCGGTATGCGCTGTTCCTGGAGTCCACGGCCCGGCCCGAGCTGCGCGGGCCCCTGGCGCGGGGGCGGCAGGCGGTGCTCGCCTGGAGCGCCGAATGGGTGGGCCGCTTCGGCTCCGAGGCTCCGGAGCGGCACGGGCGGATGCTACTCGATCACCTCGACGGCGTGGTGCTGCATCAACTCGTCTTCCCTGATGAGGAGTTCGACCCGGTGCCGGATCTCCGGGATCTGCTGGAGGGGTTGTTGGGCGGACGGGCGCAACGGCAAGGCTGAACCGGGGGTCGCCGCCCGGCCGTTGAGCGCGTGACGGGTTCACGCCATGCGTCAAGTCTGGTAGGAAAGCTTCCTAACGATTGGGGACCCCCCACGGACCCCCATGGCTCGCTCCGGACTGGAGGACTCCATGCGCACCCGATCGACAGACCACCGCTCACGCGGCAGCGGCCTGCCCAAGGCCGCCGTCCGTACCGCTCTCGGCCTCGCCCTGCTCGCCGTCCCGGCCACCGCCGTCGCCACCACCGAGGCCCCCGCCGCGCACCACGCTCCCGCCGCGGCCCACCGGGCGGCCCCCGCCGCACGGGCCGCGACCGGCCTCGACGACCCGGCGAAGAAGGAGATCGCCATGCAGCTGGTCTCCAGCGCCGAGAACTCCTCACTGGACTGGAAGGCCCAGTACCGCTACATCGAGGACATCGGCGACGGACGGGGTTACACCGGCGGGATCATCGGCTTCTGCTCCGGTACGCACGACATGCTCGAACTCGTCGAGCTCTACACGAAGCGCAAGCCGGACAACGTCCTGGCGAAGTATCTGCCCGCGCTGCGCAAGGTGGACGGCAGCGACTCGCACGACGGGCTGGACCCCGACTACCCCAAGGACTGGAAGAAGGCCGCCCAGGACCCCGAGTTCCAGAAGGCGCAGAACGACGAGCGCGACCGGGTGTACTTCAACCCCGCGGTCAAGCAGGGCAAGGCCGACGGCATCGGTGTGCTGGGGCAGTTCGCGTACTACGACGCGATCGTGATGCACGGCGACGGTGACGACAGGACGAGCTTCCCCAGCATCCGCAAGCGCGCGCTGGCCCAGGCGAAGCCGCCGGCCCAGGGCGGCGACGAGAAGACGTATCTGAACGCCTTCCTCGACGCGCGGGTGTGGGCGATGAAGCAGGAGGAGGCGCACAGCGACACCAGCCGGGTGGACACCGAGCAGCGGGTGTTCCTCCAGCGGGGCAATCTCGATCTGCACACGCCGCTGGACTGGAAGGTGTACGGGGACGGTTACCACATCGGGTGATCCGGGACGGCGTCCCCGCACATGCTTCAACGGCCCGTAGCGGAGCGGCAGTTGCCGTCTGCTACGGGCCGTTGTCGGCGTCAGGGGCGGGTGGGGGACGTCGGTCGGGCGGCCGGGGTAATCGGCTGTTCATCGGTCAGGGCGTGGGCGCCGAGGCCGGTTCGCCGGAACCGGGGTCCTTGGCGCGGCGGTCGGCCTGTTGGGGAATGGTCGCCTCGGCCTCAGGAGGTGTGGCGGCGTCGAGTCCATCGGCCGCGTCGGCGACGACGTCAGCACCGGCCTGCGCCTCCGCCGTCATCGCGCCCGTATCGGCCTGCGCCCCGTCCCCGCCCTTGCCGAAGTGGTTGAACGCGAGGTTGAGGACGATCGCCACCAGGCAGCCGGTGCTGATGCCGGAGTCCAGGATGACCAGCATGTCCTTGGGCAGGTTGTGGTAGAAGTCCGGCGCCGCGATCGGGATCAGGCCGATGCCGACGGCGGCCGCGACGATCAGGGAGTTCTCGCCCTTCTCCATGGCGGCACCGGCCAGCGTCTGGATGCCGCTGGCGGCCACCGAGCCGAACAGCACGATGCCGGCGCCGCCCAGGACGGGCAGCGGGACGAGGGAGATGATCGAGGCGGCGACCGGGGACAGGCCGAGCACGACGAGGATGACGCCGCCGGTGGCGACGACGAAGCGGCTGCGGACCTTGGTCATCGCGACCAGGCCGATGTTCTGGGCGAAGGCGCTGTTGGCGAAGCCGTTGAAGAGCGGGCTGAGGGCGCTGCCGAGGGTGTCGGCGCGCAGGCCGCCCTCGATGGTGCGCTCGTCCGCCGGGCGGCCGACGATCTTGCCGAGGGCGAGCATGTCCGCCGTCGACTCGGTCATACACACCAGCATCACGATGCACATCGAGATGATCGCGGCGAGGTCGAACTGCGGGGCGCCGAAGTGGAAGGGCGTCGGGAAGCCGACGAGGTTCGCCTTGGCCAGGGCGCCGAAGTCGGTGATGCCCACGGGGATGGCGATCAGGGTGCCGGCGATCAGGCCGAGCAGGATCGCGATCTGCTGGAGGAATCCGCGCAGCACCTTGCGCAGCACCAGCACGATCACGAACGTCAGCGCGGCCATGCCGATGTTGGTCAGGGAACCGTAGTCGGGGGCCCGGTCGTTGCCTCCCTGGGACCAGTTGAAGGCCACGGGCAGGAGGGAGACACCGATCAGGGTGATGACGGTGCCGGTGACGACCGGGGGGAAGAAGCGGACGAGCTTGGAGAAGTAGGGGGCGAGGACGAAGCCGAGCACACCGGCGACCATCACCGCGCCGAAGATGATCGGCAGCGCGTCGTGCGGGCTCTGGGCCTTGCCGATGGCGACCATCGGCGTCACACCGGCGAAGGAGACGCCGTTGACGAAGGGGAGTTTGGCGCCGACCTTCCAGAACCCGAGGGTCTGGAGCAGGGTGGCTATCCCGGCGGTGAAGAGGCTGGCGCCCATCAGGAACGCGGTCTCGGTGGGGCTCAGCCCACAGGCCGGTCCCACGATCATCGGCGGGGCCACCACGCCCGCATACATCGCGGCCACATGCTGTAGGCCGCTGGTGAACATCTTGAAGGGCGGGAGGGTCTGATCGACCGGATGCTTCCGGTCCTCCTCCGACTTCTGCCCGGTGATTGCGGCCACTGCGGGCCTCCTTCGATTTTCTGCGTCGCCGGCGGCCGGCGAGGCGAGGCTGTCACGGAGGTCTTGCCATGTGGTGCGGTGGTGCGAGAAGTCGCGCTGGTGAGCGTGGTGTCGGTGCGGCGCTTGTGGCGCGGGCGGTGACGGACGGTCAACCGCCGGGGTGGGTACCCGGACCCAGGGGTACGAAGGACCACCATGGTGGTGATCCCCGTACCCCCGGGGTCGGGCGCTTGCGGATCCCGCTCGGATCCGCAAGCTCAGCCGGGAGCCGTCCCTCCCGGCCGAGTCTGGGGTGGTGCTTCCGAGGGGATCAGCCCTCGGCGGCGATACGGGCCAGACGCTGGGCCTCGGCGCGGGCGGTGCGCGCGATGGCGTCCTCGTCGACGTTGGTCAGGTGGTCGTCCTCGACGACCGGCTTGCCGTTGACCAGGGAGAGGGTCACGGGGGCCGCCGCGCCGAAGACGAGGGCGGTGACCGGGTCGGCGATGGAGGAGTGGCCCAGGCCGTCGAGCTTCCACAGGACCAGGTCGGCGAGCTTGCCGGCCTCCAGGGAGCCGATCTCGGCCGTACGGCCCAGGACCTGGGCGCCGCCGTAGGTGCCCAGCCGCAGCGCCTTGCGGGCGTTGAGCGCGGCCTCCCGGTGGGCGCCGAGGCGGTTGATCAGGAGCGCGTTGCGCAGTTCGGTGTGGAGTTCGCCGGATTCGTTGGAGGCGGTGCCGTCCACGCCGAGGCCGACCGGGACGCCGGCGGCGAGCATGTCGGGGACGCGGGCGATACCGGCCGCCAGACGGGCGTTGGAGGAGGGGCAGTGCGCCACACCGGTCTTGGTACGGGCGAAGGCGGCGATGTCGGAGTCGTTCATGTGGACGCAGTGCGCCATCCACACGTCCTCACCGAGCCAGCCGGTCGACTCGAAGTAGTCGGTCGGGCCCATGCCGAACAGCTCGTGGCAGAACTTCTCCTCCTCCACGGTCTCCGAGCCGTGGGTGTGCATGCGGACGCCCTTGCGGCGGGCGAGCGCGGCACCCTCGCGCAGCAGCTCGGTGGAGATGGAGAACGGCGAACAGGGCGCGGCGGCGATGTGCACCATCGAGCCGAAGGAGGCGTCGTGGTACGTGTCGATGGCCTCCTCGGTGCCCAGCAGGGCGCCTTCGGTGGTCTCGACGGCGAAGTCCGGGGGCAGGCCGCCGTCCTTCTCGCTGCGGTCCATGGAGCCGCGGGCCAGGGTGATCCGGGCGCCGATCTCGGCGGCCGCGGCCAGTTCGGCGCCGACGAGGTCGCCGGAGCCCTGCGGGAAGACGTAGTGGTGGTCGGAGGCGGTGGTGACGCCGCCCTTGACCATCATGCCGAGCGAGCCCTGGGTGGCGGCGGCGAGCATCTCGGCGTCGATCCGGGCCCAGGTCGGGTAGAGCGCGACCAGCCAGTTGAAGAGGTTGTGGTCGGTGGCCAGGCCCCGGGTGATCCACTGGTAGAAGTGGTGATGGGTGTTGATCAGTCCGGGGGTGACCAGGTGCCCGGTGGCATCGATGCGGCGGACGACGTTCTCCAGGCCCTCGGGGGCCTTGCCCGCGCCGAGCGACTCGATGATGTTGTCCGCGACGACCACGTAGCCGGTGGCGTATTCGGTGTCCTGGGCGTCGACGGTCGCGATGGCAGCGTTCTCGATGACGATGCGCTGCTTCACCGCGCTGTCAGGGGATGCCGATGCAGCCATTTTGCTTCCTACTTTCGCTTTCGGTGACTGGCGGTTGGGCACGGCATGGCCCTAGGGGATTTGAGTTCCGGAGCCGGACGAGGCGGCTGACAGTACCGCTGCCCGTGGGGTGCTCCGGGTGCCGAGATGGTGGAAGAACAGGTTGAGCGCGACCGCGACCAGGGCGCCGGCGCTGATGCCGGAGCCGAGCACGGTCTGTGCCCAGGCGGGGAAGTCGGCGTAGAAGGTCGGCGCGGCGAGCGGGATGATGCCTGCGCCGAGCGACACCGCCACCAGGATGATGTTGGAGCTGTCGTCGAGTCCGGCCTCGGAGAGCGTACGGATACCGCTGACCGCGATCGAGCCGAAGAGGACGATACCCGCGCCGCCGAGCACCGGCATCGGCACCAGGGAGACCACGGCGCCCAGGACGGGGAAGGCGCCGAGGACCAGGAGCGCGGCGCCGGCGAGGGCGACGACGTACCGGCTGCGGACTCGGGTCAGGGACACCACGCCGACATTCTGTGCGAAGGCGCTGGTCGGGAAGCCGCCGAACACAGGGCCCAAAAGGGTGGCGATGCCGTCGGTGCGCAGTCCGCGGGTGAGGGTGGCGGCGGTGGTGGGCCGCTCGCAGATCTCGCCGAGGGCCAGCATGCCGGCCGAGGACTCCGTCATCAGCACCAGCATCACGATGCACAGCGAGAGGATCGCGGCCGGCTGGAACTCCGGCGGTCCGAAGGCGAACGGCGCGGGCAGTGCGGCGAGGGGGGCCGAGCGCAGCGCGTCGAAGCTCGCCATCCCGAAGGGGATCGCGGCCAGCGTGCCGGCGACCAGACCGATCAGCAGCGCGATCTGCTTGACGAAGCCCTGGGTGAAGCGCTGGATGAGCAGGATGACGACGAGGGTGAAGGCGGCGAGCGCCAGGTTGCTCATGGCGCCGAAGTCGGCGGCGTGCTTGTCGCCGCCCTGGGCCCAGCCGACCGGTACGGGCATCAGGGTGACCCCGATGAGGGTGATCACCACGCCGGTGACCAGCGGCGGGAAGAAGCGCAGCAGTTTCCCGAAGAACGGGCCGACCGCGAGGCAGAAGACCCCGGCGACCATCACCGCCCCGTAGATCGCGGGGAGTTGGTGGCCTTTGGCGGTGGTCTCGGCGATGGCCAGCATCGGGGTGATGCCGGCGGAGCTGGCCGCGTTGACGAACGGCAGGCGGTTGCCGGCGAATCGGCGAATGCCGAGTGTCTGGAGGAGCGTGGCGAGCCCGGCGATCAGCAGGCTCGCGGCGATCAGCCGGGTGCGGCCGGCGGTGTCCAGGCCGACGGCCTGGCCGATGATGAGCGGAGGGGTGACGACACCGGCGTACATGGCAGCGATGTGCTGGAGTGCGGCAGGGACGAGCCGCTTGGCCGCCGGCTTTTCGTCCACCGGGTGCACCGGTGGACAGGGGTGGTGCGGGGCTTGCTCTTGCTGTGCCATGGGTCGTTCCCCTCGGGTTTCGCGGCCCCTCCCCGCTGCGGGGTGGGGAGGGGCCGCGAGGCACGGCGTTGTGTCTGAGCCGTCAGAGGTTCGACAGATCCACCGGGATCAGGGCTTCGACACCGTCGCGCAGAACAGTGGCTTCGATCAGGCCGTACGGGCGATCCGCCGCGTAGTAGACCTCGTTGTCGTTCTTGAGCCCGAACGGCTCCAGGTCCACCAGGAAGTGGTGCTTGTTCGGGAGGGAGAACCGCACCTCGTCGATCTCGGAGCGGTTGTTGATGATGCGCGACCCCATCTGGTACAGGGTCTGCTGGAGCGACAGGCTGTAGGTCTCCGCGAAGGCGTGCAGCATGTGCTTCTTGACCTGCTCGTACGAACGCTCCCAGTTGGGCATCCGCTGCTCGTCGTCGGTCCAGTTGAACCGCCAGCGGCCGGATACCTCGGTGGCGAGGATGCGGTCGTACGCCTCCTTCAGCGTCGTGTACTTGTCCTTGATGTAGCCCCAGAACTCCGAGTTGGTGGAGTTCATCACCACCAGGTCCTTGAGACCGGAGATGACCTGCCACGCCTCACCGTCGTAGGTGATCTCGGTCAGGCGGGTCTCCTGGCCCTTGCGGACGAAGGAGTGCTTGACGTCGTCCGACCCGATGAAGCGGGAGTTGGCGTCGGAGGTCTCGATCCGCTCCCAGGCGTATTCCTCGATGCGGATACGGGCCCGCTTGATCGGCTCCTGGCTGGTGACGAAGTGCCGGGCCAGGTGGATGCCGAACTGCTCGGCCGACTCGATCCCGTACTCCTTGGCGAAGGCGTACACGGTGTTCTTGGTCGTGTCGGTCGGCAGGCAGTGGGCGTTGGAGCCGGAGAGGTGGACCTCTTCCAGGTCGCCGGAGAGCGCGACCGAGACGTTGAGGTCCTTGATGTGGTGCGTGTCCCCGTCGCGGGTGATCCGCACGACGCGGTTTTCCGCTTTGCCGTACTGGTTCTGGCCGAGAATCGTGGGCATGTCGGTGCTAGCTCCCTCGGTATACGGAGTAGCCGAACGGGTTGAGCAGCAGCGGTACGTGGTAGTGCTCGCCCGGCTTGACGGCAAAGGTGATTGCCACCTCCGGGAAGAAGGCTCCGCTGTCCCTTACGCGGGGGGCGTCCTGCTGTTCCTCGGCTTGCTGTGGTTGACCGTGCTCTGTGGCGAAGTAGTCCTCGACCTCGAAGTCGAGGCGTACATGGGTGGTGCCGTCCGGCAGGGGCGGCAGGTCCTTGCAGCGCCCGTCGGCGTCGGTCTTGCCGGCTCCGTGGGCGGTCCAGGCACCTTCGCGTCCGGCGCGCACCGAGAGCGTGAGAGCGACGCCCTCGGCGGGCCGGCCCACGCTGGTGTCCAGGATGTGCGTGGACACCGACGTCGGTGCAGCCGTCTCGCTGCTCATGCTGCGTCTCCTTCTGCGCGTTCGGTCAGACGGGTCAGGCGGATCCGGTTGATCTTGCCGAGTTCCCCCCGCACGATCTCCCGTTCCTGTTCCGGCGCGTTGTCGATCCGGTTACGGACGGCATCACGCATCTGCTCACCGGTGCGGCCGGTGGCGCAGATCAGGAAGACGTGCCCGAACTTCTCCTGGTAGGCCAGGTTGAGCTCGAGCATCTCCGCCTTGAGGTCGTCGGAGGCGCCCGCCATCCCGCTCTGCTCGCGGGAGGAGGTCGGATCGCCCGGCTTGGGCCGGCCGATGGGCGGGTGCCCGGCCATCGCCTCGGCCAGATCCCCGGCGGTCAGCTCGGCCATGGCGGCGTCACTGGCGTCGAGGAGGGCGTCGGTGGTGGCGAAGGGACGCCGGGCGAGGATCTTGCTCCCCCATGCCCGGCTGGCACACACCTCGTGCAGTGCGGCCGAGGCCGCATCGTCGTCGGCGTCGTTGAGCCGGGAAAGACCCGGGGTCGAACTCGAAGACACGGGAAGCCTCCGTGGCCTGGTGCTGGACAGCTCTGCTTGGCTGGAAACAGCTAAGACCTCCAGCAACATCTCGTCAACACTTTGTTGAAAACTCGGCGACACAAAAGCCGCCACCCGGGGAGCCCGAACGGCGACTCGGGGCCTCATACGCGGCCCGGTAGAGGCCCGCGCGCCCGGTTCACCCCACTCGGTGCCCTCAGGGACATTCTCCCGAAATATCGGGTCTGTTCTGAGTCGAGTGCGGAGCTGACCCGGGTCCATGTAGTCGTTCGGTGACGGGATGCGCGCAATGGGCATCGGCGCCGTCAATCCCAGCGAGGCGGAGGAAGGCGCCTGCGAAAGCCGCTCGCAGCACGGACCGGCGTGCACGGAGCTTCATCTCGCGTAGCGCCGACGTGCGGGAAAAGGCGGGACGGCCGGCCTCCGCACGAGGCCGGCCGTCCGGCTACACGCCTTCTGCCTGCGAGTTTGCGCTCTTGGACGCGTTTTCGCGGTTCAGGTAGTTGTACACGGTGAAGCGGCTGACGCCGAGCGCGCCCGCGACCGTCTCCACCCCGTGCCGTACGGAGAAGGCGCCGCGCGCCTCCAGGATCCGTACCACCGACTGTTTGGTCTTGCGGTCCAGCTCGGCCAGCGGCATGCCGTGGCGGCGCTGGAGCTCGGCGAGGATGTGGTCGAGCGAATCGGACAGATGCGGCAGCCGTACGGCCACCCGGTCCTGCCCTTCCCAGGTCAGGACGACGTCGTCGCCCTGGGCCAGGTCCGGCGCGACCATCTCTCCGCCCATCGCGTCCACCAGCGGCTTGACCGCCTGGACGAACGGGTGGTCGGCGGGTTCGGTCACGTCGCATCCCCCTTGTCCGGCTCGGCGTCCTTCGCGTCCGGCCCGGCGTCCGCGATCACATTGACCTGGAGGGAGACCCGGGTCGCGCCCGCCTCCAGGGATTCGCGCAGCAGGGCGGTGACCGCGCCCAGCACCCGGTCGGCGTCGCCCTCGGCCGTGTTGCCGAACGGGCCGACGTCCACCGCGTCCAGCGCGGCACCGGTGACGATCTCGCGCGCCACCACCGCATGG
This sequence comes from Streptomyces gilvosporeus, assembly GCF_002082195.1. Classification (GTDB taxonomy): domain Bacteria; phylum Actinomycetota; class Actinomycetes; order Streptomycetales; family Streptomycetaceae; genus Streptomyces; species Streptomyces gilvosporeus. Next base: position 7,217,357 of record NZ_CP020569.1, on the reverse strand, counting down.
GGCGGCGCCTCGTCCAGGTCGAACGGCTCCGTCGTGAACTCCACTCTCAATCGCACGCCGCTCAACCTACGCGCGCAGCGCCCCGCCCACCAGAAATTGCCCCGGACCCCCCTTGACAGCGTCCGAGCCGGACAGGCAGGGTTCCATCACGCAGAAAAGAAGTTCCATCATTCGGAAGGGATGCCGACCCTCATGGGTTTCCCGGACACGCGCTTCAACGTCAATCTGTCGATCCTGTTCACCGAGCTTCCGTTGCTGGAGCGGCCGGCGGCCGCGCGGGCGGCGGGCTTCACGGCGGTGGAGCTGTGGTGGCCGTGGGTGGACGCCCCGGTCCCCGAGCAGGCGGAGCTGGACGCGCTGCGCGACGCCCTCGACGACGCCGGCACCCGCCTGGTGGGCCTGAACTTCTACGCCGGACAGCTGCCCGGCCCGGACCGCGGCGCCCTGTCGATCCCGGGCGAGGAGTCGGAGAAGTTCCGCGCGAACGTGCCCGTCGCGATCGAGTTCGCCACGTCGCTGGGGTGCACCACGTTCAACGCCCTGTACGGCAACCGCGTCGAGGGCGTCGCACCGGAGGAGCAGGACCGGCTCGCGCTGGAGAACCTGGCCTTCGCGGCCCGTGCGGTGGCCGAGGTCGACGGCACGCTGATCATCGAGGCGCTCAACGCCCCGGAGTCGCCGAAGTGCCCGATCGTCTCCGCCCCGAAGGCGATCGAGGTGGTCGACGCGGTGAACGCGGCGACCGGCCTGGACAACGCCCGCTTCCTGATGGACCTGTACCACCTGTCGATGAACGGCGAGGACCTCGATGAGGTCATCGACCGCTACACCGACAAGACGGCGCACGTCCAGATCGCGGACAACCCCGGCCGCGGCGCCCCCGGCACCGGCGAGCTGGACTTCGACGCCCTGCTCGACCGCCTGAAGAAGGCCGGCTACGACGGCTGGATCGGCCTGGAGTACAAGCCGGGCGAGGCCCCGAGCGCTTCGTCGTTCGCCTGGCTGCCCGCCCCGCTGCGCGCCGCCCCGTAAACCGGGTCCGCCGCTCGCTGTCCCCTGTTTTTTGCGTGTGAAAGAGGTTATTTCGATGAGCAATCTGCCCAAGATCGCGTGGATCGGCCTGGGCATCATGGGCTCCCCCATGGCCGAGAACCTGATCAAGGCCGGTTACGCGGTCACCGGCTACACCCTTGAGGCCGACAAGCTGGAGCGCCTGGCCAACAACGGTGGCACGGCGGCCGGTTCGATCGCCGAGGCCGTCGCCGACGCCGACGTCGTGATCACCATGGTCCCGGCCTCCCCGCACGTCGAGGCCATCGCCTACGGCCCCGACGGCATCCTGGACAACGCCAAGACCGGCGCCCTGCTGATCGACATGTCCTCGATCACCCCGCAGACCTCCATCGACCTGGCCAAGGCCGCCGGCGCCAAGGGCATCCGCGTCCTGGACGCCCCCGTCTCCGGCGGCGAGGCCGGCGCCATCGAGGCCGTCCTGTCGATCATGGTCGGCGGCGAGCAGGCCGACTTCGACGCCGCCCGCCCCCTCCTGGAGGCCCTGGGCAAGACCATCGTGCTGTGCGGCCCGCACGGCTCCGGCCAGACCGTCAAGGCCGCCAACCAGCTCATCGTCGCCGTCAACATCCAGGCCTGCGCCGAAGCCGTCGTCTTCCTGGAGAAGTCCGGCGTCGACCTCGCCGCCGCCCTCGACGTCCTGAACGGCGGCCTTGCCGGCTCCACCGTCCTTGCCCGCAAGAAGGACAACTTCAAGAACCGCGACTTCAAGCCCGGCTTCCGCATCGACCTGCACCACAAGGACATGGGCATCGTCACCGACGCCGCCCGCACCGTCGGCGCCGCCCTGCCCGTCGGCGCGGTCGTCGCCAACCTGGTCGCCTCCCTGCGCGCCCAGGGCGACGGCGGCCTCGACCACTCCGCCCTCCTCCGCGGCGTCGAACGCCTCTCCGGCCACACCATCGAAGGCTGATAGGCGAGGGGGCCTTCCTTTCCAAGGTCCCCACCCCCGAGTTTCCGGGCGGCGGCCGCGCCGACACCTGTCCTGTCGCGCCCAGGCGCGGCCGTCGCCCGGAACACCCACCCCGAGCCTCCCGGCTCCCCCGCTTTGTTTCAACAAACTGTTGACGTTTGGTCGGAGCAGTTCTTACGCTCCGACATGCGGAAGCCAATTCCGCGCTCTCGTACGGAAGGTCACCATGTCGAAGCCCACGCTGACGACCGAGTCCGGCGCCCCGGTCGCCGACAACCAGAACTCCGCCACCGCCGGCGTCGGCGGCCCGATCATCCTCCAGGACCAGCACCTGCTGGAGAAGCTCGCGCGGTTCAACCGTGAGCGCATCCCGGAGCGCGTCGTGCACGCCCGGGGCTCCGGCGCGTACGGCTACTTCGAGGTGACCGACGACGTCACGGCCTACACCCGCGCCGACTTCCTGAACACCGTCGGCAAGCGCACGGAGACGTTCCTGCGCTTCTCGACCGTCGCCGACAACCTGGGCGGCCCGGACGCGGCCCGCGACCCGCGCGGCTTCGCCCTGAAGTTCTACACCGAAGAGGGCAACTACGACCTCGTCGGCAACAACACCCCGGTGTTCTTCATCAAGGACCCGATCAAGTTCCCCGACTTCATCCACTCGCAGAAGCGCGACCCGTTCACCGGCAAGCAGGAGCCGGACAACGTCTGGGACTTCTGGGCGCACGCCCCCGAGGCCACCCACCAGATCACCTGGCTCATGGGCGACCGCGGCATCCCGGCCTCCTACCGCCACATGAACGGCTACGGCTCGCACACCTACCAGTGGACGAACGCCGAGGGCGAAGCCTTCTTCGTCAAGTACCACTTCAAGACGAACCAGGGCATCCGCTGCCTGAGCAGCGAGCAGGGCGCCGAGCTGTCGGGCAAGGACCCCAACTCGCACCAGACCGACCTGCTCCAGTCCATCGAGCGGGGCGTGTACCCCTCCTGGACGCTGTACGTGCAGATCATGCCGGCGGCCGAGGCGGCGAACTACCGCTTCAACCCGTTCGACCTGACCAAGGTGTGGCCGCACGCCGACTACCCGCTCCAGCGGGTCGGCCGCCTCGTGCTGGACCGCAACCCCGACAACGTCTTCGCCGAGGTCGAGCAGTCCGCCTTCTCGCCGAACAACTTCGTGCCCGGCATCGGCCCGTCCCCGGACAAGATGCTCCAGGGCCGGCTGTTCGCCTACGCCGACGCGCACCGCTACCGCCTGGGCGTCAACCACACCCAGCTGCCGGTGAACGCCCCCAAGGCGACCCGTGCCAACAACTACGGCCGGGACGGCCTGATGGCCACCAACGGCTACGACCGGCACGCCAAGAACTACGAGCCGAACTCCTACGACGGCCCGGCGCAGACCAACGAGGCGCTCTCCGCCCCGCTGGCGATCTCCGGCTACACGGGCACCCACGAGGCCCCGGCGCACACCAAGGACGACGACTTCTTCCAGGCCGGTGAGCTCTACCGCCTGATGTCCGAGGACGAGAAGAAGCGTCTGGTGGAGAACATCGCCGGCGGCCTGTCCCAGGTCGGCCGCGACGATGTGATCGAGAAGAACCTCGCCCACTTCCACGCCGCCGACCAGGACTACGGCAAGCGCGTCGAGGCGCGCGTCCGCGAGCTGCGCGAGGACTGACGGGAGGTCAGTTTCCTTGCGCAACCGTACCGGTCGGCCCGTTGAGGGGTGGTCGGCCGGTACGGGCAGGCAGTGCGGCGCTCCGCGGCGCCGGGGAGACAACCAGTGCGGTGGCAGTGCTCGCCCGATAGGGATGGGCGAGCCGCTCCCCCGCCGCGGAGCCCGCCTCCTGCCTCGGGCCCACAGCTCGTCCTGTGGGCCCCCGACTCCGTCCGGTGGTGCGATGTCCCGTCGCGCCCATCTCTCGTATCACCGGGCGGGAACCACCCGCGAGGGGCCCGGAATTCCGTACGGTCACGGATTTCCGGGCCCTTCGCGCGTTCTCGCATCTCACCGGTTCTCGCCCGGCGTGCGTCGCTCCTGATCGATTCCGACCCAGGGCCGGTTTTGGAGAGACGGCGACTCCGCTCCCCTCTCGAGGAGGGGGCTTCCAACCCGAGGGTTGCGGTCCAGCCCGAACCGGCCCCTTACAGGGCATCAGGAAAATACCACAAGCCAGGGTCATCGCTGGGAGACTGAGGGGAGCCAGGGCAGCGCCGTCCCGCTGCCGTCCGACCTGCCAGGAGCACATATGGCCGACAGCGTGCCGGTGCGGTGCCCTACGTACCGCCGCGAGAACGCCTTCACCCCGCCCACCTTCCCGTGCGCCTGCGGCGCGCCGCTGACCCTGCCCGTGCTGCGCGGCGGGATCCCCGTCGAGATACTCCACCGCACCTGGCAGAGCTCGTGGGTGGAGGTGCGCTGCGAGGTGTGCGGACGGCAGGACCAGTGGCCGGCGCCGGAGACCGGCTGCGCCTGCGGCACGGTCGTGCGGATCCCGGTGGCGCCCGCGCCCACCCCGTCGCCGGCCGATCCTCCCCCAGCCTCCGGCCGGGGGTACCCCCAGCCCGGCGTACCCGCCGCCCGCCCGCCGGCCGGCCCCGGCCCGCGCCCCGCCGTGCAGCGGCCCGTTTTCCGCCCCGTCACCATCCGTACGGCCCGGGACTGTGTGACCGCCGCCGCGCAGTATCTGAAGTGGCTGGGTTTCACGGATGTCATCCGCACACAGGAGCGCACCGCCTCGGGCGTGGATCTGCGGGGCGGCGGGGTGGTGGCCCAGATCGACCCGACCACCCGGTCCACCAGGCTGCGCGATATCGAATGCCTGTGGCTCAACGGCCTGACCGACGCGGCGATCCCGGTCTTCTTCTCGCTGGCCGGTTACGCCCGCGACGCCCGTGCCCGCGCCGATGAACTCCACCTGCCGCTGTTCGTGATGGACCTGACCGGCACCCCGCAGCCCGTCAACGACCCCGCCGACGAGCTGATCAAGTACGGAGCGACGGGGCGGTGAGCGGCCGGGTGGTGATCCGCACCCCGGACGCGTCCGACCTGGCCGCGTTGCAGGAGATCGAACGGGCCGCGGGCGAGGCCTTCCGCGGGCTCGGCATGGCGTCGATCGCGGACGACGATCCGCCGAGCGTCGACGAACTGCTGCGCTACCGGGCGGCGCGGCGGCTGCTGGCGGCGTACGGGGAATCGGGGCGGGGTGGGCGGGGGAAGGCTGCGCCGGGTGGGCGGGGGAAGGCCGGGCCGGGCGGGCCGCCGGTCGGCTATCTGTTCTGGGAGCCCGTCGACGGCTGTGTCCACATCGAGCAGGTGTCCGTCCATCCGGACCATGCCCGGCGGGGCATCGGGCGGGCGCTGATCGACCGGGCCGAGGGCGAGGGGCGGGGCGCGGCGGCGCTGACCCTGACGACGTTCGCCGAGGTGCCGTGGAACGCCCCGTACTACACGCGGCTCGGGTTCCGGGTGCTCGACGACGGCGAACTCACCCCGGGGCTGCGGGAGATCCGTGCCGAGGAGGCGCGGCGGGGGCTGGACCGCTGGCCGCGGGTGGGGATGCGGCGGCCGCGCGCCGCCCGTGCGGACGGGCGATAATGCGGGGATGATCGACGCGAAGACGCTGCGGGCCGTCTGTCTGGGCTTCAATGGCGCCACCGAGGAATTCCCGTTTCCGCGGCACCCGGACGTGTCGACCTTCAAGGTCGGCGGCAAGATCTTCGCGCTGACGACGCTGACGGCCGCCCCGCTCACGGTGAGCCTCAAATGCGACCCGGAGCTGGCGGAACGGCTGCGTGCCGAGTATCCCGAGGTGGTGCCGGGCTATCACCTCAACAAGCGGCACTGGAACACCGTTTCGCTGGTCGGCGGCCTCCCCGACCGGCTGGTCCGCGACATGATCGAGGACTCCTACGATCTGATCGTGGCCTCCCTGCCGCGCGCCCAGCAGCTGCTTCTGGACTGGCCGGGGGTGCGCGAACACTGAGGGCCCCCCGGTGCACCGGACGGTGCGCCGAAGGGCCCACGGTGCCGGGCGGTAACCGCCCTACAGCACGCCGCCCCGCGCGGTGGCGGGGGCGAGGGTGTTGAGCGTGCCGTCCACGCTGCCGTTGCCGGCGTACTCGGCGGTGTAGCCGCCCAGCAGGGTCGTGGCGGGGTTCACCGGACGCTTCGCGTCACACGCGGCCCGGCCGGCGGTGTCCGTTTTGGCCACGCACAGCACGTTGCCCGCGCTGTCCTTGAACGTGAGGGTGGCGTTCCAGATGGCGTCCTGGGGGCCGTTGTCGCGGTCCCGGACCAGGGTGGCGTTCAGATGGCCGAGCCGGGCCTGGAGCGGCGAGAGCCGGGTGAGTTCGGCGCGGCCCGCGGTCAGCTTGGTGCCCATTTCGGGCACCTTACGGGCCGGGCCGCACAGACCGCGCGTCCAGTCGAAGTAGGCACCGGGGGCGCAGTTCACATGCTCCTTCGGGGCCGCCGCACCTCGGGTGGACGGGTGGCAGCGGTAGAAGGCGGCGGCGTCGTCGGCGTCGATCGCCAGCCGGTCGCCGGGCCGGTGGGGGTCGACCTGGTGGCCGGGACCGCTCGGGCAGCCCGCGGTGTAGACCTCGGTGTTGTAGCCGCCGTACTGGTCGGGGCCGACGGCGGAGGCGGGGGCGGCGAAGGCCCCCAGGGAAGCAACCACGGCAGCCGCTGCGGTCGCCCAACGAGCAATACGCGTCATGGAGTTCCGTTCTCTTCGTGGGGGTGGGGAAAGGGGGCAGCAACGGCGCGATACGGCCGAGCCCTTGGCCTGAATCCTGTCATGATCGCGCCGTCCGCACCCTATGGGGGTACGCGCCGCACCCGTTCCCCGTGCGAACGAAACAAGCCAGCCGGGCCGGCTAGCGCACCGCCCCCGACCCCTTCGCCCCCGACCCCTTCGCCAGCCGCTCCCGCAGCTCCACCTTGCGAACCTTGCCGCTGACCGTCATCGGGAACTCCTCGACGATCTCCAGATAGCGCGGCACCTTGTAGTGCGCCAGGCGGGAGCGGCAGTAGCGGGCCAACTCGTCGCGGGTGAGGGGGTTTTCGGGGTCGCGCAGGATGACGCAGGCGGCGATCTCCTCGCCGTACTTCTCGTCGGGTACGCCGACGACCTGGACGTCGGCGATCTTGGGGTGGGAGTAGAGGAACTCCTCGATCTCCCGCGGATACACGTTCTCCCCGCCCCGGATGATCATGTCCTTGATACGGCCGACGATCCGTACGTACCCGTCGTCGTTCATCACCGCGAGATCGCCGGTGTGCATCCAGCGGGCGGCGTCGATGACCTCGGCGGTGCGCTCGGGCTCCTCCCAGTAGCCGAGCATCACGCTGTAGCCGCGGGTGCACAGTTCGCCGGGCGTGCCGCGCGGCACGGTCACCCCGTCCGCCGGGTCGACGACCTTGACCTCGATGTGCGGCAGCACCCGGCCGACGGTCGCGGTGCGGTGTTCCAGGTCGTCGTCCCGGCGGGTCTGGGTGGAGACCGGCGAGGTCTCGGTCATCCCGTAGCAGATGGACACCTCGGCCATGTGCATCTCGGCGACCACCCGCTTCATCACCTCCTCGGGGCACGGCGAGCCCGCCATGATGCCCGTACGGAGCGAGGAGAGGTCGTAGGCGGCGAAGTCGGGGTGGTTGAGCTCGGCGATGAACATGGTCGGTACGCCGTAGAGGGAGGTGCAGCGCTCGTCCTGCACCGCCCGCAGGGTGGCGGCGGCGTCGAAGGACGGGCCGGGGATGACGATGCAGGCTCCGTGGGAGGTGGCGCCCAGGTTGCCCATCACCATGCCGAAGCAGTGGTAGAAGGGGACGGGAAGACAGACCCGGTCCTGTTCCGTGTAGCCGATCGTCTCGCCCACCCAGTAGCCGTTGTTGAGGATGTTGTGGTGGGAGAGGGTGGCGCCCTTGGGGAAGCCGGTGGTGCCGGAGGTGTACTGGATGTTGACGGGGTCGTCCGCGGTCAGCGTCTTCTCGCAGGCGGCGAGCCGGGCGGCCGGGACGGTGGCGCCCGCGGCCAGGAGGCCGCCCCAGGAGGCCGCCTCGCCGATGTAGACCACCTCGCGCAGCGCCGGGCACTCGCCCCGCACCTGCTCGACCATCCGGCGGTAGTCGCTGGTCTTGTGCTGCACGGCCGAGACCAGCACGCCGATCCCGGCCTGGCGCAGCACATACGCCAACTCGTGTACGCGATAGGCCGGGTTGACGTTGACGAGGATGGCGCCGATCCGCGCGGTCGCGTACTGGACCAGCACCCACTCGGCGCAGTTGGGCGACCAGATGCCGACCCGGTCGCCCTTGCCGACCCCCTTGGCGAGCAGCCCGAGCGCCACCTCGTCGACCGCGCGGCCCAGCTCCCGGTACGTCCAGCGGCGGCCCGTCGCCGCCTCGACCAGCGCCTCGCGGGCGCCGAAGCGGTCGATGCTGCGGGTCAGATCGGATCCGATGGTGTGCCCCAGCAGCGGCCGCCCGGCCGCTCCGCTGGTGTACGACAGCTCCTGCTCACCGCTCATCGGTGGCTCTCCTCGCGGTAGTCGGCCTGGGCGGTTCGACGAACCAGGGGTCAGATCCTGCCACGGGCGACCGGCCGTACTCCTCGTCGCCGCCGGAGCCCGCGGCCCTCAGTTGACTCCCCGGTCCAAGCCCGACCAATACGGCCGACGGAGCTTGAACTTCTGGATCTTGCCGGTGGCCGTGCGGGGGATGGCGTCGCGGAACTCGACCGAGGTGGGGGCCTTGTAGCCGGCCAGGCGCTGCTTGCAGTGGGCGATGATGTCGGACTCGTCGGCGGCCGCTCCCTCGGCGAGGACGACCAGGGCCTTGATCGTCTCGCCCCACTTCTCGTGCGGTACGCCGATGACGGCGACCTCGGCGACCGCGGGGTGGCTGAAGATGGTGTCCTCCACCTCGATGGACGAGACGTTCTCGCCGCCGGTGATGATGACGTCCTTCTTCCGGTCGGAGATGGTCAGATGGCCGTCGGCGGCGTCGAGGGTGCCGCCGTCGCCGGTGTGGAACCAGCCGTCCTCCAGGACGTCCGCGGTCTCCTCGGGCTTGTCCCAGTACCCGCCGAGCACGGTGTTGGAGCGGGCCAGGACCTCGCCGTCGGCGGACACCCGCAGCTGGACGCCGAGCGCGGGCAGGCCCGCGCGGGAGAGTTTGCGGGCCCGCTCCTCGGCGGGGAGGTCCAGGTCGGCGGACCGGGTGCGGTTGAAGGTGAGCAGCGGCGAGGTCTCCGTCAGGCCGTAGATCTGGGTGAACTCCCAGCCCAGTTCCTCCTCCATGCGCTGGATGGTCTTGGTCGGCGGCGGGGCGCCGGCGCAGACGATCCGTACGCGGTCGCGGCCGGGGATCTCGCCCTCCCAGGTCGCCGCCGCATCGAGCACCATGTTCCACACGGCCGGGGCGCCGCACATGAGGGTGACGCCGTGCTCCTCGACGCGTCGCAGGATCTCCGCGCCGTCGACCTTGCGCAGCACCACCTGCTTGACGCCCAGACCGGCCATCACGTACGGCATGCCCCAGCCGTTGCAGTGGAACATCGGCAGGGTGTGCAGATAGACGTCGCGCTCCCAGACCCGGGTGTGCAGGCCGAAGGTCAGTCCGTTGACCCAGATGTTGCGGTGGGTCAGCTGCACGCCCTTGGGGCGGGCCGTGGTGCCCGACGTGTAGTTGATCGTCGCGGTGGCCTCCTCGTCCGGGTGCGACCAAGGGCGCGGCGCGGTGCCGAAGCGCATCAGCTCGGTGTCGGTCTGCTCGCCGAGGACGAAGCGGTGGCGCGCGGTGACGCCGGACAGCGCGTCGTCCAGCTCCGGGTCGACGAGGAGGACCGAGGATCCGCTCTGCCGGACCATGTAGTCGATTTCGTTGGGCTTGAGGCGGAAGTTCACCGGCACGCAGATGCGGCCGCTCATCGGCACCGCGAACAGCAGCTCCAGCAGCCGCGCGGAGTTGTGCGAGGCGACCGCCACCCGCTCACCCTCCCCGACACCGAGGGCGTCCAGCCCCGCCTGCCAGGCCCGGACGCGTTCGGCGAACCGCCCGTAGGTCGACTCGGGCACCGGCGGGGCGGGCTGGTGCGGTTCGTCGACCACGGCCGGGCCGTCGCCGAACCCCAGCTCGGCCCGGTCGAGGAAGTCCGCGATGGTCATCGGTGTCCGCATGCTGCGCTCTCCTTGATCCGGAACGATTCGTCTGAAGGGGAGTGTGGCGGTTGCGGTGACCGAGCGGGGGGCGAAGCGCCGGATTGCGTGCGCCCGGCTGGCGCGCCCCGCGCTACTTGTCGGCGGTCAGGGTCCCCGCCGCGCCCCAGCTGTCAGTGGGCACCTCGTGGATCCACACCTGCACGCTCTCGGCGGGAATGCGGTACGCGTCCACGAAGGCATCGGTGATCTGCTTGACCAGCTCCCGCTTGAGCTCGACGCTGCGCGGGCCCTGCTGGACGGTGACGACGGGCATGGGTGAACTCCTCTGTCAGCGGCGGCCGTCCGGGCTTTTCCGGGCGGCTCACCGGCGTGGGTTCAGTCCATCGCGTACGGGGCGGGGGACCAAGAAGCGATCCGTGCACGCAGCGATCACCGATCGAGATCGGTGGCCGCCGCGCAGGCGCGCAGCAGCAGTTCGACGCCGGGCTGGGGGTCGGTGCGGTGGACGGCGAGGTAGGTGGTCAGTTCCATGCCCGGGTTGCGGAAGGGGAGGTAGGCGACCCGGGGGGTGCTCAGCCGCTCGGCGTGGGCGGCGTAGACGACGGTCCACAGGGCGTCGGCCGGGCCGCAGGCGCCGATGGCGGCCAGGGTGTTGTCCAGGGTGCCGGGACGGGGGCCGGGTAGGGGGGTGAAACCGGCGTCGTGGCAGGCGGCGAGGACCAGGTCGACCAGGGGGCGGTTGGTGCGGCGTCCGGTCAGGATCAGGGGGACCTCGGCCAGGTCGGCCAGCGCGACGGTGCCGGGCGAGGAGGCGAGGGCGTGGCGGGCCGGGACGGCGGCCACCAGGGGGTCCTGCCACAGCGGGACGAAGCCGAGGGCCTCGCGACCGTCCGCGCGGCTGTCCCCGCGCGTCGTACGGGCGTGGGCGGGGCCGCCGTCGTCCGCGTCGCCCCGGACGAACGCCGCGTCCAGCGTGCCGGCCGCTACCCGCTCCAGGCGTTCGGGGGCCGGGGCGGCGACCAGTTCCACGCCGGTGTCGGGGGCGAGCCGGGCCAGGGCTTCCAGCATCCGGTCCAGGTGGACGCCCATCCCGGTGCTGGTCCCCACGCGCAGCACGCCCGCACGGGTGGCGGCCAGGCCGGTGACGACCGCGCGGGCGCGTTCCTCGGCGGCGAGCAGCGCCCTCGCCTCGGGCAGGAACCGCTCGCCCAGCGGGGTCAGCCGCACCTGGCGCGCGGACCGGTCGAACAGTTCGGCCTTCAACTCCCGTTCCAGGCGCCGGATTTGCTGGCTCACCGCGGACTGCACGATATGCAGCCGCTCCGCCGCCCGCCCGAAGTGCAGCTCCTGCGCGACCATGACGAAATACCGCACCTGCCGGAGTTCCATGCGCTCCCCCGTTCCCGCGGCCTCTACCGCGTCAACATCATCCACCCCGGCGGCCTCAGTAGTCCTCCCCGGTGAACGGCAGCCACTCCGTCTCCAGCGCCGCGTCCAGGCGGCGGGCGGCACCCGGGGTGTGCGCGGTGGCCAGGCCGTCGCGTACGAGGGGGGCCAGGCGGGTGCCGCCCAGGTAGCAGGCGGACAGGTCCCGGGCGTCGAGGGTGAGGTCGGGGGCGGCGGTGGTGGGGGTGCAGGCGGCGCCGTCGGGGCCGGCGGTGAGGTGGAAGACCCGTTCCTGGGAGGCGAGTTGGGGGTCGCGGATTTCGAGGACGAGGTCGACGGGGGCCGCCCAGGAGCGGGCGGTGAGGGCGGCCGGGACGTCGGTCAGCCGCAGCCAGAGGCTGGGCGTGGTGCCGGTGATGCGTACCTGGTCGCGGTCGGCGGCCAGCTGGAGGAGCGGGTCGTCGGCCGGGCGGGCGCCGGCCCGTACGGTGCCCGTCAGGTCGATGGAGGCGAGGTAGGACCACAGCGCGGCGGCGGCCGGTGCGCCGTCCGCCTCCAGTTCGCGCACCAGGACCGCACCGGGCGCGCCGCCGCCCTCCTCGCCGCCGCGGGTGCGGTAGACGGCGTATCCGCCGGGCTTCTCGCCGGGGGCGCCGAGCACCACGACCCGCATGGGGCCGAACCCGTCCGAGTCGGCATCGGCGGACTCCAGCCGCAGGGTCTCGAAGCGCCATCGGCGTTCGGTGCGGCGGAACCGTCCGGCCCGGCGCGTGCGGCTCTCCTCGTAGAGCGGGGTGAGCAGGGCGGGCGCCTCGGCCGGGTCCATCAGCCGCAGGGGGCGGGGGTCGGGGGCGATGCGCAGGTCCAGCGGCCGGGTGGCGTCGATCTCGATGCGGTCGGTTGCGGTGGCGGGGGCGAAGCCGTAGCGGCCGTAGATGACGCTCTCGGACGCCCAGAGGGCGGCCAGCGGCATTCCGGCGGCGGTGCAGCGGGGCCACAGGGCGTCCAGCATCGCGGTCAGCAGGCCGCGGCGCCGGTGGGTGGGGGCGACCGAGACGAAGTCCAGGGCGGCGCAGGGGAGTTCGCCGCCGGGGACGGACAACTGGTGGTGGTGCGCGGCGGCCAGGCCGACCAGCCGGCCGTCTTCGTAGGCGCCGACGCGTATGCAGCGCGCGAGCAGTTCGCGGTGGTAGTCGCGGGTCGGGGCCGCGGGGGCGAGGTGGTGGACCAGGTGGACCAGGTCGAGGGCCTGGTCGAGATGGTCCTCGGGGATGTCCCGGATATCGGTCGTCGTGATCACCCGGGGACGCTAACTCGGGCCTGCCGGGGTCGCATCCCCATTTCCGGGACCGGTTGCGGGCTGGTTGCGGGCCGGTTGCGGGCCGCTTCCCGGAAACCCGTCCGGGCGCGGCATCCCCCACGGATGCCGCGCCCGCCTTCGGGACGGGCGGCGTCAGGGCCGCCGGTCCCGGGCCCTGGGGCCCGCCGTCAGGCCACCGAACCGATCTGGCCCACCGGGCGGGTCACGTCGTGGTGGATGGGGGTGTGGGCGCCCGTCAGCGGGGTGCCGGTGCCGCCGCGGCGGTTGGCGACGATTTCCGCGGCGATGGACAGGGCGGTCTCCTCGGGGGTGCGGGCGCCGAGGTCGAGACCGATCGGGGAGCGCAGCCGGTTGAGTTCGAGCTCGGTGACGCCGACCTCGCGCAGCCGCTGCTGGCGGTCGAGGTGGGTGCGGCGCGAGCCCATGGCGCCGACGTAGGCGACCGGGAGCTTGAGGGCGCGCTCCAGCAGGGGGACGTCGAACTTGGCGTCGTGGGTCAGCACGCACAGGACGGTGCGCCCGTCCAGCTCCTGGGAGTCGAGGTAGCGGTGCGGCCAGTCCACGACGATCTCGTCGGCGTCGGGGAAGCGGGTTCTGGTGGCGAAGACGGGGCGGGCGTCGCACACGGTGACGCGGTAGCCCAGGAACTTGCCGACCCTCACCAGCGCGGACGCGAAGTCGATGGCGCCGAAGACGATCATGCGGGGAGCGGGTACGGAGGATTCGACGAGGAGGACGACCGGGCGGCCGCACTGGGAGCCCTCGGCCCCGATCTCCAGCGTCGTGGTGCGCCCCGCGTCCAGCAGGGCGCGGGTCTCCTCGACCGCCGTGCGGTCCAGGGCGGGGTGCCCGCCCAGGGTGCCGGTGTGGCTGCCGTCGGGGCGGACGAGCAGGGCGCGGCCGACCAGTTCGGCCGGGCCCTCGATGATCCGCGCGACCGCCGCCGCCTCTCCTTGGGCGGCGGCGGCCAGCGCGGCGGCGAGCGTTTCGGCAGTGCTGTCCACCGGGGTGCCCGTGGACCCACTGTCGGCTGCGGGTCCACGGCCGCTCGCCCGTACCGGGGTGATGAGGATGTCGATGATGCCGCCGCAGGTCAGGCCCACGGCGAAGGCGTCCTCATCGCTGTAGCCGAAGCGTTCGAGGACCGGTTTTCCGGTCTCCAGCGCCTCCTGGCACAGTTCGTAGACGGCCCCCTCCACGCATCCGCCGGAGACCGACCCGATCGCCGTACCGTCGGTGTCGACGGCGAGGGCGGCTCCGGGCTGACGGGGGGCGCTCCCGTTGGTGGCCACGACCGTGGCCACCGCGAAGTCGCGGCCCTGCCCGACCCACCGGTGCAGCTCTTCGGCGATGTCCAGCATGTCGGTCTCCTTACGGATGGGGAGAGGGCGGGCGGTTATTTGACGCCCAGCCACTGCTCGATCGGATGGAGCGAGAAGTAGACGAGGAAGATGCCGGTCAGCACCCACATGAACGGGCCGATCTCGCGCCACTTGCCCTGGGCCGCCTTGATGGCGGTGTAGGCGATGACTCCGGCGCCGACGCCGGTGGTGATCTGGTACGTGAACGGCATCAGGCCCACGGTCAGGAAGACCGGGATGGACACGGAGCGGTCGCTCCAGTCCACGTGGGCGGCGGCGCTCATCATCATCGAGCCGATGACGACCAGGGCGGCCGCGGCCACCTGGGCCGGGACGAGCTGGGTGAGCGGGGTGAAGAACAGGCAGGCCGCGAAGAACAGGCCGGTGACCACCGACGACAGGCCCGTACGGGCTCCCTCGCCGACGCCGCTCGCCGACTCGATGAACACGGTCTGCCCGGAGGCGCCGGTCAGACCGCCGATCGCGCCGCCGGCGCCGTCGACGAACAGGGCCTTGGACAGGCCCGGCATCCGGCCCTTGTCGTCGGCCAGCTTGGCCTCGGTGCCGACGCCGATGATGGTGGCCATCGCGTCGAAGAAGCCGGCCAGCACCAGCGTGAAGACGATCATGCCGACGCTGAGCGCGCCGACCTTGTCCCAGCCGCCGAACTGGACATGGCCGAAGAGGCCGAAGTCGGGCATCGAGACGGCGCTGCCGTGCAGGGCGGGCGGGGCGCCGCCCCAGTCCTTGTCGGTCAGCCCGCCGAACTTGGTGGCGGCGATGGACACGACCGTGCCGGCGATGATTCCGATCAGGATGGCGCCGGGCACCTTGCGGGCCTGCAGCACGAAGATCAGCAGCAGGGTGAAACAGAAGAACAGAACGGGCCAGCCGGAGAGTTCACCGGTGAGTCCCAGGGTCACCGGCGTGCCCTTGCCCGGGGCCACGAAACCGGCCTTCACCAGGCCGATCAGGGCGACGAACATACCGATGCCCATGGTGATGGCGTGCTTGAGCGGCAGCGGGATGGCGTTCATGACCATCTCGCGCAGACCGGTGACCACCAGCAGGCAGATCACCACGCCGTACATGACGCACATGCCCATGGCCTGCGGCCACGTCATGTTGGGGACCACCTGGGTGGTCAGGGCCGCCGAGACGTTGAGTCCGGCCGCCAGGGCCAGCGGCACCTTGCCGATGAAGCCCATCAGCAGGGTGCAGAGCGCAGCGCCGAACGCGGTGGCGGTAACCAGTGCGGGCTGGGCGAGCGTGTGGTGCTTGACGTCCTGAACCGACCCCAGGATCACGGGGTTGAGCAGCAGGATGTAGCACATTGCCATGAAGGTGGTGATGCCTCCGCGCAGTTCTCGCGGGATGCTCGACCCTCGGTCGGAGATGTGGAAGTACCGGTCGAGCCAAGAACGGCCGGCGGGCTGACGCGAGCCCTCGCCCGCGTCTTCCGCCACCGTCTGTGGCTCGGTGGACTGCTGGGTCATGGTGCCTGACTCCCAAGGTTCACAGGGGCACCCGCATCGACTGCGGGATTTGGGACGGAACTTCGGCTGCACGACCCGGGGGACGGCCCGAGACGAACGTGGGGGTGCCGACCCGGCTTGGGGAGTGCCGGGCAGCGACTGCGTGGTGCGGAGTGGAACAGGTGGTGCGGGTGGTGCGGTGGAACCGGGCGGTACGCGGAGGAGGACGGACAGGGACACCCCTAGGCGCGTACCGCCCGGAACCGGTTGTCCGGGGACTGGGCCCCGGACGGCTCAGGTGCCGGTGAGATGCTCGGGTCGTACCGGCGTCTTGTTGAGCTCCAGCCCGGTCGCATTCCGGATCGCCGCGAGGACGGCCGGAGTGGACGACAGGGTCGGGGCCTCGCCGATGCCGCGCAGCCCGTAGGGGGCGTGCTCGTCGGCGAGTTCGAGCACATCGACCGGGATGGTCGGGGTGTCGAGGATCGTGGGGATGAGGTAGTCCGTGAAGGAGGGGTTGCGCACCTTCGCGGTCTTCGGGTCGACGATGATCTCCTCCATGACCGCCACGCCCAGGCCCTGGGTGGTACCACCCTGGATCTGGCCGACGACGGACAGCGGGTTGAGCGCCTTGCCGACGTCCTGGGCGACGGCCAGCTCGATGACCTTGACCAGGCCGAGCTCGGTGTCCACCTCCACGACCGCGCGGTGCGCCGCGAAGGAGTACTGGACGTGGCCGAAGCCCTGGCCGGTCTTCAGGTCGAACGGCTCGGTGGGCCGGTGCCGGAACTCCAGCTCCAGGTCGACCGCCTCGCCTTCGAGGACCTCCGCGATGTCCGCGAGGACCTCGCCGCCGTCGGTGACGACCTTGCCGCCCTCCAGCAGCAGTTCGGCAGTGGCCCACGCGGGGTGGTACGTACCGAACTTGCGGCGGCCGATCTCCAGGACCTTCTCCCGGACGTTCTCGCAGGTGTTCTTCACCGCGCCGCCGGTCATGTAGGTCTGCCGGGAGGCGGAGGTGGAGCCGGCGGAGCCGACCTGGGTGTCGGCGGGGTGGATGGTGACCTGCTCGACGCCCAGTTCGGTACGGGCGATCTGGGCGTGGACGGTGACGCCGCCCTGGCCGACCTCCGCCATCGCGGTGTGGACGGTGGCGACGGCCTCGCCGCCGACGACCTCCATGCGCACCCGGGCGGTGGAATAGTCGTCGAAGCCCTCGGAGAAGCCGACGTTCTTGATGCCGACGGCGTAGCCGATACCGCGGACGACGCCCTCGCCATGGGTGGTGTTGGACAGGCCGCCGGGCAGGGCACGCACATCGGCGCTCTCGCCGGCCGCCAGCCACTGCTGCTCGGGGGGAAGCGGCATCGCCTTGATGCGCCGGAGCAGTTCGGCGACCGGGGCCGGCGAGTCGACGGGCTGGCCGGTGGGCATGATCGTGCCCTGTTCCATGGCGTTGAGCTGCCGGAACTCGACCGGGTCCATGCCCAGCTTCTTGGCGAGCTTGTCCATCTGCGCCTCGTAGGCGAAGCACGCCTGGACCGCGCCGAAGCCGCGCATCGCGCCGCAGGGCGGGTTGTTGGAGTACAGCGCGATGGCCTCGATCTCGACGTCGTCGACGACGTAGGGGCCGACGCTCAGCGAGGAGGCGTTGCCGACGACGGCCGGGGAGGCCGACGCGTAGGCGCCGCCGTCCAGCACGATGCGGCACTTCATGTGCGTGAGCTTGCCGTCCTTGGTGGCGCCGTGCTCGTACCAGAGCTTCGCCGGGTGTCGGTGGACGTGCCCGAAGAAGGACTCGAACCGGTTGTAGACGATCTTGACGGGCTTGCCGGTGCGCAGCGCCAGGAGGCAGGCGTGGATCTGCATCGACAGGTCCTCGCGGCCGCCGAACGCGCCGCCGACGCCGGAGAGCGTCATCCGCACCTTCTCCTCGGGCAGGCCGAGGACGGGGGCGATCTGGCGCAGGTCGGAGTGCAGCCACTGGGTGGCGACGTACAGGTCGACGCCGCCGTCCTCGCCGGGCACCGCGAGGCCGGACTCCGGGCCGAGGAAGGCCTGGTCCTGCATGCCGAAGACATACTCGCCGGAGACGATGACATCGGCCTTCTTGGCGGCCTCGTCGGCGTTGCCGCGGATGATCGGCTGGCGGTGGACGATGTTGGGGTGCGGGACGTGGCCCGAGTGGTGGTCGTCGCGGCCCTCGTGGATCAGCGGCGCGCCCTCGGCGATCGCGGACGCCTCGTCGGTGACGACGGGGAGTTCCTTGTACTCGATCTTGATCTTCGCGGCGGCGCGGCGCGCGGTCTCCGGGTGGTCGGCCGCGACCAGGGCGACCGGTTCGCCGTGGTGGCGTACCTTGCCGTGCGCGAGAACCGGCGTGTCCTGGATCTCCAGGCCGTAGTTCTTCACGTCGGTGGGCAGGTCGTCGTAGGTCAGCACGGCGTAGACACCGGACTGGGCCAGCGCCTCGGAGGTGTCGATGGAGACGATCTCGGCGTGCGCGACGGTCGAGCGGAGCGTGAAGCCCCACAGCATGTCCTCGTGCCACATGTCCGAGGAATAGGCGAACTCACCGGTCACCTTGAGGGTGCCGTCGGGGCGGAGCGTGGAGGCGCCGATACCGGCGTCCGTCTTGCCGCCCTGGGTGAGGTTGGTGGGTGTGCGGGTGGCACCAGCCATGGTCAGGCCCCCTGTCCGACGGTCCGGTTCTCGCCGCGGGCGGCCGCCAGCCGGACCGCGTCGAGGATCTTCTCGTAGCCCGTGCAGCGGCACAGGTTGCCCGACAGCGCCTCGCGGATGTCGGCGTCCGACGGGGAGTCGTTGCGCTCCAGCAGCTCGTCGGCGGCGACCAGCAGACCCGGGGTGCAGAACCCGCACTGGACGGCGCCGGCGTCGATGAACGCCTGCTGGATCGGGGAGAGATCGGTGTTCTCACCGGTCTGCGAGTCGGCCGGCTTCGACTGCCACTGCTGGGCTTCCTGGAGGCTCGTACCGCAGGCCCCGGACGCACAACCGCCCTTCTCGGCGCGCTGCTTGGCGAAGTCCGCCAGACCCTCGACGGTCACCACCTCGCGGCCCTCGACCTGGCCCGCGGCCACCAGGCAGGAACAGACCGGGATACCGTCCAGGCGAACCGTGCAGGAGCCGCATTCGCCCTGCTCGCAGGCGTTCTTGGAGCCCGGCAGGCCCATCCGCTCGCGCAGGACGTACAGCAGGCTCTCGCCTTCCCAGACGTCGTCGGCCTCCTGCTTGCGGCCGTTGACGGTGAATGTCACGCGCACTGTGCGCTCCTCTCGTTGCCGCGGTAGGACTCCCAGGTCCAGCCGAGGGTGCGGCGCGCCATGATCCCGACCGCGTGGCGGCGGTACTTGGCGCTGCCGCGCACATCGTCGATGGGGTTGCAGGCGCCGGAGGCGAGCTGCGCGAACTGCTTGGCGACGGACGGCGGGATCGGGGCGCCCGACTCCCAGAAGCCGCCCTCCTCCAGGGCCGCGGCGAGGAAGACCTCGGCCTCCTTGGCGCGTACCGGCGTGGGCGCGGCCGAGCCGATGCCGGTGCGGACCGTACGCGTCTCGGGGTGCAGCGCGATACCGAAGGCGCAGACCGCGATGACCATGGCGTTGCGGGTGCCGACCTTGGAGAACTGCTGGGGGCCGTCGGCCTTGGGCAGATGCACCGAGCGGATCAGCTCGTCGGGCTGCAGGGCGTTGCGCTTGACGCCGAGGTAGAACTCGTCGATCGGGATCATGCGGACGCCGCGGGCGGCGGACTCGACCTCGACCTCGCAGCCGGAGGCGAGCAGCGCGGGGTGCGCGTCGCCGGCCGGGGAGGCGCAGCCCAGGTTGCCGCCGACGCCGCCGCGGTTGCGGATCTGCGGGGAGGCCACGGTGTGCGACGCCAGCGCCAGGCCCGGGAGTTCGCCCCGCAGGTTCTCCATGATCCTGGTGTAGGACACGGAGGCGCCCAGCCGTACGGTCTTCTCTCCGACCTCCCACTCGCTCAGGTCACCGATGCGGTTCAGGTCGAGCAGGTACTCGGGGCGGCGGTGGTCGAAGTTGATCTCGACCATCACGTCCGTGCCGCCCGCGATGGGCACAGCGGTGGGGTGCTCGGCCTTAGCGGCGAGCGCCTCCTCCCAGCTGGCGGGGCGAAGGAAGTCCATGGGTGGCCTCTTCTACGAAATCGGGTCATGCGCTGCTGACGGTCGGGGCCGGGATCCGCGGTGCGGACCGGGGTCCGTGGTTCCATCGAGCCTGTTCATGTCTTGTTAACGCGGTTGGAAGTAGTGAACGCGCAGGGCACCCACCCGGTGCAGTCACCGAAACCATGAAGCGGTTGGCTGGCCAAGCCACCCGTCTTGTAGATTCGAACGAAAGACGAGGCTCTGAAACCTCGCGGCATTCCACCGGCCACACAAGACAGCAAAGAACGGCGGGCGAGGTCATGCGGCTCCGCGCACTCCTGGAAACCGACACTCTGGGCCTACGGCTGCTCGGAGGGGAGGACGAGCTGGACCGCACGGTACGGGGTGTGATGACCACCGACCTGCGCGACCCCAGCAGATATCTCTCCGGCGGCGAACTGGTCCTGACCGGCCTGGCCTGGCGCCGTGACCCGGAGGACTCCGAGCGGTTCGTACGGATCCTGGCCTCCGCCGGGGTCGCCGGTCTGGCCGCCGGCGAAGCCGAACTCGGGGCGGTCCCCGACGACCTGGTGGCGGCCTGTACGCGGCACCGGCTGCCGCTGTTCTCGGTCGTCGAGGACGTCTCGTTCGCCTCCATCACCGAGTACGTCGTCCGGCAGGTCTCCAGCGAGCGGGCCGGCGACCTGGCCGCCGTGGTGGACCGGCACCGGCGGCTGATGACGTCCGGGCCCGCGGGCGGCGGCCCGGAGGTCGTCCTGGACCTGCTGGGCTCGGATCTCGATCTGCGAGCGTGGGTGCTCTCCCCCACCGGCCGCCAGATCGCCGGATCGACGCTGGCGGACTCCGGCCCGCAGCTGCCCGCCGAGCTCGGCGCCCGGCTCGCCGGGGAGCATCTGGCGGCCTCCCGCAGCGGCCGCCGCGGCCCCCACCGCGTCACCCTCGCAGGGGCCACCTACTCGCTCTTCCCGATCCGCTCCGACGGCCGTGACCTGCGCGAAACGGTGCTCTCCGACTGGCTGCTGGCCGTCGAGGCGGACGCCGGCGACTGGTCCGAGGAGCGTCTGGACCTGCTCAACGGCGTCACCCAGCTGATCGCCGTGGAGCGCGACCGGCGCGATGCGGCGCGCACGGTGCGCCGGCGGCTCGCCCAGGAGGTGCTCGAACTCGTCCAGACCGGCGCCCCGCCCGCCGAGATCGCCGCCCGGCTGCGGGTGGCCGCCCCGGTGCTGCTGCCGGGTCTGGGTGCCGCCCCGCACTGGCAGATCGTGGTGGCCCGGGTCGAGTGGGAGCGCGGCGAGGTCCCCGGCGGGCCGGTGGCCCAGACGCTGCTGGAGGAGGTGCTGGTCGATCCGGGGGCGTTCGGGCCCGAACCGTCGGACCGGATCGCGGTGGCCCACACCGGCGACGAGGCGGTGGCGCTGGTGCCGCTGCCGGCCATCCCGGACGAGTCCGGCGAGGCCACGGCCACCGGGCTGCACGCCGACGCCCTGCTCGCCGTCGTCCAGGAGCCGCTCGGCCGGGGCCTGGACGCCGACGGCCGGCTCACCATCGGCGTCAGCGCCTCGGTGCACTCCGCCGAGGGGCTGCGCGGCGCCCTGGAGGAGGCCCGGCACGCCCGCCGGGTGGCCGCCGCCCGCAACGGCCGGGTGTGCGCCGCCGGTCACGAGGAGCTGGCCTCCCACGTCCTGCTGCTGCCGTTCGTCCCGGACGACGTCCGCCGCGCCTTCACCGCCCGCCTGCTGGATCCGCTGCGCGACTACGACCGCCGGCACCGCGCCGAGCTGATCCCCACCCTGGAGGCGTTCCTGGACTGCGACGGCTCCTGGACCCGCTGCGCCACCCGCCTGCACCTGCACGTCAATACGCTGCGCTACCGGGTCGGCCGGATCGAGCAGCTCACCGGCCGCGATCTGTCCCGCCTGGAGGACAAGCTGGACTTCTTCCTGGCCCTGCGCATGAGCTGACCGGGCGGCGTTCCCGGGCGGGGCGCCGCGGCCCGCCGCCCGGGTGAACGCACCGCGGTACGTCGCGCGGGGTACCCGATCGGGCGACATCGGCCGGGCGGCGTTCCCCCGCCCGCGACACCCCCGCTGCGCTGCGGCGCCACCGATCGGGGCCCGGTGGCGGGACCGGCCGCCCTCCCGGCGATTGTGAAAACATTCACCCACCCCCTTGGCCGGGCCACGGAATTCGTGCTGAGATGCGCCCACTGCATCCAAATTCCCGCTCAATGGTGCGCTCGGGGAGGGCAATGTGGCGGATACCGCCATGCCAGGATCCGCAGAAGCCGCGGATACCGTTACGTCCACGCAATCGACGATCCCGCCGCCCACACGGCCCGCGG
Source organism: Streptomyces gilvosporeus (assembly GCF_002082195.1). Lineage (GTDB taxonomy): Bacteria > Actinomycetota > Actinomycetes > Streptomycetales > Streptomycetaceae > Streptomyces > Streptomyces gilvosporeus. The sequence continues at coordinate 7,195,167 of NZ_CP020569.1, read as the reverse complement.
TACCGGCAGCCAGGCCGGACGCGGACGACGATCCCCTCGATCGCGCGGTATGGCGGCTGCGCTCCCGCGGCTGCTGGGACGATGCCGCCGCCCTGCTGGAACCGCACGCCGCCCGGCACGCCCCGGCGGCGCTGCGCCGCGCCGCCCTCCTCGTCGAGCGCAGCATGTTCACCGCCACCGGGTGGGCCGCGGCGGAGGACGCGCTGCGCGCCGCCGAGGCGCTGGCGGGCGACGACGACGAGCGTGGCGGCGCGGCCTGCGAACGCGGCCACCTCGCGTACGCGGCAACGGTGCTGGGGGTGCGCGACCGGGCCGACGAGGCGCGCTCCGCGCTCGGCCGGGCCGCCGCCCTGCTGGACCCCGCCGCGGCCGGCCGCCCGCTGCTGGACTTCCGCCGCGGGCTGATGGCCGAGCACCTCACCGACAGCCCGGACGCGGCACGCGCCGCCTACCGCCGCGCGCACGCCGGCGCCACCGCACAGGGCGACATCCTGCTGCTGTCGTTCACCTGGCGCCATCTGGCGGGCCTCGCGCTGCGCGACGGGGAACTGGCCGAGGCCCGGCACGGCTTCGCCGAGTCACTGCGGATCCGCGAGGACCTGGGCTTCCTGGTCGGTACGGCGCCCGCGCTGGCCGCCCTGGCCGAGGCCGCCCCGGAGGAGGACGCGCCCCGGCTGCGCGCCGAGGCCGCCCGGCTGTTCCGGCTCATGGGCGGGGTGCCCACCTGGCTGGCCGATCACCTCTCGCCGGATACGGCGGCCATGTAGCCCGGCGCAGGCGCGCGGAGGACCTACGAGGGGCGAGCGGAGGACCCACGGGGGACGCTCGGACGCGCGGAGGACCTACAGGGCAGGCGCGGCGGGCCCGGCCGGACGAAGCGGACCCGCCCGTTCCCCGTCAACCCCCCGTCGTCGGCCATGCGGCCCGCCACGGCGATTGGCCGAAAACGCGCGGTGAGCGCGGCGGATCGGCCGGGGTGCGGTGGCTGTTCGCTTGTGCGAGGCTCGGACACAGGTGCCGCGCCCCCGCCTCACGCGCCCCGAGAATGGCCGCAAGTCGCAGTGCGAGGCGGCGGCGGGGCCTGAATGCTGTTCGGGGACCAGCTCCCCTTTGGCACAGCCTTTCAGGAGGCCCAACGTGGCAGCAGGAGTGTCCCCAACCACCGCCTCGACCGACTGGGGCAAGGCGGATTTCGAGGCGATCTACAACTGCCCCGATCCGCGCCGCTACTTCACCACTCTGCAACCCCTGGACTACCAGATTCCGCATCACGGACAGGCGGTCTTCCGCGCCGTGACCGAGGCCCTGCGGCGCCGCCGCAGCGACCGCCCGCCGCTCGGCGTCGTCGACCTGTGCTGCTCATACGGGGTCAACGCCGCGCTGCTCAACCATCGGCTGTCCCTGAGCGACCTCTACGGCCGCTACGCCGGGCGCGCCGCCGGCTCCCCGGCGACGGACCTGCTGGCCCAGGAGGACCGGACATTCTTCGCCAAGCGTCGACGCCCCGGTGCGGCCCGGGTGATCGGCCTCGACTCCGCGGAACACGCGGTCGACTACGCCCGCGCGGTGGGCCTGCTCGACGACGGCTTCTCCGACAACCTCGAACTCACCGACCCCGGCGAGCCGTTGCGCAAGGCGCTGGCCGACATCGACCTGATCACCGTCACCGGCGGCGTCGGCTACATCTCCGAGCGCACCTTCGCCCGGCTCCTCGACTGCGTCACCGCACCGCCGTGGATCGCCGCGTTCGTGCTCCGTACCGTCTCCTACGACGGGATCGTCTCGCTGCTGGAACGCGCGGGACTGGTGACCCAGAAACTCACCACGCGGACCTTCCGCCAGCGCCGGTTCGCCGACGGCGACGAACGGCGGGCGGTGTACAAGGCGCTGGCCGCGCGGGGGCTGTCCACCGCCGGCAAGGAAGCCGACGGCTTCTACCACGCCGATCTGTATCTCTCCCGGCCCGCCGCCGATGCCGCGGCGCTGCCACTGGAGGAACTGCTGCCCCGCTGAGCCCTCTTGCGCCGGGCCCTCGGCAGGGGGCCCGCCCGCTCAGCGTGCGTGCCGCGCGACGGAGAGATGCTCGCGGGCGATGCGCTCGGCGACCGCGTACTCCTGGGCGATCAGCGCGTCGAGCAGCGCCATGTGCTCGTCGGCACCGGCCAGCAGCTCGGCCCGGCGCAGCCGGGCGCCGCCGGCCGGCCAGTGGGTGGCGCGCAGCAGATCATCGGTGACCTGGGTCAGCCGGTGGTTCCCGGTGAGCGAGATCAGCGCGCGGTGGAAGGCGCGGTCGGCCTCGGCGTAGCCGGCCCGGTCGCCGTGGGCGGCGGCGCTCACCCCCGCCTCGGCGAGCGGACGCAGCTCCTCCCAGCGCTCCGGCTCCAGCGTGCCGGCCAGCCGGATGACCGCCGGGACCTCCAGCATCGCCCGCACCTCGGCCAGTTCGGCCAGGTCACGGGAGCTGCGTTCGCACACCCGGAAGCCGCGGTTGGGCACCACCTCGACGGCGCCCTCCCCGGCGAGCTGCTGCATGGCCTCGCGCACCGGGGTCGCGGAGACGCCGTAGCGCTCGGCGAGAACGGGGGCGGAGTAGACCTCGCCGGGGGCCAGCTCCCCGCCGACCAGTGCCTCGCGCAGCGCGGCCAGCACCTGGCCGCGCACGGAGTACCGCTGCGGCCGGGGCGCCTTCCGGGGCACGGCCGAGCGGCGTCCGGGCTGCTGCGGCACGGCGGAACCGGCGTGCGCGGGCGCCCACGCGCGTGCGCGCGGTTCGCGCTCCGCTGTGCCCTGCTCCATGGCGTTACCTCGAGAATGTGACGGACGATTCCCAGCACCATAGGCGCCCTCGGCGCCGGTTCACACCTCAGCGGGCACGGGTAGAGTCCTTCGATAAGGTAAGGCTTACCTGCTAACGATCGCGATTCGGTGGTCTCCCGCATGACGTCTGCCCCCGCCGCCCCGCCGCTCTCCTCGCCCCTCGCCGCCGCGTACGCCCGGCTGTCCGAGGTGTTCCCCGGTCTGCGGGTGACGGAGTGGGACGGTGCGCCCCCGGGCGGACCGGACTGGGTGTGCGCGGCCGGTCTGGCGGCCGGCGGTGAGACCCTCGACACGTTTCTGGCGGCGGACGACGCGCAGATCGTGCGGGACTACGGACGGCCCGCCCGCCCCGACGTCGTCGCGAGCTTCGCGCTGCACCGCTACGCCTGGCCTGCGTGCCTGCTGTTCACCCTGCCCTGGTTCCTGCACCGGCGGGTGCCGCACCTGCCCGTCCAGGACGTCTGCTTCCGGGGGGACGTGAGCCGGATGGCGGTACGGGCGCGCTCCTTCGCATGCCTGCCCGGCGATCCGGCGGCGGCGCTGCCCGGCGCCCGGGTCGTCGCGGACGAGGAGGCGCTGCGCGCCGAGCTGCGGGCGGCGGTGGCCGGGCATCTGGGGCCCGTGCTCCAGGGCTTCCGCGCCCGGATGCGGCGCGGTCCGCGGGCGCTGTGGGGCATGGCGTCCGACGAGATCGTCGAGGGCCTGTGGTACCTCGGGCATCTGCTGGGCGAGGAGCGGCGCGCGGTGGCGGAGCTGGAGCGGCTGCTGCCGGGGGCGACCGCCCCGTACATCGGCGGCGCGGCCTTCCGCACGCTCACCGGCCCGGACGGCCGGGCGCTGCCCACCCGCGACCGCGCCAGCTGCTGCATGTTCTACACGCTGCGCCCCGAGGACACCTGCGTCACCTGCCCCCGCACCTGCGACGCGGACCGCATCACCCGCCTCACCGCAACCAGCTGACCCGCGCAGCGCCCGTACGGCCGTCGAATTCGAACTCAAATCCCCTTGTTGAACTGGGCGTTCGAGCTCCCGCCACCCATCTGCCGCTCCCGGCACCCCCTTGGCGTTCTCTTGCCCCGAAAGCCTCTGGGGGAGGGAGGAATTCCGCCAGGATGCCTCGCGAAACCGCGTACGCGAGACGCTCCGAAACGCTCTAGGCAAGGATTCCCCAAATGAGAATGACCGACATATCGCTTGGTTGGCTGGTGCCGACGGCCTTGGCGCTCGGCGGTGTCACGGCGGCCGTGGCACTGGTCCTGCGCGGTAAACGCGCGGCCGGCCAACCGGCCGACGACTCGTGGGAGCGCAGCGAGGAACGCCGCCGCCGCAAGGAGGCCCTCTTCGCCTCGGCCTCGTATCTCCTGCTGTTCTGCTGTGCGGCGGTCGCCGCCGCATTGTCCTTCCACGGTCTGGTCGGCTTCGGCGTCCAGAATCTCGGCCTGACCGGGGGCTGGGAGTATCTGGTGCCGTTCGGGCTCGACGGCGCCGCGATGTTCTGCTCCGTGCTGGCGGTCCGCGAGGCCAGTCACGGCGATGCGGCCCTCGGCTCCCGGCTGTTGGTGTGGACGTTCGCGGGCGCCGCGGCCTGGTTCAACTGGGTGCACGCCCCGCGCGGCATGGATCATGCGGGCGCACCGCAGTTCTTCGCCGGGATGTCGCTGTCCGCCGCGGTCCTCTTCGACCGTGCGCTCAAACAGACCCGCCGGGCGGCGCTGCGCGAACAGGGCCTGGTACCCCGTCCGTTGCCGCAGATCCGGGTCGTGCGCTGGCTGCGGGCGCCCCGCGAAACCTTCGCCGCCTGGTCGCTGATGCTGCTGGAGGGCGTACGCACGCTGGACGAGGCGGTCGAGGAGGTACGGGAGGACCGCCGGCAGAAGGAACAGCGGCGACTGCGGCGGCGCGAGCAGGTCAAGCTCGACCGGGCCCGGCTGCGGGCCTTCAACCGCCAGCACCGTTCGTGGGGACTGGGCAGAGGCGGTGGCCGCCTGACCGTCACCCAGCCCGCGGCGGCCACGGATATGGCCGACCGGGACTCGGCCATATCCCCCGAAACCCCGGAGCCGTTGCCCACATCAGGACCGCCGGTGCGCTCCCGCCCGGCCCTCAAGGCCGTGACCGGCACTGACCCGGTCGCCACCGCCGTCATGACCGAGCCACGGCGGACGGTGGACCTCACGGCCGAGGACGACACCCAGACACTCCCGCGTCTGGACTCCCTCGAGGAGAAACTCGCCGCGATCGAGCAACGCTTCGCGTGAGTGGCGGCGGACCGCGCCGGGCCCACACCCCCGAACGCCGGCTCAGGCAGGTCCGCCGCCCAGCTCGAACCACACGCTCTTGCCCACCCCGTGGGACCGTATGCCCCACGCGTCCGCTAACGAGCGAACCAGCAGCAGGCCCCGCCCGGACGTCCCGTCCGTGGTCGCCGCTCTGGGCTCGGGGCGCCCGGAGACAAAATCGCGTACCTCCACCCGCAGCCGGTCGCCGACCGTGGCGGTGACCAGGGCGCCGCCCTCCGCATGCACCAGCGCATTGGTGACCAACTCGCTGGTCAGCAGCGTCGCGACCTCCGCGACCTCGCCGTTCCGCTGCCCCGCCCAGTGGCTGAGCAGCTGCCGCAGCTCCCGGCGCACCTCGCCGACGGCCCGCAGATCCGCATGGCGCACCGTACGTCTGAGCACCCCCGGCGCCCGCGCGGCTATCCCCCCGCCACGGGTCTCCTCCCCCGCTCCGTGCCGACCGTCCCGTCCCTCGCGCCGCACAGGCTGACGCATGCCTCTCCCCCGCCCCCAACAAACGACCGGCGCTCCCACTCGAACAGCCTCACGCTCATGCATGCCCATCCGGCCGGACGCCATGCTTCGGCGTAGGCGTCCTCGGCCGGTCCCACGCCGACCCGTCGGACGGGCCCTACATCCGGGGGATGTTGCGCAGATTGGACCGGGCCATCTGGAGCATCCGGCCGACCCCGCCCTCCAGCACGATCTTCCCGGCCGACAGCGCGAAGCCGGAGACCATCTCCGCGCTGATCTTCGGCGGGATCGACAGGGCGTTGGGGTCGGTGACGACGTCCACCAGCGCCGGGCCCTTGTGGTCGAATGCCTCGCGCAGGGCGCCGCGCAGCTGCTTGGGCTTCTCCACCCGTACGCCGTGGGCGCCGGCCGCGCGGGCGAGGGCCGCGAAGTCGGGGTTGCGGTTGGTGGTGCCGTACGAGGGCAGCCCGGAGACCAGCATCTCCAGTTCGACCATGCCCAGGGAGGAGTTGTTGAACAGCACGACCTTCACCGGCAGGTCGTACTGCACCAGGGTCAGGAAGTCGCCCATCAGCATGGTGAATCCGCCGTCGCCGGACATCGAGACGACCTGCCGCCCGCGGTCGAGGAACTGGGCGCCGATCGCCTGCGGCAGGGCATTGGCCATCGAGCCGTGGCTGAACGAACCGATCACCCGGCGGCGGCCGTTGGGGCTCAGATAGCGGGCCGCCCAGACATTGCACATGCCCGTGTCGACGGTGAACACCGCGTCGTCGGCGGCTTCCTCGTCCAGCACGGAGGCGACGAACTCGGGGTGGATCGGGGTGTGTTTCTCGACCTTGCGGGTGTACGCCTTGACCACCCCCTCCAGCGCGTCGGCGTGCTTCTTGAGCATCCGGTCCAGGAACCTGCGGTCGGTCTTCGGCGTGACCTTGGGGATCAGGCAGCGCAGCGTCTCGCGGACGTCGCCCCAGACGGCGAGGTCGAGGGTGCAGCGGCGGCCGAGGTGTTCGGGCCGGACATCGACCTGGACGATCTTGACGTCGTCGGGGAGGAAGGCGTTGTAGGGGAAATCGGTCCCGAGCAGGATCAGCAGATCGCATTCGTGGGTGGCCTCGTACGCCGCGCCGTAGCCCAGCAGTCCGCTCATCCCCACGTCGAAGGGGTTGTTGTACTGAATCCATTCCTTGCCGCGCAGCGCATGCCCGACCGGGGACTTGATCCGGTCGGCGAACTCCATCACCTCGGCGTGGGCGCCCGCCGTACCGCTGCCGCAGAAAAGGGTGACCGTGGCGGCCTCGTCGATCATCCGGGCCAGCGTGTCGATCTCGGCGTCACCGGGGCGTACGGACGGGCGCGCGGTGACCAGGGCGTGTTCGTAGGCGCGCTCCGGGGCCGGTTCGGCGGCGATATCGCCGGGGAGGGAGACGACCGCGACCCCGCTCTGGCCGACGGCGTGCTGGATGGCGGTCTGGAGGACGCGGGGCATCTGCCGGGTGCTGGCGATCAGTTCGCTGTAGTGGCTGCACTCGGCGAACAGCCGGTCGGGGTGGGTCTCCTGGAAGAAGGTGGTGCCGATCTCGCTGGAGGGGATGTGGGAGGCGAGGGCCAGCACCGGGGCCATCGAGCGGTGCGCGTCGTAGAGACCGTTGATGAGGTGCAGGTTGCCGGGGCCGCAGGAGCCGGCGCAGGCCGCGAGACGGCCGGTGAGCTGCGCTTCCGCCCCGGCGGCGAAGGCGGCCGCCTCTTCGTGGCGGACCTGGATCCAGTCGATGCCGGAGTGCCGGCGGATGGCGTCCACGACGGGGTTGAGGCTGTCGCCGACGACTCCGTAGAGCCGCTGCACCCCCGCCCGCACCAGGATGTCCACGAACTGCTCGGCGACGGTCTGCCTGGGCATGGCGGGGCTCCTCCCGACGGTGCTGCGCCGTGCGTTGACTCTCGGCCCCGCTTACCCGCCCGGCTACGACTCCCACACCCCCACGGCCGTACGGTCCCCCGCATGGCCCGCGCTGGGCAGCTGGGCGGCGGACAGAAAGGCGGACAGGGCGGGCGGCTCGCCGCCCCACCGCAGGGCGAGCCGGTCGGCGTACGTGGTGTCGGCGCGCAGCGGCCGCGCCAGGCCCGCACTGCACATCAGCAGGGTGTCACCGGCGCGGCCGTCGACCGGCCGGAAGAGGAACGCCTCACCCTGCGGTACGGCGGGCTCCAGGTCCTGCCAGGCGCCGTCGCACAGGCGGAAGAAGCCGCCGGCGCCGGCGCCGAAGAACACCCGGGTACGGCAGTCGGGGTCGGCCGGCAGCAGCAGACAGCGCACGGCGGCCGGGTGGTCCTCCGCTGCGGCGGGCGGCTCCGCGGCGGGCTCCGGCGCCCGGCCGCGCACGGTGCCGTAGCCGCGGGCGGTGAGCCGCCGGAGGCCGGAGCGCAGCGCGTCGCGGCGGCCGCCGCGGAGGTCCTCGGCCAGTCGGGTGCCGCTGCGGCCGACCGCGGCGGCGATCCGGGCGCAGGCGTCTCGGGCGGCCCGCGGGGAGCCCTCGGGGCCGGGGCGGCCGGTGGCGACGGCCACCAGGAGCAGGGTGTCGCGGCCACTGCCGAAGCGGGCGGTGAGCAGGGCGTCGCGGCGGGCTTCGCCGTGGTAGCGGGCCCGGTCGCCGCGCAGGGAGACGGCGCGCAGGGTGAGGCAGCCGTAGGCGGCGCCGTCCAGCTCGGTGTCGGGGACCAGGTCGTCGAGGGCTTCCGGGTCGGCGGCGGGGAGGGCCACCGGGGGGTGGGCGAGGGGGACGTCCGAGGGTGGGCCGGGCTCGGGCTCCGGGGCCGGTTCAGGGGCGGGAGACGGAGGCGGGGCGGGAACGGGAGACGAAGACGACGGCGGCGGCGTGGAGCCCGGTGCCCGCCGCCCGGGTGGGGTGAGCGTCCGTAGCGCCGAGTTCACCCGCTCGTCCAGGCTGTCCGCCGCCGCGCACGCCCCGGCGTCCCGTACCGCACCGGAGTCCGCCCCTACCTCTCCGTCCCCTCCGTCCCCGTACAACTGCCGCCACCACTTGTCCTCCTGGCCGCGCCGTGCCCCCTGGTCGGTCATGGCGCGCATTGTCCCGGGCGGGGCGCCGCGAAAACAGGGCGCGCGGGCGGGTTCCGGACGGTCCGGCGGCGCTCGCCGGAGCGCGCGCACGGGCGGCTTCCGGCAGGCTTGGGCCATGAGCGAGCGCAGCGCGGGGGCCTCCCCGGCCGTGGTGCCCCGGCCCTCGCTGGGAGGTGCCCGCAGGGGGAGCGCCGTCACATGAGTGCCTGGCAGCTGGTCGCGGTCGGCCTGGTCCTGCTGCTCGGACTGGTCGGCGTGCTGATCCCCGGCGTTCCCGGCCCGCCGATCGTCTGGGCCGGCGTGCTGTGGTGGGCGATGACGGCACAGACCCGCACCGCCTGGACGGTACTGATCGCCGCCACCGTCGTCCTGCTCCTCGGCCAGGCCCTCAAATGGCTGCTCCCGCCCCGCAGTCTGCACACCGTCGGCACGCCGTACGGCACGCTGTTCCTGGCCGGGGCGGCCGGTATCGCCGGTTTCTTCCTCCTCCCGGTCGTCGGCGCCCCCCTCGGTGCGGTCGGCGGCCTCTACCTCCTCGAACGCCTCCGGCTCGGCAGCCACGGCGACGCCTGGGCCTCCACCCGTACGGTCATGCGGGCGATCGGCCTGAGCGTGCTGGTCGAACTGTTCGCGTGTCTGCTGGTGGTGGGGGCGTGGGTGGGCGCGGTCATCGCGGGCTGAGCCGAGCCGCCGCGCCGTCCGGGTCCCGTACGGCCCCCGGGACGTCGCCCTGCGGCCGTATCCCGGCGCGCCACAGATGGTGCAGCGCATACGCCCCCCAGGGCCGCCAGGCGTCCGCCACCCCGGCCGCCACGTCCGGATCGCCCATCCCCCGCATCCGGATGTACGCCGCCGCCCGCGGCCCGACACCGGGGAGCGCGGCCAGCGCCCGTTCGGCGGCGGCCCGGTCGGCGCCCGCGTCCAGGACCAGCGTCCCGTCGGCGAGCGCGGTGCACAGCGCCCGCACCGGTGCCGGGACGTCCGCTCCGGCCAGCTCGGCGGGCGCCGGGAAGAGATGGGTGAGCCCGCCGTCCGGCGTGTCCAGCGGCTTTCCGTACGCCCGTACCAGCCCGGCGGCGCGCTCCGGCGGCCCGCCCAGCACCGTGCGCACGGCCAGTTCCTCCGGGTCCGCGGCCCCCGGGGAGCGCAGCCCGGGGCACTGCGCCACCAGGGGCCCGAGCAGCGGATCGGCGCCCAGCCGCTCGGCGACGGCGTAGGGGTCCGCGTCCAGGTCGAAGAGGCGGCGCAGCCGCTGCACGGCCGTCGCCAGGTCCCGCAGATCGGTCAGCCGCAGCCGGCACTCCAGCCACCCGCCGTCCCCGCCCCGGTCGGCCGGGCACACCAGCCCCGCGGGCGAGATGCGCCGCATGCGGGTGCCGCCGCACTCGTCGACCTCGGCGATCGCGGTGCCGTGGGCGAGCCGCAGCGTACGGCGGTAGGTGCGGCCGCCGCGCGGGCCCCGTACCTCCTCGACGCCGGGTACCGCCCGCACGGCCAGGAAGTCGAACATCTCGGCCTCGGCGCACGGGCCCCGATAGGCCAGCCGCAGCGGGATCCCGCCGGCCGCCTGCCGCGCCGCGGTGCGGGCCGCGGTGCGGGCGCTGCCGCGGGCCGCCGCCGCCCGCAGTTCGCTCGGCGTACCGGCGTAGATCTCCCGCATGGTCTCGTTGAACTGCCGGATGCTGGCGAACCCGGCGGCGAACGCCAGCTCGGTGACCGGCAGCTCGGTGGTCTGCAACAGCACCCGCGCGGTCTGCGCCCGGCGCGCCCGTGCCAGCGCCACCGGGCCCGCGCCGAGCTCCGCGGTCAGCTGCCGCTGCACCTGGCGCGCGCTGTAGCCCAGCCGTCGCGCCAGCCCGCCGACGCCCTCGCGGTCGACCACCCCGTCCGCGATGAAGCGCATGGCGCGGCCGACCAGATCGGCCCGTACGTTCCACTCCGCGGACCCCGGCACGGCGTCCGGCCGGCACCGTCGACAGGCCCGGAACCCGGCGGCCTGCGCGGCGGCGGCCGTCGGGAAGAACCGCACATTGACCCGCTTGGGCGTGACCGCCGGGCAGCTGGGGCGGCAGTAGATTCCCGTGGTCCGCACCGCGAAGAAGAACTCCCCGTCGAACCGCGCATCCCGGCTGCACACCGCCTCGTACCGGGTCTCGTCATCCATCGTTGTCCATCGTTCTCGACGCCACGGCTCCAGTGTGCGCCGCGCGCGTCCGTATCACCGGCGGGATACGGACGCGACGCTGAACGGCCCCGGCCACGTGGTCACTCCGGTGGTCCGTTACGCCGTCAGTCCCACCCACCCCCGCCCCTCTTCCGCTCCATCATGTGCCGCCCGAGGGCCTGCTTCTGCTTCCAGTCGCGCCGCAGCACGGCCCGTGCCCGGGCGTCCGTCTTGGCCACGATGCGCAGGTTCTCGCGCTGGAGCTTGCGGTAACTCTCCAGTCGGCGCGGGGACAGCGCCCCGCTGTCGACGGCCTCCATGACCGCACAGCCGGGCTCCGCCCCGTGCGCGCAGTCGGCGAACCGGCACCGCTCGGCCAGCGCCTCCACATCCGAGAACGTCCGCGCCAGCCCCTCCTCGGCGTCCCACATCCCCACGCCCCGCAGACCGGGCGTATCGATCAGCACGCCGCCGCCCGGCAGCGCCAGCAGATCCCGTGTGGTCGTGGTGTGCCGCCCCTTGCCGTCCCGGTCGCGAATCGCCTGTACGTCCTGGACGTCGGCCCCGACCAGCGCATTGGCCAGCGTGGACTTGCCCGCACCGGACCGCCCGAGCAGCACCGACGTGCCCCCCGCAACGACCGCGGCCAGCACCTCGATTCCCTCCCCTGAGGCCGCACTGACCGCCAGCACCTGCACACCGGGGGCCGCGCTTTCCGCATCCGCGACCAGATGCCCGAGCGCCGCCGGATCCGGCACCAGATCCGCCTTGGTCAGCACCACCACCGGCTGGGCGCCGCTCTCCCAGCCCAGCGAGACGAACCGTTCGATACGCCCCAGGTCCAGCGCCTCCGCCAGCGATACGGCGATCACCGCATGATCCACGTTCGCCGCGAGAATCTGTCCCTCGGACCGCTTGGACGACGTGGACCGCACCATCGCCGTACGCCGCGGCAGCAACGCCCGTACGACACCGTCGAGATGGTCGCCCACGCGGCCGTTCTCGACGTCGATGACGGCCCAGTCACCGGTGCACGGCACCCGCATCGGGTCGCCGGTCGCCACCAGTGCGGTGTCCGCCAGGGCGGTCCGGACAGCGTCGCCGTCGGCCACGACGACATCCACTCGCCCGCGGTCCACGCGGACGATACGGCCGGGCACGAACCCCTGCCCGGCAAAGGGGGTGAAGCTCTCCGCGAACCCGTCGTCCCAGCCATAGGCGGTCAGCGGGTGCGCAGCGGAAATATCGAGGTCGAACAACGGGATGACCCTTCAGGGAAGAGTGGTCCCGGCTACGCGCACAACGCGCGAAAAGTGGAAGGAAAGTCGAGTCAGCCGGAGACCACAGGGGTGGCAGTGATGATCTTCTGGATGCGGGCAACGCCCCTCGCATGGACAGTCATCAGTACGCACCTCCCGGATTGCTCGACAGCAGACGACGACGGCGTCCGACGACGGCGTGCAGCCACCGTCACGAACGACACCGACCCTAGACCGGCCGCGCGCAGCGGCGCGAATGATTTTTCCCGGCCGCTCCGAGGCAGGCCAGCGACAGCAAGCGACGGAGTCGGGAAGGATCCGCCGGAGCGCCCCGGCCCCGGCCGGGCCGTCGCTTCCCGTCTCCGTTCCATAGGACTAGACCTGCGAGGGGAGGGTGAGCCAGAGGGCCTCGGTGCGCGCGCAGAGCTCACCGTCGCGGGTGGCTATCGCGCTTCCCACCATGTGCTTGCGGCCCGATTTCGAGAGGACCCAGCCGAAGGTGACATGGTCCTCGCCGAGGACGACGGGCTTGGTGACGGTCGTGGCCATGTAGGCGGTCACCGTCTCATGGGGCGCGTCGCTGAACAGTCGGCAGGCCCAGCCGCCGGGGCAGTCCAGTGCCCCCCACATCTGCTCCGGGGTCAACACCGTTCTCCCCCGGCCGAGTTCGGGATCCGGTGTCCAGGGGGCGACCACCATGCGTTGCTCGGGACGCTGCGAGAAGTTCTGCCGCAGCCCCTGGCCCGGCGCCCGGTCCCCGCCGCACCCGTAGCAGTCGCGGGTGGCGAACGGGGAGTTGGTCAAGGGGTGCCGCTTCTCGGCCTCGACCGCGTCGTCCCAGGAGGGTACGGACGGCGGTACGGCCACCTCGTCGCACTCCTGGGCCGTGAGCAGCGCCCCCTCGGCGTCGGTCAGTTCGTAGCCCTTGTCCTCGGTTCTGCGCAGGGCCACCGGAGAGCCGAGCGGAATCGGCCGGCGGAAATTCACTTTCACCGATGCGGCGGACAGGTTCTGCGCGAGGATCCCTGCCGCATAGCCGCCGAACCCCACGCCCGGAAAGCCGTAGATGTGCGGGGGAATCACCACTTCCGCCGAATCCTGCGGACGGTCGTGCGCCACTGGTTGCCTCCTGAGTCGCTGTGCCTCGTGTTCGCTGACGTGCTTCGGAGCATGCCGGAAGTTCCGGGGCCGGCGGCTCGAAACGTACTCGACGTAGGTGCGCGGAGCCACGCACCGGTATGCCGTCGTCAGACGAAGATCACCACCAGCGCGATCAGCACGACGATCACCACGAGGAAGGCCCCCACCACACAGCCGGGGTTGTTCGTCAACTCGCCGAACCGGGACGGGAAAGCGGGGGGTTCCGGTGCGGTGGCCAAGGGCCCCGAGGGGGCGATGGGCGCCGGGTCGGCGTGGACCGGTCGGGGAGCGGCGGGCGGCTCGGTCTCTCTCCGGCGGATCACATCGCGCAGAATCTGCTGCCACAGGGCGGGCGGGAAGTCCGGGGCCCGGCCGTTGCGTGGCGCGATCACGCTGTCCCAGAGCCAATCGCTCGCGGCGGGGCGGCGGTCCAGGCACATGCGGTGCAACAGCTCCTGCACTTCGCGCAGATGGCTTTCGTGCCCGGCCACGGGGGCGACGGCCCAGCCGAAGAGGTCAGCCGCCCGACCGGCCGGGGCCGTCCTCGAAGCGAGCCCCGCGCCCTGCCCGTTCAGGGTGAAGTACCGGCCGTTGCGGAGCACCTCCGTGCACAGCTCATGCCGCATGGCCATCGGGCGTACCTCCACGCGGCGCTCGTCCCCGAGCTCGTCCAGCAGCAGTTCCTCGGAGTCCGGCGTCAGCTCGCCGGAGCGCAACTCGGCCAGGAGCAGATCGTCGGACAGTGCCCGCAGGCGCTCCGCCAGCAGCCTGCGCTGCGTGACGTCCCCGCGCCGGTACAGGCACAGGTCCCCGTGGAGTGCGCGTGCGTCGTCAGGCGCCGCGGGAGGGCCGGTGTCGGGCGCCGGCTCCCAGGTGGGGGACGGGCGCGCGGACGGGAGAAGTGACGGGTGAGGGGGGCGCGGAGGTGTCAGGGGCGGCTCGGGTTCCGGTGCGGGTGCGGGCGGTTCGGGTTCGGGTGCGGGCGGTTCGGGTTCGGGTGCGGGCGCCACGGGCGGAGACGGCGCCACGGGCGCGGCCATGGGCGCGGGCAGGACCGGCTCGGGTGGGGGCGCGGGCCACCGTTCCTCAGGCGGGTCGGCCGGTGGCGGGGACGGCTGCCGTTCCGGATCCGGGCGGCGGGGTGGGGCGGCCGGCGAGGCGGCGACGGCCCGGTGGTCGGCGTCCAGGACCTCCTTGAGCAGCACCCGCCGCCGCGCCCAGTCCAGCCCCGCACCATCCTTGAGCCGACCGACCAGCTGCGGCACGCCGGGGTCGTCCTCCGGGTGCGCCAGCAGGTGTTCGACCAGCCGGTTCGCGGCCCGGTGCGCGAACTGCGGCTCGGCCGGCCGGCGCACCACGACCCGGGCCAGCGGGCCCGGCCCGCCCGCGTCCGGTTCCCAGCGCGGTACGCACATCAGCCGCAGCGGATGGGTGTCGACGGTGTCGTACGTGGCGAACGTCCACTCGTGCCCCAGCCAGGAGCCGAAGAGCAGGAACAGGCCCAGGTAGACCAGCGGTGCCGGGTCCCGGCCCGGCCGGTCGGGCGGCTCGGCCTCGTCCATGAGCAGCGATATCCGCCGGGAGGGATCGCGCAGCCACTCCGCGGTGACCAGGATCAGCGGGTGCCGGACGGTCGGCAGCCGCTCCGTCATCTCCGGCAGCCACCGGCGGGCCAGCGCGTCGAGGTCCGCGCACTTCACCGGACGCAGCTCCCCGGTGGCCTCCTCGGCGGACTCCCGGTGACCCCAGCCGCCGTACGCGAGCCCGAGGCACTGGCGGGTCTTCAAGGTCCCCGCCCCGCCGATCAGGACGTGGCTGACCGTGCTGGGGCGGCCGCCCCGGTCGGTGGTGGGCCAGCGCTGGACGAGCATCACCTCGCCGTCGCGGGAGACCGTGCGGACCACGCTCGGCCGGGGGGCCGCCGCACCGGACACCCACAGCAACGGCCCCAGTTCCCGGCCCAGTTCCTCGGCGCGCTCGGCCGCGCAGGAGTGGGCGACGGCCTTCATACCGGTGCCCTGGCGGCCCTGGTTGCCGTCCCAGCGGAAGACCACCTGATGCACCTCCGCGGGCACGCCGGTGTCGACCGGCCGGTGGAGCGGTCTGCGCTCCTGGAAGTCGCTCATTTCGCCTTCCCTCCCCCGGATCCCCCGGATCCCCCGGTTCCCACGGCGAACGCCTCGGCGCCGCCCGGCACGTCGATCAGCCCGTGCATCGCCAGCAGCGACAGCAGCGGCTCCAGTACGCGCCGGGGCCCCGCACCCGCCGGATAGCGGCCGCGGTCCTCCTGGCCGCCGGTGGCCGACGCGATGTGCAGGGTGCAGCGGCGGATCGCGTCGAAGGGACGCAGCCACGCCTGACCGGCGTGCCGGCGCAGCAGCCCATAGACGTCCCGGCTCTCCGCACGCACCCGCGCGGGGTCGAGCGAGGCGGGCGGCGCCTCACCCAGCCACCGGTCGACGGGTGGCTGGAACCGCAGCAGGTCGGCCTTGCCGAGCACCATCGCGGCCGCCACCTCCAGATACGGCCCGCTCTTGGGCAGCCGGTCCAGGACCGTGCCGAAGGCCAGATCGCCGTCCCGGTTCACCTCCAGGCCCCAGCGTTCCCGGGCGTGGTCCAGCTGCGGCAGCGGCAGCGCCAGCGCCGGGTCGACGACGAAGACCATGGCGTCGACCCCGAGCAGGAAGCGCAGCGCCGCATCGGTCCGTACGAGGTCCTCGCCGCCGAGGTCGAAGAAGGCGACCGGCCGGGTCTGCCCGCGGGCGTCGGTGAGCAGGAGGGACTCCACGAAGCGCGCGAAGCCGTCCAGGCCGAGGCCACCGGTGTGGTCCAGCACCTTGCCGTTGCGCAGCGGCTGCACCCGTTCCCGTACGAACCGCGCGTGCTGCTCCGGGTTGACGGACTGCCACTTCAGGCCGAACGGCTCCAGACCGCCGTCGGTGATCTCCGCGATCATCTGGGTCAGCAGATGGCTCTTGCCGGTGGAGGACTGGCCGACCATCGCGACCGTCAGCGGACGGCCGTAGGTGAGGTAGGGCACCGGGATGAAGTGCTCGGGGAAGTCCGGGTCCGCGGTGCACTTCTGGACGGCGGAGCGCATGACGTCCTGGCGCCGCAGGGCATTGCCCAGGCCCGAGACGTCCAGCGGCTGGTACTGCATCTTGCTGTCGGTGACGAACAGCGAGGTGAGGTCGAGCTGGAGGGGCTCCAGGCAGTACGGGCAGAGCACTTCGCCGTTGCCCCGCTCCCGGCCCGCCCCGGTATCGCCGGGGGGCTCGGCGGCGGCCGCCTTCCGTTTGAGCCGCAGCGCGTTCTCGTACGCCGCGTGGTGCGGGCCCGTGTCGTCGGCGGCCGCGGTGAGGGCGAGGCGTTCGGCGGCGCCGGGGGCCAGCAGGTCGAGCAGCCGGGCGGGCGTCGGCCGGTCGGCCGCCAGCGGGGCGAACGCGCCCGGCAGGGTCCCGGCGAGCACCCGGTGCGCGGCCAGGTCGGCGGGCGCCCGGTCGGCGGGGCCGGGCCGGCCGGTCACCAGCTGGTAGAGCACCTGGGCCGCGCTCCACACCGCGTCCCGGGAGTCGACCAGGCCCTCGCCGCGGCGCTGTTCGGGCGAGCAGTAGGGCGCCCGGCCCCACCTGACCCTCGGCCGTCCGGCGCGGGCCACCCCCTCCAGCCCCCAGAGCTGGACCGAGGTCCCGTCCCAGAGCACGGTGGCGGGCGAGACACCGCGCAGCACCAGGCCCTGGCCGTCCAGCACGCACAGCGCCAGCAGCAGATCGCGGGCGAAGACCCGCTGGTCGCTCGCGGACATCACATGGGTGCGCGCGGCGGCGGTGCCGCGCGGCGCGGCGTAGAGCAGGAACGGCTCGGCGGCATCGAGCTCGTAGCCGATGATCTCCGGGAAGAGCGCGGCGAACTCCGTGTCGTCGAGCACCCGGTGCAGATGCAGGGCGGTGCCCGCCTCCGCGTCGAGCAGGGCGCGCGCGGCGGGGTTCGCCGCGTCGGCGGCGGTCAGCCGCACCTGGACGAACTGCTGCCCCTCGTCGTCGAGCAGGCCGTTGCGGATCCGCTGGGGCAGCAGCGGATCGCGGCGGGTTTCGCGGCCCAGACGGACCGGGGCGGTGCGGCGCCGCCCCGAGGGGGCGGTGAAGGCGAGCGTGGTCCGCTGCGCGCTGCCCGGCTCCGCCACGTCGGAGTGCGAGGTGCTGGTCACCAGCGGTCGCCGTCCCTTCGCTCGTACGCGTCCACGGGGTCGGGGCTCTGACGGGGCCGGACGGTGTCCACCACGCCCATGCGCAGCGGGGTGAGCCGGATCAGCCCGGCGTAGCGCCCGGACGCCGTCCACAGCGCCTCGTGCGGCTGGCCCGAACCGCTGGTCCGCCAGCATTTCTCGACCTCGCCGCGCACGGCTTCGGGGGCGAATCTGAGCCACACCGCCGCCTCCGGATCGCGGTTGAGCAGCGTGCCCTGCTCGGGTGAGGACAGCTGCACCACGGCCTTCCGGTCGGCGTCCGCGCCGACGAGTTCGGCCACCCGCTGCGGGTCGGTGCCCAGCAGGCTCGCCGAGGTGGCGCGGGTGCGGTGGGCGGCGGCGAACGGGGGCGGGGCCAGCACCCCGTTGCGCTGGAGGTGCCGGCGGGCCGTCGAGAGCAGCTCGTGGACCCGTTCCTCGGTGCGCCGGACGGCGTGCGCACCGGCCTGGCCGCGTTCGACGGCACCCCAGTAGGGCGCCATCGCGACCACGGCGGCGTCCGTCAGATCACCGGCCAGGGTGGCGACCAACTCCGGTCCGCCCTCGCCGCTTTCGCGGTCCAGCCAGCGCGGGGTCCCGGCGGTGCGGTCCGCCCACGGGTCGGCGGGCTCGGCGGTCTCCTTGTGTTCGGCGGGCTCGTCCCACGTGGGCCCGGCGTCCCAGGCGTAGGCGCTGGCCCAGTCGCCGTCGGCGTCGTCGGAGGCCGGGAAGGACTCCGTCTCCAGGGCCGAGGAGCTGGAGAGCCAGTCGTCCGCGGCGGGCGGCTCGGTGCCGGACGTGCCGGGGGCCGTGGGCCGCTCCGGCTCGGGCACGGCCTCGGCATCCGCGGCGGCGGCGGTCGCCCTCAGCATGCCGGCCACGGACCGGGCCGCATCGGCGCAGTACAGGCGCTCGTCGGCGGCCCAGTGTTCCCGGACCGCCTCGGCCAGCAGGGCGTCGAGGCCGTCAAGTGCCCTACGGAGCACGGCCGTTCCGTGGCCCTCGGCCCAGGAGTCGGCCGCCATGCGCCACAGCCGGCGCGCCGTCTCCGCCGCGGCGCCGAGGGCCAGCGGCCATGCGGTGCCGCTCAGCCAGAGCGGCGGATCGGTCGCGTAGGCCAGCGCCACTCCGGCCACCGCGCCGCCGAGGGCCGCCGCCCAGGGGCCCACGGCCCAGCGGCCCGGCCGTCCCGCGCCGCGCAGCCGGGCCGCGCCGAGGGCTGCCAGGCCGAAGAACACCAGCGGCACGACGAGCGCCAGAGGCAGGAAGGGTCCCTGCCACAGCGCGCCCAGCAGCCCCGTCAGGGCCGCCGCCGGGAGCGCGGCCGGGGGTTCCGGCAGCGGGCCGTCGGCAGCCGCGGACCGCCGGGCCACCGCGTCGGCGATGGGGGTCCCCCCGCGCGAGTCGGTTCGAGCGTGGGGGAACTCGGCGAGCCTGGGCAGCAGCGCCGAACCCGGTACCGGCTCCACCCGCCCGGCCAGCCCGGTGAAGCGGCGGGCGACCGCGCGCAGCGCGAGCCCCTGCCCCAGCAACTTCCCGGCGAACTCCCGCAGGCCCTCGCCGATCCGCTCGCCCACGCCCCCGGCCGAGGGCACCCGTAGACCGAGGGCCGCGAGCCGGGCGGCCGTCTCGGCGGCCGAGGGGACGGTGCCGGTGCCGGAGCCGCTGTGCAGCGCCGTGCCGACGAGGTCCCGGTAGTCGTCCAGCGCCTGGCGCGCCCGGTCGAGGTCCGCCTCGAACGCGATCCGGCGGGCGGGCCGCAGCAGTCCCGGGACGGCCCGCAGCCCGGCGAGCGCGTCCTCGGCCTCCACCAGGGCGTCGGCGCAGGCGCGATACGCGTCCTCGGCCACCCCGCCCGCCTCCCGGTGCCGCACACCGCGGCCGCCCCGGCCGGCCACCAGCCCGCGCAGCGGCTCGGGCAGATCCGCGGCGGACCAGCCGGCCGCCGGCAGATCCGGGCCCAGTGCGGTGTCCTCGCCCGCGAACCGGGTGAGCGCGTCGCGCCAGGCCCGGTCGCGTACCTCGGGCGGCAGGTCCTGCTCCAGCAGCCGCACGCCGGGCGCGGCGACGGCCTCGGGCAGCGAGGCGAGGTCGTCGAGCACCCGCAGGAAGACGTCCGGGACCGACAGCAGGTCCACCAGGACCGCCAGTGCCGCCGGGTCGTCGGGTTCGGGCCGCTCCAGCGCCGTGGCGGCGGAGCGCAGATCGCCGGCCCACAGCAGGGCGGTGCCGGAGGCCCGCAGCATCGCGGGCCGCACCAGCCGCCGGTCCGGCTCGAACGCCTCGTCCCCGCCGCCGTACACACCGGGCGCGCTGCCCACCAGCAGGACCAGCATCCGGACCTCGCCCAACGCGCGGTAGGAGGCGAGCAGTTCGTACTGCCGCTGGTGGTCGGTCAGCCCGGCCGGGGTGTCGACGACGAGGAACAGCGGGTGGTCGGGGTCCGGCAGTCCGGCCCGGCCCAGCTGCCGGGCGACCTTGGCGCGCAGGGCCGGGGCGGTGTCGAGCGCCGCGGCCCCGCTGCGCAGGTCCAGGTGGACGACGGCGCCGATCTCCTCGGGCGGGATCACTCCGCATCACCGTCCCAGGGGTTACGGCGCGAGCGGTCGTGGTCGTGGTCACGGTCGTGGTCGCCGTACGGGCCGGGGCGGTCGCGGTCGCTGTACGGGCCGGGGTCGCCGGGGTCGTCCCACGGCGCCCACTGCCGGTCGGCGTCCTCGGAGTCGGCGTGGCCGTCGCTGCGGGCATCGTCATGGCCATCGCTGCGGGTGTCGCCGTGGTCGGCGCGCGGGGCGGTGCCCCAGTCGTCGTCCTGGGGCGCGGCCCGCCGGGGCTCCCGCAGCTCCTTGCGCGGGCGCGGCTTCGGCGTGCCGCCGCGTACGTGCTCCAGCAGTGTGCGCAGGGTCGGCTGGATGGCGCGCTGGTCCCCGAACTCGGTGTCCAGCGCGGCCGGCAGGGTCTCGGCCCAGAACTCCCACAGCGGCCGTACCCAGCCCTCGACCCGCTCGCCGCCGCGCTCGCGGCGCTCCTCCAGCAGCTCCAGCTGGCGCGGGGCGATCTTCTCGACCAGCTCCACGAAGAGCGGATGCGGATCGCTGCCGCTCCTGGCGAGCCCCACCGGCTGAGTTCCCATCAGTTCGCGGCAGTAGTCCTCGACGATCCGCTCGTCGTCGAGGACCGTCCAGCGTTCGTACGAGCGCAGCAGCTCCGCCCAGCTGGAGACGCCGCCGGGGAAGTCGCCCAGCCGCAGCCGGACGCCGGGCACGTTCTCGCCCGTCTCGGGGAACAGCCGCAGCCGCACCCGGTCCGGCGAGGCGGTGTCGCCGTCCACCACGTCCACCTGGCCGTTCCACATACAGCACAGCAGCCGGTGCAGGATCGCGCGGCGGTCCTCCTCACAGCTGACCATCCAGCTGTCCCGGAAGCCGAGCCGCTGGCGCCAGCGCAGGACGTCCTGGGCCTGCTCGGAGTCCTTCGCCCTGGCCCACTGGCGTAGCACCTTGCGGGCCTCGGGCACCTGGGTGAGGCTCATCTCGCTGCGGAAGAGGACCACGGTGATCGAATCGCTCTCCACCCCCCGGTACTCCACCGAGTTCTTGGCGTCGGAGGGCAGCCGCAGCGCCTTGCCGAGGTACTCCTGCACCTCGTCGACGGCCTGGACGCGCGGGTGGGTGACGAGCACCCGCAGCGGTCCGGTGCCCTCCGGGGTGAAGCCCACCGGCAGCAGCCCGGTCAGCTTGCGGCCGAAGAGGTCGAGCGCCTCCTTGCTGACCTGTTCGGTGGCGTCCGCATCGCCCGCCGCGGCGGCCAGCAGGGTGCTCATGGACGGCAACAGCGGCCGCTCCTCCAGGTGTTCGCCGCTCTCCGCGAACAGCCGGGTGATGCGGCCCTCCAGCTGCGCCTTGACGACCGCCACCGCGCTGTCCGGGTTGCGGCGGCTCTGTGCGTGCACCGAGCGCCAGGTGTCCCCGTCGATCATCTTGAGCAGCAGCGTGGCCTCGTCGTCGTGCTCGCGCAGCCCCTCCCGGCGGATCAGCCGGGTGACCAGGTCCTCGTAGAAGTGGTTGAGGGTGCGCTGCGGCGGCAGCAGGTACGAGATCCCGGTGCGGTCCTCGTAGAGCTCCAGGCCCTTTTGCGCGGAGACCTTGCGTTCTTGGTCGGAGTGCTTGCGGAAGGCGTTCACCAGCCGTCCGAGGTCGGTCCCGGCCGCATCCGCCTGGGACTGCCAGCGCTGCTGCTGTTCCCGCCATGCCTCGTGCCACACGATCCGGCTGCGCCACTGGTACCAGAGGTCCTGCTGCTGGAGTGCGGCCTGCACGTCGTCGTCGCCCCAGCGGGCCGGGGACATTCCCGCCAACCGGCCCTTGATCCGCGGGGTCTTGGGCGGCTGGTCGCCGATCCCCGGCGGCCGCTGGGGGGCGACGGAGCGGCTGGCGAGCATGCCGAGGAAGCCGCTCCGGGCGATCGGTTCGTCGCTGGCCGGGACGCCCCGTACGACGCGCTCGGCGAGGAAGGGGTCCACGCTCTGGAGGAGCTTGTCGATGGCGGGGCGCGGGGCGAACCGGTCGGCCATCGAGGCGGCCTGACGGTCGGCGAGGGTCTGGAGGTCGGTCAGCAGCCGCTGCATGTCCGCTATCCGTTCGCCCAGCGCCTGCTCGATGGCCTTGCTGCCGCGCGGCACCGGATCGGGCTCGGGTACGGGCAACTGCCGTCGCTCCCAGAGCTCTTCGAGGTGGGAGTCGGCGAACAGCTGCCGGATCAGCGGCACCGCGGTGTCCCGCAGCGTGGTGCGCGGCCGCTCCACGAGATCGGTGACCGCCTCCCGCAGCAGCCGGCCGGCCACCAGGTCGGCGAGCTGGTCCATGGGGGCGGTCATGGAGGCCACCAGGCTGGTGGAGACGCCCTGGCGGCCGATGCCGGTGGGCGACATGGCGCTGCGGTGCACCCCGCGGTTGATGAAGCTCGCGGCGAACGTCTGGAAGTCGTCGTCGGCCGCCGTCATCCGGCCCCGGGAGCGGCCGTCGCCCAGTTCGGTGCCGATCAGCGACATCACCAGGGAGACGATGGAGCGGCGCAGGTCGTCCTGGCGGATGCCGGCGGTCGGGCTGAAGAGGAACGCGGTGGGCAGGATGCCGGTCCGCAGCCGGATCGGGGTGGTGCCCGGGTAGCGGATGCCGAGCCCGGAGTCGTGGTCCAGGTCGCCGATCTCCGCCCCCTCCGTCGGCGCGTTCTGCCCGTCCACCAGCCGGAACAGATCGACCAGCGCACGGGCCGCGTTGAGGTCCGCCTCCCGTCCGCCGCCGGCCGACGAGGAGAACGAGGACGGCATCACGACCAGCGGATAGATCTTCACCCCGTCGAACCGGCGCATCTTGAACGCCTGGTTGATCAGGTGCAGATAGTCCAGGAAGATCCCGGCGCCGGTGCCGCCGGCCACCGAGAAGGCGACGAACACATCGCAGCCGTTGACCTTGCCGCCGCCGAGTTCGCTCAGCTCACCGGCCGACTTGGCGATGGCGTCGATCGCCTGCAACAGGGGTTCCAGGACCGGGGCGAGGCTGTGCCGGAGCGTGGCGAACAGGGCGGCGCGCCCGACGGTGGGCAGCTGGCCCGCGCCGTTGTGGAGCGGGGTGACCTTGGGCTCGTCGATGCGCGGCGGCAGCCAGTCGGCGACCTCGTCGCGCAGGCTCGCCCGGAGCATCTTGGTCACTTCCGGCGAACTGTCGAAGTTCGGCAGCAGGTTGTGGGTGGCCCGGGAGGTACGGGCGTAGGCGGCCCGCAGCGAGGGGTCCACGTTGAACTGCGGCAGCCGCTGGAGGTCGGTTTCGCTGTAGTCCGCGTACACGAACTGGAGGCAGTCGGGGAGCTGGTAGGGCGCGTGGCCGCTCAGATGGCTGAGGGCCACGCCGTCCGGACCGCACAACTCGGCGCGCAGCTTGCGTTCCAGTTCGGCGCCGACCAGGCCACCGGTGCCGCCCAGGCCGACGAAGAGCATCGGCTGGAAGATTTTCATGGGGTGCCTCCCGCTTGCGGCCGTATCGGCGGCCGGTTCGTCCTCGGTTCGTCCTCGGTCCGTCTGTGGATTCCTCGCGGCACGGCGGCCGCGGCGCGGTGTGCGGGGCGGGCCGGTGACCGCACCGGCCCGCCCTTCGCCTCACCGGTACGACTCGTAGGCGCCCCCGCTCTCGGGGGCGGTGGGCTCGGTGGGAGCCGTGGCGGTCCGGCTCCCGGGCCGGGACGGCCGTGGGCGGCGGCCCTTGGGGGTACGGGTCTCCTCGCCGAGCGAGAGACTCAGCGCGTCGGTCAGCGGGACGCTGCCGCGGGCGGGCAGCCTGGTCCGGCCGCCGCCGCGCTTGCGCACCCAGGCGCCGCCCTCGGGGCTGCGCTGGACGGCGTACGGGCCGTTGCTGCGCCGTTCGATGCGCGGGCTGCGGTGCGGTTCGACGACGGCGAACTCGTACCACTGCTTGTGCCCGTGCCCGGCCGGGTGCGTGGCGAGGACGTCGCCCTCCTCGGAGACCAGCTGGAGCACCAAGCCGAACGGGTCGCGGCGGCTGCGGCGCTGCCGCAGCCAGCCGACGGTTGCCGCGACGACCACCGCGAGCACCGCGGCGGCGGTCACAAACGCCCACCAGTACTCCTCCCAGACGCCGGGCTCCGGCGTCACCTGCACGGTGAGCGGGGAGCGCACCAGGGGCCGGTCGTGGTCGGTGGTGTCGACGACCGTGACGGTGCCGCCGAGCCGCAGGCCGTCGCCGAGGCGGTCGCCGAAGGCGGCTGCGGGGGCGACGGCGAGCGTGACGTTCCGGGTGCCGGACTCGCCGGGCTTGACGGTGATCTCGGCGGGGCTGATCGAGAGCAGGCCGGGTTGGAGGTCGGCGACGGACAGCCGCAGGGTGTGCGGGCTGTTGCCGGCGTTGTGGACGGCCAGGGTGCCGGCGAGCGTGGTGCCCGGGTGGGTCGGCGTCGGGTGCAGCGTGAGCGCGGTGGTGACGGGGAGCACGCCCGGGGCGACCTGGCCGCTCTCGCTGCGGGTGTCGGCGCTCAGCCCGGAGGCGGTCAGCGTGCCGCTCACCTTCAGCGTCCCGTTGGCGCTCTGGGGGATCGTCACGGAGCCGGTGAAGGAGCCGTCGCTCGCCGTGGGGTCGGGTCCCTTGCCGTCGTCGGTGAGCCGCAGCGTCTGCGGGGCGAAGCCGTCTCCGGTCAGTTGGCTGCGGACCCGCAGTCCCGCGTAGTCGGCCGGGTCCTTGATCTCGTAGCCCTCACGGGTCTGGAGCCGCATGGTGACCGTGGCCCGCTGGCCGGCCTGCGGCGACGGCGGATCCATGGTGAGGGAGCCGCGCAGCTCGCCCTGCCACAGCACGCTGACCCCGACGGGCAGCGAGCGGTGCCCTTCGGGGGCCTCGGCCTTCACCTTCCAGACGCCGGGCACCGGGTCGGTGATCTTCAGCGCCTCGACGGCGTCATCGGCGCCCGCCAGCTCGAAGTGCGATTTGTGGGAGGTACCCGAGGTGGGCACCTGGTGGCCGCTCGGGTCGAAGTAAGTGATCGACACCGCGGGATCGCTCTTGTCGACGACGATGCTGCCCACGGTGGCCAGCGGCGAGATGCCGACCTCCAGGGTCGCGGGCGGCCGTTGGCTGGTGCCCTGGTCGTAGCGCAGGCAGTGCGCGGCGGCGAAGATCTTCTCCAGCACCGGGCCGACGTCCTTGGCGCCCGAGACCTTGTCGGCCTGGGGGCGGGCGGAGGGCAGTTCGACACAGCCCTTCTGGTAGCCGCCGGCGGCCATGTGGTCGAGCTGTGCCTTGTCCGGGGCGGGCCCGAAGCCCAGCGGCCAGATCTGCACGCCGTGCGCGGCGGCGTCCTTGAGCTCCAGGTCCAGCTGCCGCTGCCCCTCGTCCTTGCGGTGCGCGGGGTCGCCGTACTGGGGGCTGCCGGTGACGTCCATCTCCCCGTCGGTGAGCAGGAACAGCACGCGGGGCGTCGACGGGTCGGTGCCGGTGCTCAGTTCGTGCACACCCTGGCGTATCGCGCTGGGGAAGTCGGTGCCGGTGCCCTCGTTCTTCCTGCGGCTGCGCAGCTTGCCGACGCATCCGCCGATCGACTCGCGCCCGGCCGCGTCCAGCGTGGTCCGCGGGCACACCGGGTCGACCGCGCGCTGGTCGGCGGACTCGGCGGCGGCGAAGCCGAAGACCGTGACATGCGAGGACGAGGAGACGTCGCCCACCGCGATGCGCGCCGCTGCGGCCTTCTCGGCCCTCATGTCCTCGGGCGCCAGGCTGGCCGACTCGTCCACGGCGACCGCGTAGTTGACCGCCTTGAAGGCCGGTGCGGACGCCGCCACCGGCACCGGTGCCTGGCCGGCGGGTGCCAGCAGGGATATCAGCACCGCGGCGCCGCCCAGCACACGGACCGCTCCGCGGCGCGCCCAGCCCCTTCGTTCCCGCCGTCTTCTGCTGACTGTTCCCACGGCCGTCCCCTTATTTCGTCTCGTGCGTCGTGTGCGTAGTGCTGCGCCGTCGCCGACGGCGCGGGCCGGCCACCGGTCAGCGCGTGGTCAGACTCCAGGCCAGTGCCAGCGCCGCCGCCGGGGCCAGTGCGCCCACCGCCCAGCGGATGGCCCGGTATTTGGCGGACAGGATCGCGCTGACGTCCACGGCCTGGACGAGCAGCCAGCGGGCCGGATCGCGCCCGGCCTCGGCGACCTCGGCGGACAGCCGCGCCAGATCGTGGGGAGGCAGCAGATCGCCGAAGAACGTCACCCCGTCCTGGGTGCGGACCGTCGTGGTGCGCGGCATCAGCGCCCGGACCAGCGCGGTCACCGCGACCGCCCAGAGCACGCCCGCGACGATCAGCGGGATGTCGGCGGGCCCGCGCCAGTCGGGCGCGCCGTGCCACCCGATCAGGAAGGCGGGCAGCGCCAGCGCCCCGGAGAGCAGGACGGCCGCCTTCGAGTCGGCCCGCCCGAGGTCCTCCCGGACGGTGTTCAGCAGCCGTTCGGCGATGCGCTCCCCCGTCCGGTCGTGGCCGTGCTGACCCCCGTCCGGCACCGTCACGACCGGATCGGGGGAGGTGTGCGCCCCGCCGTCGGCGGTCATCGGTCCTCCTCCGCCCAGGACCATCCGTCGTCGCGGCTGCGGCGACGGCGCGGCGGCTCCGGTCCGTCGTCCTCGTCCTTGTGCGACGGGGACGGGCGCCCCGCTCGGGAGGGCGGTTCGTCGGCCACCCAGTCCGGGACGAACGGCTCGGGCTCGCCCGGCTCCAGCCGCGGGGTGTCCCGGCGGGCGGGCAGCGCGCCGATGGGGCCCTGGACGCTGTGGCGGCCCCGGTTGAGGAGCTGGAGCGCCTGGGTCTCCACGTCGGTGGAGTGGATCTGGCCGCTCTCGACCATGGCGAAGAGGCGGTCGACCCGTTCCTTCTCGTCGGCTCTGCCCTCCTGGCGGATCTTCTCCAGGAACTCCTTGGCCGCCTCGGGTTCGGCCGCCAACATGTAGCTGAGCTGGTCCAGTTCCCCGCCCTGCAACATCGTCCGGAAGGTGTTCTGGTGCACCCGGGTCAGCTCCGCCGAGGCGTGCGCATCGCGGATGCCGTCCATGTGATGGATCGTCTTGTCGTCCACCCGCAGGCGGACGTACAGCCGCACCCGCAGGCCGAGGTCGGCGCCCAGGTCGTCCCAGCGCCCGCCGGCGCAGTTGCGGGTGATGGCGCGGTCGGCCTGTTCGGCCTTGGCCACCGGGAATTCCGTACTGACCTCGCGCAGCCGCTCCAGGGTGGGGGCGGTGAGCCGCTGGGCGACATCGGTCACCACCTCGGTCGCGGCCAGATGCGGATCGCTGACGGTCCAGTGGATGTCCACCTCGGCCTTGAAGAACGTGGTGCCGCCCGCGGCCGGCAGCTCCATGTGGAGCGTCGTCTCGAAGGTGCCGAGCGCGATCTCGCAGACGGTGTGCGGCCGGGCCAGCGCCCGTTTGTCGTGGTGCCGGATGCCGGAGACGGTGGCCACGCTGTAGCCGCCGTTCCGGTAGAACAGCACCGAGGCCGTCCGGGCACTCGTGTGCCGGAAGGGACCCACCGGCGCGTACTCCCGCAGGAACGGGCCCGCCGGCCCGGCGCCGACCGCTCCCCCGGCCACCGCCGCGTCCTCGTGCTCAACCATGGCTCTCCTCCAGGTCCCTCTCACCCGTCCGGTCCCGCGGGCCGACGGCGAGCCACCACAAGGAGCGCGCCTGCGCGTCGGGGAGCGGATTGTCCGGATCGTTCATCATGCGGCGCAGCAGCCAGTCCAGCCGCCGGCGGTCGTGCCCCTCGCTCATCAGCGCGGGCAGCAGCGCCGCCAGACCCGGCTGGGTCCACGGCGTGCCGTCCTTGCGCACGGCGGTGCGCAGCAGGGCCTCCAGCGCGTCCATCGCCACTTCCTGCGATCGCGCGGTGTTGAGCGCGGTCCACATCAAGTCGGCCATCGGGCGCACGAGTTCGGGCCGCGCGGCGGCGAGTGCGAGCGGCAGCGGCCAGTCGCCGCGGTCGCCCGACGTGGGGCCGGGTTCATCGTGCAGCACCTCGTCCACGTCGGTGACGGCGAGCCGGACGGTGGTCACCAGACCGAGGTCCTGGTACGCCTCGCGCTTGTGGTGGGTCCACTCGGCCATCCGCCGCAGCACCGTCGCGCTGTCCGGGAGCGCCAGCAGGCGGACGACGTTGAACGAGGCGACGTCCAGCTGCTCGCCGTCGTCGCGCACCCCGATCCGGGCCAGGGCGTCGAGCGCGTCGTCGGTGGTGGCCGCGGCGTTGCCGTAGCCGAGCGCCATCGCCGCGGTCCAGCGCAGGGACTTGGTCCCGTACCGGCTCCAGTCGTCGACGAGTTTGCGCACCGCCTTGCGGTGCGAGGCGTGGCCGGCGGCCTGGTCGATGGTGGTGGCCGCGAAGATCTTCCGTCGCTGGGTGGACGCCTCGGCCAGCGGGCGGATCAGCTCCGCGTACCCGTGGTCGAAGTCCCGTACGCACAGCTCCCCGGCGGCCACCGCGGCGCGCATCCACACCTGGGGGCGGGGGTCGTCGGCCAGCAGCCGCAGCCAGCGGACGACCGGTGCCCGGACGGGGAAGTGACGGTCCCAGATCTCGGTCAGCACCGCCGACGGCAGGGCGGCACCGCGGTACCAGATCAGCTGGGCGGCCACCTCGGCGCCCGCCACCTCGACCCGGCCGTCGGTCAGTTCGGCCCGCGAGAGCGCCCGGTCGGATTCCGGGTCGTCGCAGAACAGCGGGCGGGCGGGGGTGGTGTCCGGATCGCTCTGTACGGACAGCTCCCAGGTCAGCAGGTGCGCGGCGGCGGCCACGGCGCTGTGCGAGGCCCCGCCCAGTACGGCGAGGGCGATACGGAACGCCACCGGGTGGAACAGGGCCGCCGTGCCCGGCCGCCGTGCCGTGCTCCCGTCCGTGGCGGGCGGCGGCACGGCCAGCGCGCGGTCCACACCGGCGAACCATTCATGGGCCTGTTCCGCGGCGAGGCTGCGGCAGCCGGCCAGCAACTCCTCGTAGGTGACGTCCTCCAGCAGATGCCCGGCCAGCAGCGAGGCCAGCAGTTCGGCCTCGGCGGGGCGCAGGTCCGCCAGCCCGACCGCGTCCCTGACCTCCTTGCGATCCGCCAACTCCTCGGCCCGGCTCAGCAGTTCGGCGACCCGTGCACCGCCGTCCGGCGCGCCGGGTTCGGCCGCGGCGGCAGCGTCCGCCAGCCGCTCGCGCAGCCGGGTGGTCAGCAACTCCTGTGTGGGCACCGGCGGGCAGAGCATCCCGTACCGCCCGGCCAGCAGCGGGTTCGCCGTCGATCCGACCGTCACGACGATCACCGCGAACGAGGCGCGCTCGTCCAGTGCCGCGGCCAGCCGGTCCAGGTCCATCGCGTCCGGCGGCTGCGCACCGGGTGTGGTGAGGGCGAGTTCGAGCAGGTATCCGGTGCCGTGCCGCTCCTCCAGCGAGGCGGCCAGCCCGCGCACCCCGCCGTCCGCGCCGTTCCCGCCGTCCGGATCGACCCGCAGCACCCGGGGGCCGGCCCCGGACTCGGTGCCCTCCCCCACGGGCGCGGTGACCTCGTCGAGGAGGGACAGCGCCGTGCTGGTGCGTCCGGTGCCGGGCGCGGCGCCGAGCACCAGCAGCCGACGGGCCCGCAGCGCGGTGCGCAGCCGCAGATACCCCTCCGGCTCCACATGGACCCGGCGCAGCCTGCGCAGTTCGTCGTCGGGCACCGGACCGCTGCGCATCCCCGCGGTGGACTGCCGGGCGTCCATCCGCAGATGGATGTCGCCGATATGGGCGCTCTGGATGAACGAGCGGTCGAAGCTGTTCAGGTCCCGGCCGGTGTCGAACAGCATCCGGGTGGCGCGCCGGGCCCGCGAGGCGGCGGCGAGGTCGGTGGGCCCGTCCTCGCTCTCCTCCCCGGCGAGCGGGTCGCGGGTGTGCTCCTTGAACCGCCCCGCGGCGCGCTCCCGTTCCTTTTCCTTCTCCGCCGCCTCGCTGTCGGCGGACTCCCCGCCGCCGTCCCCCTTCTTGCCCTCTTCGCCGCGCTCCTTGCCGTCCCGGTCCTCGCCCCTGGCCTTGTTGCCGGCCTCGGGCGGCGGTCCGTCGGACGCCTTGTGCGGTGCGGGTTCGGCGGCGCCGCCCGGCTGCTCCTCGGCCATCTGCCTCAGCCCTTCCGCCGACCGGCGTCGCCGGTGGTCCGTCCGATGTGTACGGGCTGGTGGTAGACGTTCTCCCGGTGCTGGGACATATCGCCGTGCACGGTGTACCGGGCACCGGAACTCCCGGGCCGCTCGTCCTCGTCCGCATACAGTTCCGCGTCCGCGTCCGCCTCCGGGTCACCGTCCGAGGCAGCAGCGCCCGTCCCGGACGTCTCCTCGACCGCCGACGGATCACCGGCACCCGGATCCGCACCGTCGGGTATCGCCGGCGCGGCCCGCCCGGGCAGGTGGAACCAGGCGGTGACCTCGCCCTCCTTGAGCGCCAGCCGGGCCGGTGCGTAACGCTCGGGTTCGATGTACTTGCCGCCACTGCTGACCACGTCCTCGTACAGCGCCTGGGAGACCACCAGGACGAGGTCGGCCCGCTCGGCGTCCAGCAGCTGCCGGGCGACGGGCGAGTCGGCCAGCCGGCAGGCGAGGTCGACCGCGCGCCCGCTGATGCCCCGGTCGTCGTACCGGACCGGGCCGACATGCATGCCCACCCGCAGACCCAGCGGTACGCGCAGGGCGCGGTTCTCGTCCCGCAGGTTCTCGTGCACCTCGACCATCCACAGGCCGAGCAGCCGGGTCACCGCGATCCGGCCGGCCACCGACAGCAGCACCCCGTCGCCGCGGTCCTCCATGTGGACTGCGTCCCGCGCGACCTTGGCGTGGGTGAGCGCCGCTTCCAGGACCCGGTAGATCCGGGCGCGCATCCGCGGCTTGTCCACGTCGTCGTACTCCCCGGACCGCCGGGCGTCGACGCTGATCACCAACTCGTAGCGCGCTTCGGCGAGTTCCATCGCGTCGTGGTCCACCTCGTGCCCCCTGTCCTGTTCCTTGCCGTCCCCCCTCAGCTTCGGGCCCGGGACGAAGGCCGTCTGTAGCCGTTTACACACGGCGGCGCGGGGCGTTACCCCTGATGGCCGTCCGCGAGGAGCGCGAGCAGCGCGGGGTCGAGGATCTCCACCATCCGGTTGCCGGTGCGCAC
This sequence comes from Streptomyces gilvosporeus, assembly GCF_002082195.1. Classification (GTDB taxonomy): domain Bacteria; phylum Actinomycetota; class Actinomycetes; order Streptomycetales; family Streptomycetaceae; genus Streptomyces; species Streptomyces gilvosporeus. The sequence goes on along the minus strand of NZ_CP020569.1, from coordinate 7,164,029 downwards.
GATGTGCTGGGCGCGCAGCAGCCGCAGGGCCTTGGCGACGGCTTCCCGGGTGGCGCCGACGGTGGCGGCCAGTTCGTCCTGGGCGAGGTGGACGACGGTGCCGGTGTGCAACGGGCCCACCCGGGAGGTGGCGTAGGGGCCGGCGGGCTCGGGCCGTGACAATTCGGCGAGGCGGCTGGCCAGTCGCTGCAACACGGTGAGCGAGGCGAGCGCGGACCGCTCCTGGTCGGCGCTGCGGAGCCGGAAGGTGAGCTGACGGATCACCAGGCCGCTGACGCGGGGGTGCAGGGCGAGAAAGCGACGGAACGCGTCGCCGGGTATGAGCTGCACCTCCACCGGGCCCAGCGCCCGCACCGTGGCGCTGCGCGGATGACTGTCCAACGCGGCCATTTCACCGAGGAGTTCGCCCGGCCCCCGCAGTCCGAGAATGAGCCGGGTGGCGCCACGGTCCGTCGACACGGAAACGGTGGCCCAGCCCTGGAGGACGATCAGGACGTGGCGGGACCGGTCGCCCTCCGCCAGAAGATGGGCATCGGCGGGATAGCGCTTACGGATCCCGAGGGCCATCACGCTCTCGTTTTCCTGAACTGTCAGAGCACGCGCGAACGCCAGCTCATCGCCGAGCAGCCCCATGGCCACTCCCCCCACGGCAGTCAGAACGGCTGATTTTCGTAGGTGTCGATGGTCCCAGAGCGGCACTCCAAGTGGCTTGAATTGCGCCACTTTGTGCATACCAGTCGGTAGTCGCCGAACTACCAGCTAGCCCGTGTGCACGCCCCGTACCCCTGCCACTTCCTCCCCACCCGCACCAGGTCACAGGAGCAACCGGCCCACAGGCTTGGCGAAAACTCGGGTTTTCCCCGACGGGGCCCGCGTGGCGTCCCCTCAACCGACAACTCGGGCCACACCAAAAGGAGTTGGCCATTCCGTGAGGCCCCCGTACCACCCCAAAACCGGCCACCCCGCGACCCGCCGACGGGCCGAGTCCGAAGGGTGGGACGGGGGTGGCCGCGGCGGCCGTCAGCCCTTGGCGGGACCCAGCTGAACGCAGCACTCCCAGGGGGGCGGGGCGAGGACCGCCGCCACGCCGCCGGCCTTCAGGCCCTCCAGATAGCCGGAGATGAAGGCGTGGTTCATGCCGACCGGGGCCGCGCCCTCGGACAGGCCCCACCCGTCAAACAGGCCCTGCCCCGGCATCCGCTCAGTAGTCCAGCCGCGGAAACCAGTCGCCGCGGCCCTGCGGGGTGAGGTCGAGGAGGTGCCAGACGGGGGCGAGGAGGTCGATGCCGCGCTGGTCGATATCGGCGGACAGGCGGGGGTGTACGGAGTAGAAGTGGCGAGGGGTGCCGTCGGGGTCCCGGGTGAAGACGGAGAGGGTCGAATCCTGCGCGCCGTCCTCGTCCTCGCTGCCGAGGTCGTACTTGAACGTGCTGTCCCCGCAGCTCAGCAGCCTCAGCCGATGCCAGCCGCGGTTACGGGCGTGCTGCCGCAGGGCGGGCGGGTCGGCGGCCGCGGCGATGGCGAAGTCGATGTTCCGGGCGATGTGGTGGGCGATGCCGTTGTAGCCGTCGATCCACAGGGTGCACATCGGGCAGGGCTCGGTCTGCTTCTTGCCGTACATGAGGTGGTAGACGATCAACGGGCGGTCCGGTGCGGTGAACAGCCCGCTCAGGGAGACCTCGCGGACCGGCTCGTCGCCCGCGGCGAGATCGGCGGGGCCTTCGATGAAGACGTAGTCGTCGACGGCCGGCCCCGGCGGGAGCGCGCGTCGTTGCGCGGCGATCCGTTCGCGGTGACGCATGAGGTCGATCTCGGCCAGTCGGAGCTCTTCCCGGGCGGCGAGGTAGGCCGCCGATTCACCGGGCAGTCTGGTGTGCCGCATGGCGCCCTCCTGGGGTGGCGATCCCCCCTGGCCTCCCAGTCTAGGGCGCGGGGCAGGGCCGTTCGCGGCGTAGGCGGCGGCGAAAACGGTTTCCCGGCCCTGTGCGCCGGGTGAGAGGTTGGGCCGTCAGCGCAGCGGACACGAAAGGAAAGGTGAGCACGGTGAAGATCGCGGTGGACGACCTCTCCGGGCCCGAGATCGCCCGGTTCCTGCGGGAGCACGTCCGGCAGATGCAGTCGGTCACGCCGTTGGAGAGCAAGCACGCCCTCGATCTCGACGCCCTTCGCTCGCCGGACATCACCTTCTGGTCGGTGACCGACGGGGACGCCCTGGTGGGCTGCGGTGCGCTCAAGAGGCTGGATGCGGGGCACGCGGAGCTGAAGTCGATGCGTACGGATCCCGCGCGGAAGCGGAGCGGGATCGCCTCCCTGCTGCTGGAACACATCATCGCGGAGGCCGGTCGCAGGGGCGTGCGGCGGCTGAGCCTGGAGACCGGCGCGACCGCGTTCTTTCTGCCGGCGCGGAGGCTGTACGAGAAGTTCGGATTCCGGGAGTGCGAGCCGTTCGCGGACTACCGGCCCGATCCGAACAGCACGTTCCTGACCAAGGTGCTCTGAGCGGTCTGACGGCAGAGGCGCCGCCCCTGCGGGGCGGAACCCGTTCGGCGTAACAGCCGTCGCCCCGCTGCCCGCTCCATGGCGCACTGGGAGAAGCGGGGGGAGCCGGCGCGGCGCGGCCCTCGCGTTCCGTCAAAGGAGTCGCCATGACCCTCTCGCCCTTTACGGCCGTCCCCTTGGACATCGAAGACGACCTCGCCGTCCTGCCGTTCGCCGCGTTCTCCCGGCAATTCGCCCAGGCCCTTGCACCGCTCATCCGGTTCACCCTCGGGCCCGCTCTGCGCGACCACCCGAAGTGGGGGCGGAGAATGCCGTTCGATGTGCCGCGCTACGGATCGGCGCCGTCCTCCGGGCATGTGTGCCGGCCGGATATCCTCCTGACCGCGCAGGGGCCCAAGGTCTGCGAGATGGATTTCGTTCCGGCCGGGCGCGGCTGGCTGCTGGCCGCCCTGCCCGGGGAGTCCGACCGGCTGGCCGTCGTCGAGGAATTCGCCAAGTGGTACGCCGCCCTGGGGGAAAGTCGGGTCTATTACGCGACCGGGACGGTGACCCAGAGCAGAGAAGAGACCGGCCTTTTCGCCAGGGCCATGCGCGAGATGCTCGGCTTCGACATCCGGGCGGTCGACATCGATACGGACCGGATCGGCACCGATGGGCTGGTCGACCGGCTCTTCTACCGCTCCGAGCTGGCACAGCCGCTCACCCTCGACCGTCACCGCGTCATCACCGCGGAGCCCTGGCTGGACTCCAAGATGATTTTTGCCGTGCTGCACGACCGGGAAATGACCGCGCTCCTGGAGGAATCCCTGGGCCGGGAGAATCTTTCGTTCCTGCGGCAGACGTGCGTCGAATCGTATCTCGTGGAAGATGTCCGGGACGGCGTCCGCGAAGATATCCGGACGGCCGACGGCGACTCCGTTCCCGGTCTCCAGGACCGTGGCGAATGGGTCATGAAGGCGACCGAGGTCGAAAACTACTGGAGTTGGGGATCGCGCAGTGTGGTGCTGGGCAGAACGCATACCCAGGAGCAATGGGATGCGTATCTGCGGGGAACGAGTCCGCATCAGAAAATGCTCGGGCACCGGCCGGTCCTCCAGAGGTTCGCCGAGTCCCTGGACTTCGCCGGCCTGTGGAATGCCGCCATCGACGGTTCCCTGAAGACGTCCGATCCGACGGCCCTGGGAAAGAGCCGCGATCTGACCTCCCGTCGGCCCGCCCAGGAACCCGTCGTCGGACGACTGGGGCTGTCCTTTCTCGTCAGCCATGTCACGGGTGAGGTGGGCGTCTCACCGCTGGGAAATCTGTGTCTGCGGCAGAACCCGCTGGCGCATATGGAGGGCGATGCGCTGTCGATGGCGTTCCGGCCGTCGCCGCGCGCGCCCCGCTGAAGCTGCCGTCCGCCCGCTGAGCCTCACGGCAGCAGCGGCCCGCCCAGCGCCTGCTCCGCCCAGATGATCTTGCCCTCCGGCGTGTACCGCGTGCCCCAGTGCTGGACGAGCTGGGAGACGAGGAACAGGCCCCGGCCGCCTTCGTCCTCGGTGGCGGCGTAGCGCAGGTGGGGGGAGGTGCTGCTGGTGTCGGAGACCTCGCAGATCAGGGTGCGGTCGTACAGGAGGCGGACGCGGATGGGGCCGGTGGCGTAGCGGATGGCGTTGGTGATGAGTTCGCTGACGACGAGTTCGGTGGTGAAGGCCGCCTCCTCCAGGCCCCAGCGGCTCAGCTGGCGGGTGAGGTCCGCCCGGGCGTCGGCCACGGCCGCCGGGTCGGAGGGGACCTCCCAGTCCGCGATGCGCTCGGGGTCGAGCATGCGGGTGCGGGCGACGAGCAGGGCGATGTCGTCGCGCTGACGGGCGGGGAGCAGGGCCCCGAAGACGGCCTCGCAGGTCTCGTCGGGGGTGCGGCCGGGGTGCGCCAGCACGGTGGCGAGGGTCCGCAGGCCGGTGTCGATGTCCCGCTCGCGGTCCTCGACGAGGCCGTCGGTGTACAGGACCAGGCTGCTGCCCTCGGGCAGGTGGAGGTCCACCGCCTCGAAGGGCAGACCGCCCAGGCCCAGCGGCGGGCCGGCGGGCAGCTCCGGGAACTGCACGGTGCCGTCGGGGTGGACCAGCGCCGGCAGGAGGTGCCCGGCACGGGAGAGGCTGCATCTGCCGTGGGAGGGGTCGTAGATCGCGTACAGGCAGGTGGCGCCCGCCAGTACGGCGTCCTGGTTCGCCGTGACCGCCTCCTGGTCGATACGGGTGACCAGCTCGTCCAGGTGGCTGAGCAGTTCATGGGGCGGCAGATCGAGGGTGGAGAAGTTCTGCACCGCCGTACGCAGCCGGCCCATGGTGGCGGCGGCGTGCAGCCCGTGGCCGACGACATCGCCGATGACCAGGGCCACCCGGGCACCGGGCAGCGGAATGACGTCGAACCAGTCGCCGCCCACCCCGGTCTGCGCGGGCAGATAGCGGTGGGCGATGTCGACCGCGTTCTGTTCGGGCAGACCGCGGGGCAGCAGGCTGTGCTGAAGGGTGACGGCCATGGCGTGCTCGCGGGTGTAGCGGCGCGCGTTGTCGATGCATACGGCGGCCCGGGCGGCCATCTCCTCGGCCAGGGAGATATCGCCCCCCTCGAAGTGCGGCCGGTCCTGGGCGCGCCAGAAGTTGGCGATGCCCATGAGGACGCCGCGCGCCTGGAGCGGAACGGTGATCAGGGAACGGCAGCCGTACTGCACCAGCCGCTGGAACCGCTCGGCGTCCTGGGCGAACAGGTCGGCGGCCTTGGTCAGATCGCCGACGAGGACGGACCGGCCGGTGACGAAACCGGTGGCCATCGGGGTGGTCGCGGGGTAGGTGTGCAGTTCGCCGGCCCGGTAGAGGGGGTGGTCGTCGCGGATGCCGGCGAGCGCCGCCCGGCGCAGTTCCGGCGCCTCGCGGTACGAGCCCACGGGCGGCTCCGCGCCGATGAGGACGGGTTCGGCGAGGTCGACGGTGACATAGTCGGCGAACCAGACCACGGCGACCTCGGTCAGCTCCTGGGCGGTGCGCTGCACATCGAGGGTGGTGCCGATGGTCATGCTCGCGTCGTACAGCAGCCGCAGCCGGCTCTGGGCGGACTCGGCCTTTCCGGCGAGGGCCAGCAGTTCGGTGGAGTCGCGCAGGGTGGCGACGCTGCCGGGCGGGCCGCCGCGGCGGTCGGTGGGCCGGTTGTTCACCGCCAGCAGCCGGTCGCCCAAGGGCAGCACCTCGTCGGTGGCCACCCGGCCCGAGACCAGCAGGTCCGTGACCCGCTCGGAGAGTCCGAGGTCGCTGACCCGGCGCCCCTCGACGTCCGGGGTCAGGCCCAGGAGCCGGCGCGCCTCGTCGTTGGCGAGCAGCACCCGGCCGCCGCCGCTGACGATGATCACGCCCTCGCGGACGGCGTGCAGCACCGCGTCGTGGTGCTCATACATCCGCGTCATCTCCGCCGGGCCGAGCCCATGGGTCTGGCGCCGCAGCCGGCTGCTCGCCAGCGCCGTACCGGCCGTGGCGAGGGCCAGTCCGGCCGCGCCGGCGCCGAGGACGACCGGCAGCTGGCGGTCGATCGCGCTGCTGACGCGGCGGACCTTCAGACCGGAGGACACCATGCCCACGACCCGGCCTTTGGCGTCGAAGACCGGGACGACGGCCTGCACCTCGTGGCCGAGGGGCCCGTGGACGGTTTCCAGGGTGATGTGGCCGGCGAGCGAGGGCTTGATGGTGCCGACGAAATGCTTGCCGATCTTGCTCGGCAGGGGGTGGGTGAAGCGGATGCCGTCGCGGTTCATGACGACGATGAAGTCGACGCCGCCCGCCTTGCGGGCCGCCTCGGTCAGCGGCTGGAGGATCTTGGAGGGGTGGGGGCCCTGCATCGTCGCCACCAGGCCGGGACTGTGCGCGAAGGCTTCGGCGGCGGCGAGCGAACGGCCGCGCGCGCCCGCGAAGCGGTCGCTGCGGGACTGGATCAGCAGGGTGGTCACCGCGGCCACGATGAGCAGCAGGACGACGGTGATCTGAAGGACGAACATCTGTCCGGCGACGCTGCGGATGCTCAGCGCGGAGCGCACGCGCCGCGCTGAGGGCTTCGACGAGCCGTTCCGCTGCTCCTTCCGGTCGCCGCGGCCCGGGCGCCGACCGGTGACCCAGCGCCCCGAGGGTGGCCACGGGAAGCGGCCGGAGATTCGGGCCATGCTTCATGTGTACCCCGCGCCCAATCCGTCCGATACGCACCACGCCGCTTATCGCATGACTGTGCGACGGAGTGTGGGCGGCCGATGCGGTCGTGACGGGGGTGATCGCGACCCCGCGGTCACTCCCTGTGTCGGGCCGAGCGCGCGTCCCCCGCCGGAAGGACGCGCACCCGGGAAAGCGCGGCGGGCGTCAGCCGCTCTGTTGCAGCCGCCCCAGCGACGCCACCAGTCGGTCCACCTCCTCCGCCGTGTTGTACAGCGCGAGCGAGGCGCGCGCCGCGCTGTGCAGGCCGTAGTGGGCCAGTGCCGGCTGGGCGCAGTGGTGGCCTGCGCGGATCGCGATGCCGTCGCGGTCCAGCCAGTCGGCGATCGCCGCCGGGTCGTGTCCGGCGAGGGTGAAGGTCAGAACGGCGATCCGGTCGGGAGCCGAGCCGAGCAGTTCGAGCCCCGGCAGGGCGGTCAGGGCCCGGCGGGCGTAGTCCAGCAGCGAGGTCTCGTACGCGGCGACGGCGTCGCGGTCGAAGGAGGTCAGCCAGTTCAGCGCGGCGAGCAGGCCGACCACGCCGGCGATGTGCCCGGTGCCGGCCTCCAGCCGGTGGGGAACGGGGGCATAGGTGGTACGGGTGAAGTCCACCGATTCGATCATGTTGCCGCCGCCCTGCCACGGCGCCATCTCCCGAAGGATCTCCGGTTTCGCGTACAGGGCGCCGATGCCCGTGGGGGCGAACAGCTTGTGGCCGGAGAACACATAGAAGTCGGCGTCCAGCTCCTGCACGTCGACGGGGAAGTGCGCCACCGCCTGCGCCCCGTCGACCAGCACCTTGGCCCCGTAGCGGTGCGCGAGCGCGGTCATCTCGCGGACCGGGGGGACGGTGCCGAGCACATTGGACGCCTGGCTGACCGCCACCAGCCGGGTGCGCATGGACAGCAGTCCTGCGTAGGCGTCCAGGTCGATCTGGCCGTCCGGGCGCAGCGGTACGGGGACCACCCGGGCCCGGGTCGCCTTGGCGAGCAGCTGCCAGGGGACGATGTTGGAGTGGTGCTCCAGCACCGGGACCAGGATGTCGTCGCCGGGGCCGAGGTTGCCCCGGCCCCAGCTCTGGGCGACGAGGTTGACCGCCTCGGTGGTGCCCCGGACGAAGACGATCTCGTCCGGCGACGGGGCGCCCAGGAACCTCGCAACGGCCTCCCGGCCCGCCTCGTACGCCTCGGTGGCCTCCCGCGCCATGGTGTGCGCGCCGCGGTGGATATTGGAGTTGGCCGTGCCGTAGAAGCCGGTCAGCGCCTCGATGACCTGGCGCGGCTTGTGGGTGGTGGCGCCGTTGTCGAGCCAGACGAGCGGATGGCCGTTGACGGTGCGGTGCAGGGCCGGGACGTCGCGGCGGGCGCGTTCGGGCGAGAAGGCGGGCGGTGGAGCGGTCCGCCCCTCGGGCGCCGTGGACGGCCGTGCACCATCAGCCTGCCGCGCGCCCTCAACCTCAGGAATAATCATGGTAGTTGGACACCTCGACGTTCTGGAGCACCGCCAGCGCGTCCTCCACCAGCACCGCGCTGTTGAAGTACGCCGTCATGAGGTACGAGGTGATGCCCTTCTGGTCGACGCCCATGTTGCGCATCGCCAGGCCCGGTTCGACCTCGTCGGCGACCTTGGCGGGCCGCAGACCCACCACGCCCTGCTCGGCCTCGCCGACCCGCATCAGCAGGATTTCGGTGGTGCCGGTGCCCGCACCGCCGGAGAAGCGCACCTTGTCGGAGGGCAGCAGGGGTACCCCGCGCCAGCTCAGCAGCGGGCTGCCGAAGCGGGTGTCGATGACCGGGGGCACGCCCCGGCGGGTACATTCCCGGCCGAAGGCGGCGATGGCCCTGGGGTGCGCGAGGAAGTAGCCGGGGTGCTTCCAGACGCGGGAGAGCAGTTCGTCGAGGTCGTCGGGGGTCGGGGCGCCGGTGCGGGCCTGGACGCGCTGCCCCGGGGCGACGTTGTGGAAGAGGCCGAATTCGGGGTGGTTGAGCAGCGAGGCCTCCTGGCGCTCGCGCAGGGCGTGCACGGTGAGGTTGGCCTGGGCGCGGGTCTGGTCGACGGGCCCGTTGTAGAGGTCGGCGACCCGGGTGTGCACCCGCAGCACGGTCTGGGCGAGGGTCATGTGGTACTCGCGGGGCTCCTCCTCGTAGTCGACGAAGGTCCCCGGGAGGTCGGGTTCGCCGGTGTGGCCGGCGCTGAGGTCGACCGGCACCTCGGCGCCCGGCAGCACCCCGTCCGCGGCCAGGTAGGCGTCCACCGCGCCGCGTAGCGCCGGGTCGCGGTCGCAGAGCGCGTCGAGCACCCCTCGTTCGATGCACAGCGCCACGCCCGGGGTCAGCGCCTTGACGCGGTAGGGCAGGGGTTCGGCGCGGGTCCAGGCGTCGAGGTCGAAGAACTGGCCGTCGCCGATCACTTCGAGCACCGCGTCCTCGCCGTAGCGGCCGTGGGCCCGCTTCTCGGCGCGGCCCTGGACGAGGACCCACAGCCGGTCGTGCGCGTCGCCGTCCTCGGCCAGCAGCTCCCCGGGGGCGAAGGCGACCTCCTGGAAGGCGTCGGCGAGTTCGGCCAGCAGTGCGTCGTCGGCGTCCCGCAGATACGGCAGCTCGCGCAGGTCGCCGGGGATGACGCGCGGCGATCCGGTGTCGGTGTGGGTGCTGATGCGGTCGTCGCCCAGGACGTAGGTGCGGCGGCGGTTGACGCGGAAGACGCCGGATTCCACGTCCACCCAGGGCAGGGCGCGCAGCAGATAGCGCGGGGTGATGCCGCGCATCTGCGGGGTGGTCTTGGTGGTGGTGGCGAGCTGCCGTGCGGCATCCGGGCCGAGACTCATCCGATCGTTCACGGGTCCTCCTGGGAAAGGGGGTGGACGGTGACACGCGGACCGGGCATGCCGGAGTGACGGCCGACGGCCGGTGGTGGGGCATGCCGGAGCGAGAGTCCCGATCGTCTGGCCGTGCCGCCGCCACCGGCAACCGGCCGTGGTCCGGCACCCGGCCGGAAACACCCCCTGAGCTGGGCCGTCGCTTCCGTACAGGTGACCGACTACCGTGCGTGGCAGCCCCGCCACCACCTGGGCAGCCGACGGAATTTCCCCTTCCACCGGCGGGGTGGCCGCCGCTCCGTACCCCACAACAGACCTGATTTACCCTCATAAGCCTGCTTTGGCGCACCTAAAGGGGTGCTTATGGAGAGGGATTCCGGCCCCGTGGAGCGTGGCGCGGGGCACCCCGGCGGACGGGGCGCCCCGCGGCCCTCACCTGGGCAGGGCCTCCGGATAGAACTCCCGCGGACGGCCGTTGGAGTCCTTCAGCCGGCCCAGCAGGCCCGCCGGGTATTCGATCAGCCAGTAGCTGGCCGCCGCCACCGGCAGCGCCGCCAGCACGACGATGACGACGGCGAGCGGGAAGCCGGCCTGGCCCCCGGGCAGCAGACCGGCGTCGTGCAGCTGCACCATCACCGGCTCGTGCCAGATGAACAGGCTGTAGCTGACCAGCCCGACGGCGGCGAGCCAACGGCCCGTCAGCAGACGGTTCCAGATGGTGTGCCGACGGACGTGGACGGTGCCGAAGAGCAGCACGAACCACAGCGCGGAGGCGAGCGGGTGGTAGAAGGTGAAGGCGACGTTCTCCGGGGCGGAGACCAGGGAGAGGGTGTAGAGGCCGGCCACGGCGAGGGCGCACAGCGGGAGCGCCGCGCGGGCGGTGAGCCGGCCGCGCCCGCCGAGCGCGACGGTCAGCACGGCCAGTCCCATCCCGGCCGCGAAACCGCCGAAGCGGGCCTGCGGGCCGAAGTAGACGGCCCAGTCGGTGGACGGGACGCCCACCCCGTAGTGCGCGACCGCGATCCACCCGAGCGGTACGGCGAAGAGCACCCCGCAGCCGGCCGCGCACACCGCGATCCGGGCGCCGCGGCGGCGCAGCGGGCGACAGGCCCGTACGGCCAGCGGGCCGAGCACGATCAGGACGCCGTAGAACAGCACCTCCAGGGACAGCGACCAGGTGGGGCCCAGGGTGTAGAAGATCCGCTGCCCGTCGAAGACATGGGTGAAGGTGAGGTGCTCGACCAGGTCCTGCCAGTCGCCCGGCAGGGTCGCGTTGCGGCTGGCCCAGACGACCAGGATCGCCAGGAAGTAGAGCGGCAGGATCCGGATCGCGCGGCGGAAGAGGAACAGCCGGGCCGGGCGGGTGGAGCGGCCGTCGATGGCGGCCCGTGCGTACGACACGGTGAGCAGGTAGGCGGAGAGCACGAAGAAGAGGTCGATGACCTCGAAGGAGAACACCGCTCCCACAAAGCGGTTGCCGACCGGCGGATGGCTGCCGCCGGCGTCGTAGCGGAAGTACTGCTGCCAGACGTGGAAGACGATGGTGCTCAGGGCGGCCAGGCCGCGGAAGCCGTCGATGTCGCGGGCGCGGCTGCGGGCCGGTGCGCCCTCGGGCGGTTGGGGTCCCCTGACGGGGCCGGGGGTGAGGGTTGCGGACGAGGTCACCGTCGGGCCACCGCCTTCGCCGCGGCCCGGGGGGTGACCCGCCACTGCCGGTCGCCCAGCGCCTCCTTGAGGTGGGCCTGCCGGGCGACCATGTTCTTGAAGTGGCTGTAGAAGACGGTCGAGACGAGGAAGTACGACCAGAACCAGCGGCGCCGGGTGCGCAGTTCGGGGACGGCCAGGCGCCAGGCGAAGAGGGCCTGCACCGGCCCGGCGGCCAGCGTGAAGAGCATCGCCAGGACGCACACCGGCACCGCCCAGTCGAAGCGGTCGAAGCCGCCGGTGCGCCAGGCCGAGTAGAGCAGGATGGGCAGGATCTGGAGCGTCAGCCAGGGCTGCACCTCGCGCCAGCCGAGCAGCAGCAGGAGGCCCAGTTTCTGACGGGCCGTGAAGACGGGTGAACGCAGGCCGTGCCAGAGGTGTTTGAGGGAGACCTGGAGCCAGCCCTGGGCCCAGCGGGAGCGCTGGTTCCACAGCGCGGCAAGGGTGGTGGGGGCCAGTTCGCGGGAGATGAGGGTGCGGTCGACGGCGAAGCGGGCGCCCTCGTTCAGGGCGCGCAGGGTGGAGTCGATGTCCTCGGTGAGCATCGAGCCGTGCATCCGGGTGCGGGCCAGCAGATCGGTGCGCCAGAACCCGTTGGAGCCGCCGAAGACGCCGAAACCGTAGAGGCGGGTGCGGCCGGGGTGGCTGACCGCGTAGATCGCCTCGAACTCGACGGCGACCAGGCGGGCGACGCGGGAGCTCTCGCCGTTGCGGATCACGCAGTGGCCCTGGACGACGTCGTAGCCGTTGGACAGCCAGTGCCAGGCGTGCTGGAAGGCGGTCGGGGCCGGGTGGTGGTCGGCGTCGAAGATGCCGACGAATTCGCCGCGGACGCGGGTGACGGCGGCGTTGATGTTCTGCGCCTTGGAGGTCGAGCCGGCGACCGGCAGCAGGACCAGGCGCGGGTCGCGGGCGGCGATCTCGCGCAGGGTGTCCTCGACGGGCAGCGGATGGGGGGTGTTGTAGGCGAGGACGATTTCGAGCTCGCCGGGGTAGTCCAGGCGCAGGAACGATTCGACGGTGTCGACGATGGTCGCGGCCTCGTTGGGCAGGTAGGCGGCGATGACGGCGCTGGCGGGCGGGAAGGGCGCGCCGGGTGTCTCGGGCCGCGGGGTGGAGTCGAGCGCGTAGAGGCACTCCAGGACGATCAGGAGGGCGGAGAGGACGAGTCCGGCGACCACCCCCCAGTACATGTCCGAGCCCAGGTCCCAGCCCAGTGCGTAGGTCTGCCGGTAGAGCGCGAAGGGGACGCCGATGCCGAGCAGCAGCGCCAGGAGCGGGGAGAGCGAGGCGAGGGCGGGGCGGATCAGGGAGCCGAGCGGGCGGCGCCGGCGGCGGTGGGCGGCGGGGCGCATCCAGGGGGCGTAGCGCACCGGGCGCAGGTCGCGGTGGCGGAGCGCTTCGACGGCCGCGTCACGGGCCTTGCCCAGGGCCTGGGTGCCGTTGTCGCATGCGGTCAGCGGGAGGTAGCCGACCGCCGGGGTGAGCCGGACGTTCTCGTCGGCGACGATGAAGCGGGTGCCGGCCGCGGCGGTGGCGAATTTCTCCAGGCCGTGCCGGGCGGTCTCCTCGTCGACGCCGGGCAGCAGCATCAGCAGATGGCCGTCGTCGTCCCATCCGAGCCGGTCGCAGAAGCTGCCGGTGCGCTCGGCGACGCCGGCCAGCCGCTCGGCGACCTCGCGACGCACCCGGGGCCCGAGCCGGGTTTCCAGGGCGTCGGTCTCGGCGACGGCGACGAGGGCGAGGACGCCGCCCTTGCGGCCGGTTTCCGGGCGCTGGAGTTCGCGGTCGAGTTCGTCGAGGAAGTGCGGGTGGGAGTAGAGGCCGGTCCGCGGGTCCTGGAGGAGGTTTTCGACCGGCACGGGTATCCGGCGCAGTTTCGCCTCGATCCGGGCCGAGAGTTCGACCGGATCGGATGCCTCGGGGATGCAGTCGTCGGCGCCCTCGCGCAGCAGATGGGCGACGCCGGCGGGTTCGGTGCCGGCGGTGACCATCAGCAGCGGCAGCGCCTGTCCGGCGGGGACGGTGCGCACCTCGCGGATGACGTCGAGTCCGGGGTGGCCGTGGGCGGGCCGGTCGTCTCCGTCGGCGGGGTCGTGGCGTTCGTCGAGGGCGACGATGGCGTCCGGCGGGGCCTGTCCGACGCGGCGGGTGACGTCGCCGGGCGGGGCCTGGCTGACGTCGTGTCCGGTGGCGCGCAGGGTCTGGGTGAGCCGCTCCAGTCGTGGTCCTGGAGTGCCGACGACCAGAACGTGTCCGCCGGGGCGGGCCGGGGCGGTGTCGGCGTCGGGGACGGGGGTGTGGTCGTCCGCTGTGCCCAGCAGGGCGGTGGGTGAGCCCTGGGAGCGTGTGGGGTGCGAGGTGAGCACCATCGGGGTCCTTTCTGGCAACGAGGCATGCCGAAGCCGGTCCGGGAGCGCGAGGTGCGGCGGTTCGGACCGGGGCGGCAGGGGCGCGTAGGCGTCGATGACGCCGGCCGGGCCGCGGCCGTGGCGGGCCGCCGGGTGACGTGGGGAGTCGCCCGAGCGGTCAGCGAAGGGCGCGCGGTGGCGCGGGGATCATGAGGGGAGAGCGCCGGGGGACAGCATCTGTCAGATTCATGACAAACACCGCTTCACCGGCAGCGACTGTCTCTCCGCGGATCGACCCGGCGCACAGGGGCGCACGGCCAGGGAGCCAGAGGCTGGTGAGCCAGGAAATGCGCGGACGCATTCCAGCAGTGATCGCATATGAAGGGTCCCATCCTGATCGGATTGTGGGGGAGGACCGGATTTCAGTTGTGCCAAAGGATGCCGCGTGGCGGGCCTTCGGGCAACGCCACTCTCGTTGATCACTGTGACGCCGCACCTTCGCCCACGTAACGCTCTCATTACGTCCCGTCGTCATCGCGGTCTCGATGTGTGCTACCGCCCGGTACGTACTACTCCATCGGCTATACACGGCAAGGAGGTTGATGAGCGATATCGGACGATAAGGACCAATTCCCCGCGCAACCTTCGCCGTTCACCCGACAGCCGCCCCGGCGCCTTCGTTTCCCAGGAGATCTGGAGGTTCGTACGTCTGCACCATCTGTTAATCTGCCCGCTCCTGGGTATTCCTCCATCTCCCACCCACCACACCCGTTCATCTCCCGCTCCCAAGCACCCCTTCGCTTCTCCGGGTGCAGCGAGGTGTCCCGCACGTGTACAGCACTCCGTTTTCCCCGCAAGAAGCCCGTTCGGCGCGGGCCCGGGTGGGCCTGACCGCCGCTCAGGTCGCCCAGTCCATGGCCGCGTGCGGCGCCCCGGCCCACCCCGAGTCGATCGAGGCCTGGGAGTACGGCTCCCAAGTGCCGACCGAGGCCCAGCTCTTCGCGCTGGCCGACGTCCTGTGGTGCCCGCCCACGGTCCTGATGGGCGTGGAGCCCCGGACCCTGGCCGAGCACCGGATGGCGCGGCAGCTGAGCGCGGAACGGCTGGCCCAGCTGATCGGCATGGACCCGGACGCCTACCGGCTGGCGGAGGAGGCGCAGCGCTGGAACGGCGACTACCGCCAGACCAAGGCGCTGGTGGACGCGCTGGGGCTGTCGCTGCGCAAGCTCATCGGGGTGATGGGGCAGGTCGACGAGCTGGCCGGGCATCTGCGGGCGGCCATCGAGGGGCGCTGGAAGTCGCATGTCTCTCCGATCATGGAGATCACCACGCTGAACAAGACCCGGGTGAGCGATGCGCTGCGCACGATGCACGGGGAGTTCGCGGAGTTCGCCGAGCGCTACATGGGGCATGTGGTGGCCCGTAACGACGACGCCCGGCTCAAGGAGGTGGCGGCCGAGCGTTCGGCGTATCTGCGGCGGCTCGTCGACCACTTCTGGGATCTGATCGGCGAGGCCGGCGAGGTGCCGCCGTTCAACTCGGTGACGCACTGAGCTAGGGCCTGTCCGATGGGTCAGGGTCGGCGGGCCCGGCCATGACCCATCGGACAGGCCCTAAGCGGCGGCGCGGGGAGTGCGCCGGACGCGGGCGGCGTGGTCGCGGCCCGCGTCCGGCGGCGGCGTCAGTGCGCGGCGAAGCCCGTCGGCGGACCGCCCGGGACCGCGGAACCGTCCGCGGCGTCGTCCTCGATCTCGTCCCAGTCGATTTCCATCGACGTGCGGCGGGTGAAGACGTTGAAGAACAGATTGAGCACGATGGCGGTCAGCCCGCCCAGGGTGATCCCGCTGTCGAGAATCGCCTTCACATCGGCCGGCATCCGGTCGAAGAACGGCGCGACCGCGGAGGGCAGCAGCCCGGCGCCGAGACTGACGGCCAGGATCAGGGCATTGCGCTCCTCGCGCAGGTCCACCTTGCCCAGGATCTGGATGCCGACCGTGGCGACCATGCCGAACATCGAGATGGCGGCGCCGCCGAGCACCGGATGCGGGATCACGGCGACCACCGCGCCGACCTTGGGCAGCAGCCCCACAGCGATCATGATCATGCCGGCCGCGACCACGACGAAGCGGCTCATCACCCGCGACATCCGCACCAGACCGATGTTCTCGGCAAAGGCCACATAGGGAAAGGAGTTGAACACTCCGCCGAGCACGGTGGCCACGCCGTCGGCGCGCAGCGCATTGGCCACGGTGGTGTTGTCGACCCTTTTCCGGGTGATTTCCCCGATCGCATACACATCTCCGGTGGTTTCCACCATCGTGATCAGCATGACAACCACCATGGCGATGATCGGGAACAGCTGGAACTTCGGCATTCCGTAATGGAACGGGGTGCTGACGCCGAACCAGTCGGCATGGCCCACCGCGCTGAAATCGACATCGCCCAGGCACCAGGCGACACCGGTGCCGGCGATCAGCCCGAGCAGAACGGCCAGACTGCTCAGATACGGCTTTCCGATCCGGACCATGAGCAGAATGAACAGCAGTGTGCCCAGGGCGTATGCGAGGTTCTTTCCGGAGGCGTATGCGGGGTGCCCTATCAACTGCGCACCGCCGGCCGCGTCCTGGAGCCCCTGGGGTATGAGGGTCAGGCCGATGATGGTGAGGATCGTGCCGATGACGACCGGCGGGAAATACTTCACCAGCTTGCTGAAGAACGGCGCGAAGAGGAAGGTCGCGATTCCGGCGGTGATGCAGGCGCCGTAGACGACGAGCAGTCCGGCGACGCCGCCGCCCGCGCCCAGGCCGATGGCGATCATCGGGGAGACCGCGGTGAAGGTGACGCCCTGGACCAGCGGGAGCCGCGCGCCGATCCTCCAGATGCCGAACGCCTGGATGATGGAGGCGATTCCGCAGGTCAACAGGTCCGCGTTGATGAGGTAGACGAGCTGGTCGTGGGTCAGCCCGAGGGCGTTGCCGACGAGCAGGGGGACGATGACGGCCGCGGCATAGAAGGCGAGGACGTGCTGGAAACCGTAGAGCGCGAGTTTGCCGACGGGGAGCACCTCGTCGACGGGATGCGTTCTTTGGCCGGAGAACTGCGGGGAGGATTGTCGGGAGGATCGTGCCATCTCTGCCTTGCCTTCACGAGGTAGGTGAATAAGAAGGGAAACCGGCTCCGCCGGGTCCGGAGTCGTGTCCGGACGGCATGGCGGGACCGGTCGGGTCCTACAAAGCCGACGGTGAGCGGTGTTGCCGACACCACGTAGCCCTGCTGCGTATTGTGTCCCGGTTCGACGGGACTTCCTTTGATTGGCCGGGCAGATTCCGGTATTTCCTTGGAATGTGCGAGTGGGCCGATCGGGAGCGCTCACCATAGTTGACCTGGGCCATTTCTCGCGAGTAACCGGCGATCATCTCGTCAAGAGGCCGTCTCGCCTGCGGATTTGCGCCCTTGCCCGGTCCGGGCGAACAGGCGGGGCCCGACCCGCCGCCGTAAAATCCTGATATGGCCATGCGCCCGGACGCCTCCGCGCCGGCACTCCTCGTCGAGGCCGACGGCGGCTCGGTGGTGATGGATCCGCGCCGGACGTACCACGTGGGCCGCGACCCCGCCGGCGAAGTGGTCCTCCACGACGCCCGGGTCTCCTGGCACCACGCGGTGCTGCGGACCGACCACGGCCACTGGCTGCTGGAGGACGAGCACAGCACCAACGGGACCTACGCCAACGGGCGTCGGGTGGAGCACTGCGACGTCGGGCCGGGCAGCGTGATCCGGTTCGGCAATCCCACCGACGGGCCGTGCGCGGTGCTCAGCGGCGCGCCGACACCCCGTACGGACGCGCCGAGACCGTCCGCCGTCTCCTATCCGGCCGCCACCCGCACCTTCCGGCAGCCCAGCTCCGTTCGCCCGCTCCCCCGCGCCGCCCGCACCACCCGGATCGGCCGCGCACCCGGCAACGACCTGGTCGTCGACGATCTGGCCGTCTCGCGCCGGCACGCGGAACTGCTGGCCGGACCGGACGGCTACGAGATCGTCGACCTCGGCAGCCACAACGGCACCTATCTCAACGGGCAGCCCGTCGCCCGCGCCGCGGTCGTCCCCGGCGACATCATCGGCATCGGCCACTCCGCCTTCGCGCTCGTCGGTGAGGAACTCCAGGAGTTCATCGACACCGGCGAGGTCTCGCTGGACGTCCAGGACCTGGCCGTCCACGTCGACCGGGGCCGCAAGACGCTGCTGGACGGCGTGTCCTTCCCCGTGGCCGAGAAATCGCTGCTGGCGGTGGTCGGGCCCAGCGGAGCGGGCAAATCGACGCTGCTCAACGCGCTGACCGGACTGAAACCGGCCGACCACGGCGCGGTGCTCTACGACGGGCGCGACCTCTACCGCGACTACGCCGAACTGCGCCAGCGCATCGGGCTCGTCCCACAGGACGACATCCTGCACTCCCAGCTGACCGTGCACCGGGCCCTGGGCTACGCCGCCCGGCTGCGCTTCCCCGAGGACACCGCGAAGGCCGAACGGCAGGCCCGGGTGGACGAGGTCATCGGGGAACTGGGCCTGGCCCAGCGGGCCACCCAGCCCATCCACAGCCTCTCCGGCGGCCAGCGCAAGCGCGTCAGCGTCGCCCTGGAGCTGCTCACCAAACCCTCGCTGCTCTTCCTCGACGAGCCGACCTCCGGGCTCGACCCCGGGATGGACCGCTCGGTGATGCATATGCTGCGCGGGCTCGCGGACGACGGCCGGACCGTCATCGTCGTCACGCACAGCGTGCTGAGCCTGGACGTGTGCGACCGGCTGCTGGTCCTCGCGCCCGGCGGGCGGATCGCGTACTACGGGCCGCCCGAAGAGGCCCTGCGGTTCTTCGGGTTCACCCAGTGGCCGGAGGCGTTCGAGGCCTTCGAGGCGGATTCCGTACGGGACTGGGCGGGGCAGTACCGCGCCTCGCCGCTGCACCGCCGCTATATCGCCGGCGACTCCCGGCAGCCGCGGCACGCACCCGAGGCGCCGCGCGGCCCGGTGGCCGCGCCCAAGGCGCAGAGCTGGGGCGGGCAGCTGCGCACGCTGATGCGGCGGTATGCGGCGGCGCTGAGCGCGGACCGCACCTTCCTGATCATCATGGTCGCGCTGCCGTTCGTGATGGGCGCGATGGCACATGCGCTGGCGGGCCGCTCCCTGACCCGGGACTCCGCACTCAACGCGCTGCTGATCCTGTGCGTCGGCGCGGTGCTGACCGGCGCCGCCAACGCCGTACGCGAACTGGTCAAGGAACGGACGATCTATCAGCGGGAGCGGGCCGTCGGTCTGTCCCGCTCGGCGTATCTGATGTCCAAGGTGCTGGTGCTGGGCGCCGTGACGGTCGTCCAGGCCGTGGTACTGACCATGGTCGGCCTCTTCGGTGTACGGCTCAACGCCCCCGCCGGAGCCGGGGTGTTGATGCCGCCCCTTGTCGAAATCACCCTGGCCGTGGCGCTGTTGGCGTTCACGGCGATGATGCTCGGCCTCTTCGTCTCCGCGCTGGTGCGCAAGGAGGAGGTCACCATGCCGCTGCTGGTCCTCCTGGCGATCGTGCAGGTGGTCTTCTGCGGTGCGCTGCTGAAGCTGTCCGGGACACCGGGGCTGGAGCAGCTGTCGTGGCTGGTGCCGTCGCGATGGGCGCTCGGTGCGATGGCGGGCACCATCGATCTGCACCGGATCGTGCCGCAGGGCCTCACCGCGGACCCGCTCTTCCAGCACCGGCCGGGGATCTGGCTGCTCGACATGGCGATGCTGATCGTGCTGTCCCTCGTCCTCGGCTTCCTGGTCACCAGGCTGCTGCGGCGGCGTGAGCCCGAGATCATGCGCAAGTAGCGTCGAGGAGCCGCCTGTGACCGCGCCCGCCTTCCTTCCCAGCCATATCGTCCCGCCGGACGGGATGGCGGCCTGGTCGGCGCCGGACGCCGCCCGGCCGACCGTGCCGCTGGACCCGCTGCTGCCCGTCCAGGTCGTCGACCGACGGGGCGACTGGGCGCTGGCACTGTGTTCCAACGGCTGGTCCGCCTGGGTGGACGGCCGACTGCTGCTGTCCGTCCCACGCGATCCCCCCGCCGCCGGCGCACCGCCCGCCCGGACCGCGGACCCCCGCCCGCTGCTGGGCGCCGTCGAGAGCGAACTGGCCCGCTACCGCCGCCTGGTCGAGGAACTGGCCGCGGGCCGACTGGACGGCGAGTCCTTCGGGTCACGGACGCGGGGCCTGCGGGTGGGAGTGGTGGTGGACGGCGACGCGGTGTGGCTGTACGACGCGCGGCACGAGCGGTGGTGCTACTGCGACGGGGTGTCGCTGGAGACGTATGCGGTGACGGCGGGGCCGTCGGTGGAGCCGTCGGCAGGGCCGTCGGTGGAGGGCAGTGAGACGGACGGGGCGGCGGGGGATGGCGGCGCTCCCGGCGCCCCGGACCCCTCTCCCGCGTACGGTGACGCGCGATGAACGCCGGGGGGCCGGATCGCGGGGAGCCGGACCGTCGGGAACCGGACCGCCCGGACCACCCGGAGCGTTCGACCGCGCCCGACTCCTCCGGGATGCGCGGGCGCCAGATCGCCGGGTACCTCCTCCAGGACGAGATCGGCCGCGGCGGTATGGCGGTCGTCTACAGGGCGGAGGACCTGCGCCTCGGCCGTACGGTCGCGGTCAAACTGCTGGCGCCCGAGTTGGCCCGTAACGACACCTTCCGCAAACGCTTCGTCCACGAGTCGCGGGTGGCCGCGGCCATCGACCATCCGCACATCGTGCCGGTCTTCGAGGCCGGGGAGACCGAGGGCGTCCTGTTCATCGCCATGCGCTACGTCAAAGGGCGGGATCTGCGGGCGCTGCTCGACCGCGAGGGGCCGCTGCCCCTGGAGACCGCCTGCCGGATCGGCCTCCAGGTGGCCTCCGCCCTGGACGCCGCGCACGACCACGACCTGGTGCACCGCGACGTCAAACCCGGCAACATCCTCATCGCCGAGGGCACCGACACCGACCGCCCCGAGCACGCCTACCTCACCGACTTCGGACTGACGAAGAAATCGCTGTCGCTGACCGGCTTCACCAGCGTCGGACAGTTCGTCGGCACCCTCGACTACGTGGCCCCCGAACAGATCTCGGGCCGCCCGGTGGACGGCCGTTGCGACGTCTACAGCCTGGCCTGCGTCCTGTACGAGATGCTGACCGGAGCGCCCCCGTTCCGGCGCGACGACGACATGGCACTGCTGTGGGCGCATCAGTACGACCCCCCGCCCGTCCTGTCCGAGCAACGCCCGGACCTACCGCCGACCGTCGACACCGTACTGGCCCGCTCACTGGCCAAGTCCCCCGAGAACCGCTACGACACCTGCCGCGACTTCATCACGACCCTCCGCACCGCGGGCCGCACCGCCACCACGGGCACCCCCGCTCCGCCCCCCACCACGCAGACCGGCGCTCCCTCCACCCCCATGTCCCCCACCACTCCCCCACCACCGCCGCGTTGGGCGACGCCGGTGTTTCCGGGACGGTGTTTCCGGGACGGTGATCCGGGACGGTGATCCGGGACGGCAACGGGCCCGCTGCGCGTTTCCCGCCCCGCGCCCGCGGACAGCTTCAGGCTGGGGGCCGTCGCTCCCCCACCTCCCCCCGATGCCGTACCCGCCGTGCCGCCAAGCTGCCCGCGGCGCCGGTGACCAGGCCGGATGCTGCGCCTGCCAGGAAGAGGCGCGGGAGTTGGGGGAGGAGGACGACCTCGCCGCCCAGGTTGCCGCCGAGGTCGCCGACGCCGAATAGGGAGAGGCCGTAGTGGGCGAGGATGCGGGTGAGGAGGCCGACGGCAAGGAGGGTGATGGCGAGGGCCGCGGCCATGGTGGTGGCGTGTCGCCAGAGAGGGGTGGTGGCCGGGGAGCGGACCGCGGCGAGGAAGGCGGCGGTCAGCAGGACGACGGCGGCCAGCGCCACCAGGAGCCAGCCGCGGGCGTCCTGGGCGACGACGGCGCCCAGGTCGAGGGTGCGCTGTCCGTGGCGGGTGCGCAGGATGTGGTCGAGCACCTGCGGGACGGGGAGTCCGATGGCCTTGTCGACATGGCCGCTCCAGGCGCCGCCGGTGCCGATGCCCAGCGCCAGCCAGGCCAGGTTCGGCAGACCCAGGAAGACCACCGCGACGGTCTGGGCCGGATGCCCCTTGGTGATCAGGACGACGACGGCGGTGATCAGGGCGACGGCCACATAGGTGAGCAGCACCAGGGCCATGGCGAAGGCGGGCGGCCGGAGGGAGGTCGCCGGGCGCAGCAGCGGGGAGGGGAGGGGGGCCCGGCGGGAGACGAGGAAGGCGAGCGCGAGCAGCGCCAGCAGCCAGAGCAGGCCGGTGGCGAGCGTGGCGGGCACGTCGGCGCCGAAGCCGACGGTGGGGGTGGCGCCGATCTCCGCGCCGATGCGGTCGGCGAGGTCGTTGCCCACGGAGATGGTGAAGGTGTGGTGCGCGGCGAGGGCGACCAGCAGCAGGAACACCAGCCAGCACACGGCCGTGCGGGCGATGCGGGCGAGCAGTTCGCGGCCGGTGGCGACCGCCCGGTGGCGTAGCGGACGCAGGAAGACGGCGGCGGTGGCCAGGGCGCCGGCCAGGGTCACCGACAGGGGTACGGCATCGAGGGCGGCATGGGCCTGGGCGATGTCGCCGGCGTTACCGGTCAGCGCGACCGTGCCGCCCGCCGCGACGGTGACGGCGGCGGCCACCACGTGGGGGAAGGCGTAGCCGGGCAGGTCCCCGGCGCCCGCGGCCTGGAGGCCGATCGCGGCGACCACCCCCATGGCGACGATGCCTGCGGCTGCGGCGGCCAGGGCCTGTCCCCAGAGGCGGAGGGGACCGTCGGGTGCGGGGCCTTGCGGCTGGCTCACGCGGTCTCCTGCCGACGCCGGAGGACGGGCCGGCCCTGGGGCCGGACCGAGGGGACGTCCCCACGGTAAGCACAGGCGGTCCACCCCGCTTGCGGACGACGCCGACCACCGGCACACAATGGCACGAAGATTGACACACCGGGCAGCGGTGGGGGCGGAGTCAGCCTGCTGCGCCGGAGGGGTCCGGGTCGCAGTGATGCACGTCGCGCGCCGGAACCCGTATGCACGTTGCGCGTCGGAAGAGAGACCGGAGAGACAGCCGTGACATCTGCACCGCCGCCCGACAGCCACCCGACCGGTCCGCCGTCGGGCCCGCTCTCCGGCCCCTCGTCCGGCCCCGTCTCCGAGCCGACCCGGACCGGCGGGCCGCCCACCGAGGTGGACCGGCCGCGCGGGCCCGGCGGCGGCCCGGGTGGGGGCGGGGGCGGCGGTGGAGGCGGCGGGGCCGGGGGGCCGGGCGGCGGAGTGCCGTGGTGGCGGTCCGCGCCCCGGGTGGCGATCGTCGCGGCCGCCGTGGTGGCGGCCGTCGTCGTGATCGTCGTCCTGACCCGTCCGGGCGGCGGCGCGGGCGAGGTGGTGCTCCAGCCGGCCGCCGCGGACGGCCGCGACCCGTTCACCCGGTCGACGGCCGCCGAGTCCTCCCCGCCGCCGTCCCCGAGCGCCTCGCCCGGCACCCCGTCGGGCGCCACGACCGGCGTCCCCAGCTACCGCGGTTCCGAGCCCGGCCTGTACGGCGGCAGCCGCGACGCCACCAGCTGCGACGTCGAGCAGCAGATCAGCTTCCTGGAGGCCGACCGGGCCAAGGCCCTCGCGTTCGCCGGGGCGCAGGGCATCGATGTCGGCGCCGTACCGTCCTTCCTCCGCTCGCTGACGCCCGTACAGCTGCGCAAGGACACCCGCGTCACCAACCACGGCTTCCGGGACGGCAAGGCCACCGCCTTCCAGTCGGTGCTCCAGGCCGGCACCGCCGTCCTGATCGACTCCCGCGGGCTGCCGCGGGTGCGCTGCGCCTGCGGCAATCCGCTGGCCGAGCCGGAGCCGCTGTCGAGCGAGGCGAAGACGAGCGGTACGTCCTGGCCCGGCTACCGGGCCGCGAACACGGTCGCGGTGTCGCCCGCCACCACCGAGATGCGCTCCTTCGTCCTCTACGACGCGCAGACGAACCAGTACTTCGACCGCCCCCGGGGCACGGACGGCGGCTCGGACACCTGGGCCCCTCCCCCCGGCACGTCCACCGGATCGCCGTCCCCGACACAGTCGCCGGGCTCCGAGACGCCCTCGACCCCGTCCACCTCCGCCTCCTCCCCCAGCACGCCGGAAACGACCGGCACCACCACGGCCCCCGAGACACCCACCACCACGACCGTGCCCCCGGCGCCCTCGGGCGGGGAGTCGGCGCCGAGCAGCTGATGAGGCGACGGGCCCGGCCGCGGCACCGCAACCGGGCCCGCGCCAGGGCCGCCCCCTGTTACCGAACCGTGTCATAGATCGCCGATTCCCCAGACAACCTCCGAAACAGACAAACCGTCTTCATCTGCGGCGCCTTTCCTGCCGTCAGCTGTCTGTTTTGGAGGACCTTCGTGCACGCCGCACTCCGCCGTCACCCGGCCCGTTACCTGCCCGCGCTGCTCGCGACGGCCACCGTGCTGACCGCATGCGGCGGGGGCGCCGACGCCGCTACGTCGAAGGCGGCCGGGCACGCCGCCAAGGTGACCGTCACCCCGGCAGCGGGCAGCAAGGCGGCCGCGCTCGGCTCGCCGATATCCGTACGGGCCGCCGGCGGCAAGCTCACCTCCGTCGACGTCAAGGACGACCAGGGCGCCCGGGTCGAGGGCAAGCTGGCCGCCGACGGCACGACGTGGAAGTCGGCCGGCAAGGTCCGCCCGAAGACCACCTACACCGTCCGCACCCGGGCGACGTCCGACGACGGCAAGGATTCCGCCGTCACCTCGGTCTTCACCACCGAGCAGGCCGACAAGGTCAACAAGCTCACCAACACCCCGGGCGGCGGGCAGACCGTGGGCACCGGCATGCCGATATCGATCCTCTTCGACCACCCGATAGCCACCGACCGGCGGGCCGAGATCGAAAAGGCGCTGAAGGTCACCACCCAGCCGTACGTCCAGGGCGCCTGGGGCTGGGTCAAGGACTACTCCGGCAAGGACCGGATCGACTGGCGGCCCAAGGACTACTGGCCGTCGGGCACCAAGGTCTCCGTCAAGGGCGCGCTGGCCGGAATCAACTCCGGCTCCGCGGGCGGCTGGTTCGCCCGGGACTACAACTTCGGCTTCTCCATAGGCGCCGACCACAAGGCCGTCATCGATGTGCCGTCGCACACCCTGACCATGTACGAGAACGGCAAGAAGGTCGGCAGCGTCGTCGGCTCCGCGGGCTCCCCGCAGGACCCGACCCGCGGTGGTGTGCACACCGTACGCAGCAAGAACGCGGCCGAGACCATGGACTCCTCCACCATCGGCCACGGCAACGAGTGGATGCTCGACTCGAAGTGGGTCACCCACCTCACCGCCTCCGGCACCTTCCTGCACTCCGCGCCCTGGAACCACCAGATCGGCGTGGCCAACACCAGCCACGGCTGCTTCGGGATGACCACCGGCGACGCCAAGAAGGTCTTCGACTTCCTGACCATCGGCTCCACCGTCGAGGTCAAGGGCACCAGCAACCCCAACAAGACCGACGTCGGCAACGGCCTGGAGGTCTGGCAGGAGTCCTGGCAGCAGTGGCAGCAGCGCAGCGCGCTGAAGTGACCGCCGGCCCGGATGCCGGTCAGCGCCGGTGCCGGGCCAGGGGGCGGGGCCGGGTGAGCAGCAGATAGCCGGTGGCCACGACGGTGACGGCCTGGGCGAGGGCGGCGAGTTTCTTCGCGTCGCTCCAGGCCGGGTTGTACATATCGGGCAGCGGGCCCAGCCGGCCGACGTCGACATAGCGGTAGAGCAGCAGCAGGACGAGCCCGCCGCCGGCGACGATGCAGGCGAAGGCGTCGGACGCGGGCCGGCGCCACAGCAGTACGAGCAGCGCCGCGAGCGCGGCCAGCGCGGCCTCGACGCGGAAGAGCATGCCCTCGCTGAGGGTCGCCACGACGGCGTCGAGCTCGGCGGCGAGATCGGCGTGGACATAAGCGTCCACGGCCAGCCCGGCCGCGGCCACGAGCCGTACCGCGTTCTGCACGACGAGGTGTGAGGCCACCGCTGCCGCCGCCTTCCCGGTGCTCAGCCGCGGACGGTGAGCTTGCCCTTCATGTACTCGTGGATATCGCAGTAGTACGGGTAGCTGCCCGGCTTGGTGGGCGCGGTGAAAGTGGCGGTCGCGCCGCCTTTGATGGTGCCGGTGTCGAAGCCCCCCTTGCCGCCGGTGGCGGTCACGGAGTGCGGCGCGGAGTCCTTGTTGTCGACGGTGATCTTCGCGCCGGGGCGTACGGTCAGCACGGCCGGGACGTAGGTGAAGTCCTTGATGGTGATGCGGATCGCGCCGCCCGTGGCCGTCGAGTGTGCGGGCGAGTGGGGGGTCGCGGTGGACGCGCCGCCCTCGCCCGTGGTGGTGCAGGCGGTCAGGGACGTCGCGAGGAGGAGGACGGCGGACGCCACGGCGCGGTGCGGCCGGCGGCGCTGCGGGAAGGGCATGGCGGCTCCCTGGGGTCGTCCCCGCCCACTAGACACCGGCCGCGGCCGCCCGGCGAGCCGAAGCGGTCGTTCGGCGTACCCGTCACCCGGTCACGCCGTGGGGCGCGCCGGGGCAGGGGGGAGCGCAC
Source organism: Streptomyces gilvosporeus (assembly GCF_002082195.1). GTDB lineage: Bacteria > Actinomycetota > Actinomycetes > Streptomycetales > Streptomycetaceae > Streptomyces > Streptomyces gilvosporeus. Next base: position 7,137,799 of record NZ_CP020569.1, on the reverse strand, counting down.
CGGGGCCGGTACGCGCGTACCGGCCCCGGCGTCCGGGCGCTCAGTCGGTGATGAGGGCCGGGTCGCTGACGCCGACCTGTCCGTTCTCCACGTGCCCGGCGAACCGGCGCAGGAACGAGGAGTCCCCGTCCGAGGAGACCGACACGTCGTACCAGCGCTTGCTCGCGCGCAGGTCCACGGTGTGCTTGACGGTGGCGTGGGCGCGGACCGTGAACGTCTCGCTGGCGCCGCCGTAGGCGTTGGTGACCGTCAGATGGCAGTCGGCGCCGGCGGTGTTGGTCATGGTCAGGGTGACGTTCCCGGTGGTCGCGTCATGGCGGGCGGTGACCTCGGGGCCGGCGGTCTTGCCGGTGCCCTTGAAGACGCGGAAGAAGCTGTTGGGGCCGTGCACGGTCAGGTCGTAGACGCCGTTGGAGTACTTGGTGTTCCAGGTGTCGGAGATCTTCTTGCCGGCCTCCGTGGTGTAGGTCCACGGCCCGTCGCCGCGGTTGCCGGCGGAGACGGTGAAACACGCGCCGGCCTCGGCACCCGCGCTGAAGCTGAGCGTGTACTTGCCGTCGGCGGGCGAGCCGGCGCCGTCGGTCAGCGGTGCGTAGCGCAGCGGGCGGGTGGGGCGGGAGCCGGACTCCTGCTTGGGCAGCACGGGGTTGGCGGGCGGCTTGGGGACGTAGCTGTCGTGCCGCTTGTTGTCCGGCGGCTGGTAGGCGTGGGTGTCCGGCAGCGGGGCGGGCTTGGGGTTGTCCAGGCCGAAGTCGAAGGCGGCGGTCAGATCGCCGCAGATGGCGCGGCGCCAGGGCGAGATGTTGGGCTCGTGGACGCCGAAGCGCTGCTCCATGAAGCGGATGATCGAGGTGTGGTCGAGGACCTCGGAGCAGACGTAGCCGCCGGTGCTCCAGGGGGAGACGACGATCATCGGGACGCGCTGGCCCAGGCCGTAGGGGCCGGCGGCGTAGCCGGCGTTGCCGGAGAAGTGGTCGAGGGACGAGTCCACGGTGGACAGGCCCTGGTTGGCGTCGGCCGGCGGGAACGGCGGCAGGACGTGGTCGAAGTAGCCGTCGTTCTCGTCGTAGGTGATGAACAGCGCGGTCTTGCTCCACACCTCGGGGTTGGAGGTGAGCGCGTCCAGGACCTGCGAGACGTACCAGGCGCCGTAGTTGGCGGGCCAGTTGGGGTGCTCGGAGAACGCCTCGGGGGCGGCGATCCAGGAGATCTTGGGGAGCTTGCCGGCCTTGACATCGGCCTTGAGGTGGTCGAAGTAGCCGTCGCCCGCCTTGGCGTTGGTGCCGGTGCGGGCCTTGTCGTAGAGCGGGTCGCCGGGCTGGGCGTTGCGGTACTGGTTGAAGAAGAGCAGCGAGTTGTCGCCGAAGTTGCCGCGGTAGGCGTCGTCGATCCAGCCCCACTTGCCGTTGGCGTCCAGGCCGTCGCCGATGTCCTGGTAGATCTTCCAGGAGACGCCGGCCTTCTCCAGGCGCTCGGGGTAGGTCGTCCAGCTGTACCCGGCCTCCTCGTTGCCGACGACCGGGCCGCCGCCCGAGCCGTCGTTGCCGACGTAGCCCGAGAACATGTAGTAGCGGTTGGGGTCGGTGGGCCCGATCAGCGAGCAGTGGTACGAGTCGCAGATGGTGAAGGCATCCGCGAGCGCATAGTGGAACGGGATGTCCTTGCGCGTCAGATGCGCCATCGTGCCGGTCCCCTTGGCGGGGATCCAGTTGTCGTACTTGCCGTTGTTCCATGCGCTGTGGCCGCCTGCCCAGCCATGGTCGAGCCCCGCGATGAACTGCATGCCGAGGTTGTCGGCGTCCGGGTGGTAGGGCAGGACGTCCGTGCCACCGTTGGCCTGGTGCCAGACCGACTTGCCGCTGGGCAGCGTGAGCGGGCGCGGGTCGCCGAAGCCGCGGACGCCCTTCATGGCGCCGAAGTAGTGATCGAAGGAACGGTTCTCCTGCATCAGGACGACGATGTGCTCGACGTCCTTGAGGGAGCCGGTACGCCGCTGGGCGGGGATGGCCGCGGCGCGGGCGATGCTGCTGGAGAGGGCGGTGGCACCGGCGGTGGCACCGGCTATCTGAAGGAAGCGTCGCCGGTTGACGTCAGGCATGGGTTCAAAACCTCGTCGTCTGTGGGGGTTTTTGGGGATCGGTTGAGTGCAGCGGTGTGAGGGGCTGTGCGGTCACGGACTGAGCAGAGTGTTCCAAGAGGAACGAGCGTCAGGGAAGGGGGGGTATCGCAGATGTGACACCACGCGGTACGCGGGGCGAACTTGCTGGTCGGGGCGGGCGGGGGCGGCCGCCCCCGCCTCGGGGGACGGCCGCCGGTGTGGTCAGGCCGGTGCCCGCTGCGGCACCGCCGCGGCCGGGCCGAGCCGGCCGGTGCGGTGCAGTCCGTACAGCGCGGCGCTGCACACCAGGCCCAGCGCCCAGAGGGCGATCCAGGGCAGGGCGGGCAGTCCCGCCGCGCGGGAGGCGTCCAGGGCCGCGCCGGTCAGCAGATTGCCCAGGGTGATGCCGATTCCGCAGATGGTGTTGTAGAGCCCGTAGTGGGTGGCGACGAGGCGGTCACCGCACAGCCGGACGAGGGTGTCCATCTCGAACGGGTAGGTGATCATCGTGCCGACGGCGAGCAGCAGGGCCGCCAGCGCCGGCGGCAGTGCCGCCAGCACCCAGCGGCCCACGCCCGCATCGGGCACCGGCAGCGCACCGGCCGCCAGGATCGGCACGAAGGCCAGCCCCATCGTCAGCAGCCCCCAGGCCAGCGCCCGGCCGGGCGCCAGGCGGGCCTTGCACCAGGCCGTCACCCTGGTCTGCCCGGCGATGGTGCTCAGCCCCGACACGGCGAACAGCGCCGCCACCGCGGCGGTGCCGAACCGCCCCTCGCCGCCCAGGCGTTTCACCTCCAGCGGGAGCGCCAGATAGACCTGGAACGTGAGCACATAGGAGCCGATCATGGCGCCGGAGAAGAGCAGGAACGGCCGGTTGGCCAGCACCCGCCGCCACTGGGAGCGCACCGTCCCCGCGCCGTCGCCGCCCGCTCGCCCGTCGTCCCCGCGGGCCGGCAGGGCGCGGATCTGCACCAGGCTCAGCACCGCGAAGATCCCGGACGCGACCAGGCAGGTGACGCGGAAGTCCAGTCCGGTCAGCACCATGCCCACCAGCGGGCCGAGCAGAATGCCCGCCTGGTAGAAGACGTTGAACAGCGCGAACGCCTCCAGTCGCCGCTCGCCCGCCCCGGCGGCCAGATAGGCCCGTACCGCCGGGTTGAACAGCGCCCCGGCGAGCCCGGTGGCCGCGGACGCCGCCAGCAGCGCGGGCAGCGAGTCGACCAGACCGAGGGTGGCGAAGCCGACGGTGCGCAGCACGCAGCCGGCCACGATCAGGGGCTTGTACCCGAGCCGGTCGGCCAGTGTGCCGCCGACCAGGAACATCCCCTGCTGGCTGAAGTTGCGGACGCCGAGGACCAGCCCGACCAGCCATCCGGCCAGCCCCAGCGTGCCGGACAGATGGGCGGCCAGATACGGCATCAGCATGTAGAAGCCGAGGTTGATGGTGAACTGATTGACCATCAGGAGGCGGACGCTGCGGTCGTACGACCGCACCTGGACGAGGAGGCCCTTCACCGGCCCGCCTCCTTCGTGCCCGGGGCGCGCAGGGTGAGCGGATCGACGACGGCGGCGCACCGGCTCCAGGCGGTGACCTCCTTCTCGTCCATCCGCACCACCGTCTGCGGCCCGTCCGCGGGCGGCGCGTCGAGCAGCCCGTGGGCGGCGCAGTACGCGTCGTCGTAGACCGTCTCCAGATAGCGCTGCGGCCCGTCCGGGAAGACCGCGGCGATACGGGTCCCGGGCGGCTCGGTGCGGCACAGCCAGCCCGCGACCAGCGCGACCGCGCCCACGCTCCAGCCGCCGGTGGCGTAGTGCGAGGCCGCCAGCCGGCGGCAGGTGTGCACCGCCTCGCCCGGAGCGACCCAGTGCACCTCGCTGAACTGGTCGTAGGCGACGTTGCGCGGATAGATGCTGGAGCCCAGGCCGCGCATCAGCCGGGGCCGGGCGGGCTGTCCGAAGATGGTCGAGCCGATGGTGTCGACGCCGACGAGCCGCAGTTCGGGGTAGAGCTGACGCAGCACCCGGGAGATCCCGGCGGAGTGGCCGCCGGTGCCGACGCTGCACACCAGCACGTCGATATGGCCGAGCTGCGAGGCGAGTTCGAGCGCCAGCGGCAGGTAGGCGGCGGTGTTGTCGGGGTTGTGGTACTGGTCCGGGCACCAGGAGCCGGGGTGCTCGGCAAGCAGGCGGGCCACCCGGTCGCGGCGCGCCTGCTGCCAGCCGCCGCTGGGGTGGGGTTCGGGGACGACGTCGACCCGCGCGCCGTAGGCGGTGAGCAGGCGGGTCATCGAGGGTTCCAGGCCGGGGTCGGTGACCAGGGTGACGGGATGGCCGTACACCATCCCGGCGAGCGCCAGGCCCAGTCCGAGGGTGCCGCTGGTGGATTCGATGATCCGGCCGCCGGGCCGCAGGGCGCCGCGGGCGCGGGCGCGTTCGACCATGTGCAGCCCCGGGCGGTCCTTGATGCCGCCGGGGTTACGGCCCTCCAGCTTCGCCCAGAAGCCGCGGCCGGGCGGGGTGAGCGGTGCGGAGATGTACAGGACGGGGGTGTTGCCGACGAGGCCCGACATCCCGGGGGCCGGGGGGCCGGGGGTGCGGTGGGTGGGGTGGGTGGGGTCGGGGCTGACGGGGGGCGTGGGCAGGGTGGGAAGAGAGTGCATCGGTAGCTCTCGTTCGGTGTGCGGGACAGGGACGCTCCTCTCGCGCGCCGGCCGGTCGGGCACGGCGCGCGGCGGCCGGTGGGGTGACCGGCTGCGCGGGCGGCTCCTATATCCGGCACCTGCACAGGAGGGCGAGCGTGGTCCGGCCGGTGCGCGGCGGCCGCTCCGGCGCGGGCCGTCGGCGTACGGACGGCTGCGACACGGTCCCGGCCGCCGCGACGGGCGCCGCCGACGGGGCGTTGCTGCCGTCCGCCCGCACCGTCGGGGGCTGTCCGGACGGGCCGGGGCCGCATGCGGTGTGCGGGCCGTCGCTGGGGGCGGCCTCGGGCACCGGGGCGCGGACATCGGCGCGCTCGGAGCGCTGTGCCGCCGCCGCCGGTCCGGCGGCACGGTGGTGGCCGCCGGCTGCGTGGGCACACGGCGGCGCGGTCAGTAACAGCCCGGCGAGCAGCAGGAGTACGGCGGCCCGCCGGGTACGGGCACGGGCAGAGGTACGCGGATGGGAACGAAGGGACACGGGTCCTCCGTGGCACGAGCTCCGCCTCGTGGGCGCGCGGCAGCGGCGCGCACGGCGGCGGGTGGGGGGGCAGCGGGCAGCGCGTAGGCGGCGGGCGCCTGGGCCGAAACGGCCGGAAATCTAGATCTGCTGGACGACGGAGCCCGTGGCGCCGCGCAACGGTGGCGGCAGCGGCACACCGCGGGCCGCGGCGGGCCGCACCGGACCGGCCGCGTACACCCTGCTCGTGGTCCCCGGTGCGGAACAGGGCGGGGTCAGCTCGGCGCCCTGCTGAGGATGGCCGGATACGCACAGCTCGTGGGAGTGCGCGGGGGCGGGCGGACCGGGGTGCTCGCCGTGGTCGGCATGTGTGCCGTGGTCACCGTGAACGGACGCGTTCACCGCCATGACGGGCACGGGAGACACGGGGGAAGCCGCGTGCTCCGCGTTCTCGGCGCCCGCGCCATGGACGAGCAGCACGCCGAACAGCACCAGCAGCGTCGGCCACAGCAGCCGGAACGGGACCGCTGCACCGCGGTCCCGTGCGCTGCGCCGGGGCGACCGAGCCGTTGCCATGCCGCGATCGTAACCGACATGGCCCGGCCGCCCCCTGACGGTGTGTCGGGTGCGGCCGGATCGCGCCGTCAGGCGAGGAACGTCAGCGGCTCCGGCTGCGCCGTCACCTCCGGGCCCGTGCCCAGCGGGGTCCGGGGCGCGGGGGCCGCCGCGAGCCGGCGGCTGAACCAGATGACCTTGCCGGTGGCGGTCCCCCAGGTGCCCCAGCTGTCGCTGAGGGCCGCGACCGTCGCCAGTCCGCCGCCGAGGGTGCCGGGCAGGGCCGGCAGCCGCGGGCCGTCGTCGGCCACCGAGGCCGTCAGCCGGCGCCCGTCGTGGCGCAGTTCCACGGTGCAGCGCGCGCCGGGGCCGATATGGCGGTGCACATTGGCCAGCAGTTCCGTCACCCCCCGGCACACCGAGGGGATATGCGGTTCGAGTCGCCAGTACCGCAGATGCGCGGCCAGGATGCGCCGGATCTGCGGCATACGTTCCGCCGAGGCGTGCAGGTCGACCGCGTAGTGGCGGTCGGGGGGAAGGGTCATGGTCGTGGCTCCTCAGCGTCGGGCTCATCTGAGCGTGCGGGATGACATATGGCCGACCAGAGGTGACAGAGTTCCCCCGTGGGACCGGGCCCGCAACCCTTCGTGCCGCGATCGGGCACCCGTACGGGTCCGGACGGCCCCTCAGTCGCTCAGCCGTTCCAGGACCTTGTCCGGGGTGAGCGGAAGATCGCGCAGCCGGATCCCGGTGGCATGCCATACCGCGTTGGCCAGGGCCGCCGCGGTCCCGACGATGCCGATCTCGCCGATGCCCTTGCTGCCCATCGGGTTGAGGTGCGGATCGTCCTCGTCGATCCAGTGCGCCTCGATGCCGTGGATGTCGGCGCAGACCGGCACGTGGTAGGAGGCCAGATCGCAGGCGGTGAAGTCGCCGAAGGCGGGGTCCAGTTCGCAGTCCTCCGTCAGGGCCATGCCCAGCCCCATGGTCATACCTCCGATGAACTGGGAGCGCGCGGTGCGGGGGTTGAGGATCCGGCCGGCCGCGAACATGCCCAGCAGACGGCGCACCCGTACCTCCCCGGTGACGGTGTCGACCTGCACCTCGGCGAAGTGGGCGCCGAAGGAGTGCCGGGCGTAGGGGCTGGATGCGGCGGCCTCCTGGTAGGTGTCCGCCGTGGCCGTCAGCCCCTTGGCGGGGAGCGGGCCGGGCTCCTCGCGCAGCCGTGCCACCAGCGCGGTCGCGGCCTTGTGCACGGCCCAGCCCCAGGAGGCGGTGCCGCCGGAGCCGCCGGCCAGCACCCCGGGCGGCAGATCGCTGCTGCCGATCTCGATACGGATGTGGTCCTCGGGCGCGCCGAGTACGGCGGCGGCGATCTGGGCGAGGACGGTGCGGGCGCCGGTGCCGATGTCGGTGGCGTTCACGCGGATGCGGTAGGTGCCGTCGGGGTGGGCGCGGGCCTCGGCGGCGGATCCGTCGACCAGGACGTAGGGGTAGGTGGCCGCGGCGACGCCTGTGCCCACCAGCAGGTCTCCCTCGCGGCGCAGGCCCGGACGCCGGTCGCGGGGCAGCCAGCCGAAGCGGTCGGCGCCCTGGCGCAGGCATTCCACCAGATGGCGACTGCTGAACGGCCGGCCGCTGTCGGGCTCGGCGTCCGGCTCGTTGCGGATCCGCAGTTCCACGGGATCGAGGTCCAGGTGGACGGCGAGTTCGTCGACGGCGCACTCCAGGGCGTACATCCCGGGGGCCTCGCCCGGGGCCCGCATCCACGACGGGCTGGGCACGTCCAGCGCGGCGACGCGGTGCAGGGTGCGGCTGTGCGGCGAGGCGTACATGACGCGGGCCGGGACCGCGGCACCCTCGACGAAGCCGCCGACGGTGGAGGTGTAGGTGGTGACCTCCTGTGCGAGGGCGGTGAGGTCGCCCTCGCGGCTCGCGCCGAGGCGTACCCGCTGGAGGGTGGGCGCGCGGTGCCCGACGACGGCGGGCAGCTGGCGGCGCGGCAGGGCCAGTTTGACCGGGCGGCCGGTGACCTGGGCGGCCATCGCGGCCAGGACGACCTGGGGGCGGGGCGTCCCCTTGGAGCCGAAGCCGCCGCCGACGTGCTCGGAGATGACCGTGACGTCGTCGGGGCCGAGTCCGAACAGGGCGGCGAGGTCGTCGCGCACCTTGGTGGCGCCCTGGCTGGAGTCGTGGACGGTGAGGTGTCCGTGGGTCCAGCGGGCGGTGGAGGCGTGCGGTTCCATGGGGTGGTTGTGCAGCGGGGGCATGGTGTAGGTCGCATCGACGGTGGCCGGGGCCGCGGCGAACGCGGCCTCGACGTCGCCCCGTTCGCGGGTGGCGGGGTAGAGGCCGTTCGCCAGCGCCGGCTCGTACAGGCCCGGGTGGTCGGGTGTGAGCCGTGCGTCGTGCGGCTCGGGCTCGTAGGTGACGTGGACCTCCTCGGCCGCCGCGCGGGCCGTCTCCAGGCCGTCGGCGACGACCAGGGCGACATACCAGCCGCGGTGCGGGACCCGGTCGTCCTGGAGGACGGCCAGCGTACGGTCCCCGGGGGCGGCCAGGCGGGGCGCATCGAGGTGGGTGAGCACCGCGTGGACGCCGGGCAGGGCCAGGGCCGCGGTGGTGTCGAGGTCGGTGATCCGGCCGCGGGCGATGGTGGCGGGCACCGGCCAGGCGTAGGCGCAGCCCGGCGGGGTGTGCTCCGCGGCGTAGCGGGCGGCCCCGGTGACCTTCTCCCGGCCTTCGCGCCGGACGAGCGGTTCACCGAGGGGGGACGGGGCGGCGGCCATGGCGGGTGTCCTTTCGTCACGCACGGGTGGTCACGCACGGGTGGTCGGGCGCGGGTCGTCGGGCGCGCATCACGCACGGGCGGCCAGGTCGGCCAGCACGCCGACCGTGAGGTTGCGCGCCAGGGCGACCTTGAAGCCGTTGTCGCGCAGCGGGCGGGCGGCGGCGAGTTCGGCGTCGGCGGCGCGGGCGAAGGTGTCCTCGGTGGCGGACGCGCCGTGCAGCACCGCCTCGGCCGCGCGGGCCCGCCACGGCCGGTGCGCCAGCCCGCCGTAGGCCAGCGCCGCATGCCGTACGGCGCCGTCGCGGACGGCGAGCACGGCCGCGACGGAGACCAGGGCGAAGGCGAACGAGGTGCGGTCGCGGGCCTTGCGGTAGCGCATGTGCACGCCGGGGAGGGCGGGCGGCAGCTCGACGGCGGTGAGCAGTTCGCCGGTGCGGATCACCGTGTCGCGGTCGGGCCGGTCGCCGGGCAGCCGGTGGAAGGCGGTCACCGGGACGCTGCGCTCGCCGTCGGGGCCGTGCAGATGGACGGTGGCGTCCAGGGCGGCGAGGGCGACGGCCATATCCGAGGGCTGGGTGGCGATGCAGTGCTCGGAGTGCCCCAGGACGGCCAGATCGCGGTGGGTACCCTCGCGGGCCGGGCAACCGGTGCCCGGTGCGCGCTTGTTGCAGGGTTTGGTCACGTCCTGGAAGTAGAGGCAGCGGGTGCGCTGGAGCAGATTGCCGCCGGTGGTCGCGGTGTTCCGCAGCTGCCCCGAGGCGCCGGCGAGCACCGCCTGCGAGAGCACGGGATAGCGGTCGCGGACGGCCGGGGCCGCGGCCAGATCGCTGTTGCGGACCATCGCCCCGATCCGCAGCCCGCCGTCCGCCAGCTCCTCGATACGGTCCAGCGGCAGCCGACTGACGTCGATGAGCAGCGGCGGTGACTCCACGCCGAGCTTCATCAGATCGACGAGGTTGGTGCCGCCGCCCAGGAACCGCGCCCCGGGCCGCTCGGCCGCCACCTGGACGGCGTGTGCCACGCTTCCGGCCCGCACATATCCGAACGGCTTCATGACTCCTCCCCCGCAGCCCGGCCGCCCCCGTCGCCGCCTGCCGCCGCGTCCCGCACGTCACCGACCGCTTCGACGATGCGGGGATAGGCGCCGCACCGGCACAGATTGCCGCTCATCCGCTCCCGGATCTCGTCGTCGGTGAGCTCCACCGGGGCCCCGGAGCGCGCCTCGGGGGGCGTGACGTACGAGGGGAAGCCGGCCGCCGCCTCCCGCAGCACCCCGAGCGCCGAACAGATCTGGCCGGGCGTGCAGTAGCCGCACTGGAGGGCGTCGCGGGCCAGGAACGCCTCCTGGAGCGGGTGCAGCCGCAGCCCGTCGGCGAGGCCCTCGACGGTGGTCAGATGCCTGCCGTCCTGCGCCACGGCCAGCAGCAGGCAGCTGTTGGCCCGCCGCCCGTCGACCAGCACCGTGCACGCCCCGCACTGCCCGTGGTCGCAGCCCTTCTTGGCGCCGGTCAGATCGAGTCGTTCGCGCAGCACGTCCAGGAGGGTGGCGCGGTGGTCCACGGCCAGTGTGTACGTCGTCCCGTTGACCCGCAGGATCACCTCGGACCGCTCGCCGGTCGCCGCCGACCGCGGTACCCCGGCGCCGCCGGCCGGCCGATTGCTGGAGTCCACTCGTTCGCGCCTTCCCGTCCGCCGTCAGCTGTGCTTCCCGTGCCGTCCCGGGCCCGGCCTCAGCGGTTCTCCAGCCGCAGCTGGACCTCTTCCTCCTGGTCGCCGGCGGCCGTGCCGACCACCCGCACCGCGAACGCATGCGTGAGGCTCTCGCGGATCCGGTTGACCGCCCAGTAACCGCCCTGGAGGTCGACGGTGACAGGCGCGGTCAGCCGGCGCGGCGCGGCCTGGCCGTGCAGGTCGGTGACGTCGACGGTCGCGGTCCACACGGTCGCGCTCGCCCCGTTGATCTCCGTGGGCACATCGTCCGCGGCCCGGTCGGAGGCGAAGGACTCGCGCAGGGCGCTGAAGACCGCGTGCGCGTCCTGTGCCGCGCAGCCGACGACCTCCACCAGGACCTCGTCCGGTTGCACCGACGGGTCCGGGGGCTGGGGTCGGTCGGAGTTCTCCGCGTGGGACGCCTGTTCCGCGCTGTTCACCATGGGGGCCTTCCTGTGGGAGCCGGGCCCTTCCAGGCTCGCCCGGCGGCCCGGTGCGGGCACGTCCCGTGAGCCGTACGGGGGTCGCTTGGTTGCCACGGGCATAGGACGGGACGGATCATCCCGTACAGGGCAGATCCGGCGGAACGGCCGCGCGGATCCGGCACGAGGGAGACGCAGCATGGGACCGTCGGACGACGCCACCGTGAGCGGTCACTGCGCAGCCGGATTCGAGGGGGTGCGGGCGGCCTTCGTACGCAACTTCCGGGTGCACGGGGAGGTGGGCGCGGCGGTGACGGTGACCGTCGGCGGGCGGACGGTGGTCGATCTGTGGGGCGGCCATGCGGACGCGGCGCGGACCCGCCGCTGGGAGCACGACACGCTGGTCAACGTCTACTCGACGTCGAAGGGGATGACCGCGCTGTGCGCCCATCTCCTGGTGGACCGGGGCGAGCTGGACCTCGATGCGCCGGTCGCGCGGTACTGGCCGGAGTTCGCGCAGGCGGGCAAGGCGGAGCTGCCGGTGCGCTGGCTGCTGAGCCACCGGGCCGGGGTGATCGCCCCCCGCGAGCCGGTGGCCGAGCGGTACGCCCACGACTGGGACCATGTCTGCGCCGCGCTCGCCGCCGCCCCGCCCTGGTGGGAGCCGGGCACCGCGCAGGGGTATCACGCGGTGACCTTCGGCTACCTGGTGGGCGAGGTGGTCCGGCGGATCAGCGGGGTCTCGCTCGGGGCGTTCCTGCGCCGCGAGATCGCCGGGCCGCTGGGGGCACGGGTGTTCATCGGCACGCCCGCCGAGGAGCATGCGCGGTGTGCGGAGATGGTGGGGCAGCTGGACGAGGCGCGGATCGCCGAGCGCTTCCCGGGCATTCCGCAGCCGCCGTTCCGCTCGCTGGCCGACCATCCGCTGGCGGTGGTGATGCTGGCGCTGACGTACATCCCCACCGGCGACGTCAACACGGCCGCCTACCGCTCGGCCGAGATCCCGGCGGGCAATGCGCACGCCTCGGCGCACGGTCTGGCCACCGTCTACGGGGCGCTGGCGGGCGGCAGGCTGGTCGGCCCGGCCACGCTGGAGGCGATGCGGGAGCCGCAGAGCCTGCCCCATGAGCCGGATCTGGCGATCGATGCGCTGGCGCCGCCCGGGACGGAGCGGCGGTGGGGGCTGGGCTTCATGCTCAACCACCAGCGGCAGGCGGGTCCCAACCCGCGGGCCTTCGGGCACGGCGGGGCGGGCGGTTCGTTCGCCTTCGCGGATCCGGAGAACGGCCTGTCCTACGCATATGCGATGAACAAATACGGCAGTGGCGCCACGGGCGACGCCGACCCCCGCAATACGGCGCTGATCGCGGCGACGTACGAGGCGCTGGGGCAGCACCGACCGCGTCCGTCCGGGCACGCGCCGCGCTGAGCGCCGAGCCCCGTCCGCACACTCCGCGCGGGCCCGGGCGCAGCGCAATAATGGAGAAATGCGGCACGGATCCGTGCCCCGCGCCAGGTTGCGCGGGGCCCGGGGAAAGGCGGTAGCGATGATGGACAGGGACACCGAGAGGCACCCGGGCCCGGACCCCGAGGCCGTCCACGAGGCGTATTCGTTCGTCTGCCTGCACTGCGGCTACGGCTGGGAGGAGGAGTACGAGATCCGCCATTCCACCGACGAGTCCGGGCAGCGCCGGATCGACTACTACGAACGCGGACGCCGGGTCCCCTCGCCCCTGACGCGCGCCCAGTGCCCCGCCTGCAACCGCGGTCCGCTGCGGATCCTGCGTCCCGGGCGGGTGAACTCGGCCCGCTCGATGTTCCCCTGGTCCAGCTACCCCGACTGGATGTCACCATCCGGTGTACAGAAGGTGGTTGACGAGGAGCGCTAGGACGGCCTGGGCGGTCAGCCAGTGGCGGTGCCGGGCGGCGGGCAGCAGGGCGGCCGCGGGCAGCAGCCAGACGGCGAACGGCAGCCAGATCCGTTCCGTCTCCGCCTTGCTCATCCCGGACAGGTCGGCGACGAGCAGGGCCAGGAGCGCGGCCAGCACGAGAATCCGCAGCCGGTCGCCGGCCGCCGCGTCCCCGTGCCGCAGCCCGCGCAGTGCCCGTGGCCCGCGGGCCACGGCGTGCCGCAGCCCGGCCACGGTCGCAAGTCCCGTGATCAGTACCGTGCAGGCCAGATTGCCCCAGACCCAGTACGCGTACGGGCGGACCGCGGCGGCGCCCTGGTAGTAGCGCTCGACCAGCAGGCGGTACCCCTCCCACCAGGAGAAACCCGCGAGGGTGAAGGCGGCGGCGACGGCGGCCGCGCCGGTCAGGAACAGCGGCAGCGGGCGGGCCGTACGGGCCGTCAGCAGCACGGCGGCCGCGATCACCGCGATGAGGGTGAGGCCGTAGGAGAGGTAGCACGTCAGGCCGAAGAGCAGGCCGGAGACCAGGGCGGCGGCCGCCGGGACGCGGGCCGTGCGGGTGGCGGCCAGGGCCAGGAAGGCCAGCGCCCAGGCGGCGACGCCGGCGAAGTAGCCGTCCGCGGAGGTGCCGACCCAGACGGCGGCCGGGGCCAGGACGAGGAACGGCGCGGCCCGGCGTGCGGTGCGCTCGTCGGTGAGGGCGCGCAGGGCGATGAGGGCGGCGGCCGCCGCGGAGGTGCCCAGGGTGATGCACCAGATCCCGGCCCAGGCGCCGCCGCCCAGGCCGATGCGGTCGAGGACGACGAAGGTGAGGGTGGCGGCCGGCGGGTGCCCGGCGACATGCGCGGGCCAGGAATCCGGCCCGTGGTGGAGAAGGATGTGGTGGGTGAAGTCGCGCAGCGTGGGGCCGATGTGGTCGAAGCGGTGGATGACCGTCAGGTACTCGTAGGCGGTGGTGAGGCGGCGGGCGACGCCGGTGGCGAAGCCGTCGATCAGGGCCAGCGACCAGGTCCAGGCCAGGGCGGCGAGCCAGGCGGACCCGACGAGCGCGCGCCAGGGCAGCCGGGCGGCCAGCGGGGGCCCGTAGGCGATGACGAGGGCGGCGACGGCGAGCGCGGCGGGGGTGCCGGGGCCCAGGTGGGGGAACCAGGAGGCGTACAGCGGGGGCCAGTTGACGCGGAGGTTGCCGGTGGCGCGCTGGATGACGGTGCCGATGACGGCGGCGGCCACGACGAGGAGGGCGCCGCCGGCGGCGGCCAGCAGATCGGCACGGTGCACGGCGCGTTCGCCCGGGGTCGCGGGGGCTGCCGCACCGGCGCGGGCTGGAGAGGTCGGTCGCGGGATCACACCGGCACGCTAGAGCGCCGAGTGGGCGACGGGGCGCCGCCGATCCGCCGACGTCAGAGTTTCGTCATCGGTCAACGCCCCCTCGGCGCACCGTGCGCGGCTTACGGTCGGCGCATGGGTGCCTCTCGCCTCACTCCCCCGACTCCCCCGACCTCCCCGTCCTTCTGGCGCAGTCCGCTGCGCGGCCCCCGGCTGACGGCGCTGCTCGGTGTCGTCCTGCTGGCCGGTATCACGCTGCTGTTCGTGACCGGGCTGCTGTCGTACGCCGCCTACAACCCGGATCTGGCGGGCGGCGTCAACGACCAGACACCGGACAAGGGCCTGCTCGGCTTCTACCTCTTCCCCTGGCCGACGGGCCCGTACTGGCTCTACCGGGTCACCCAGGGGGTCCATGTCACGCTCGGCATCACCCTGGTGCCCGTGCTGCTGGCGAAGCTCTGGTCGGTGATCCCGAAGCTGTTCACGCTGCCGCCGGCCCGGTCGCCCGGGCATGCGCTGGAGCGGCTGTCGCTGCTGTTGCTGGTCGGCGGCGCGCTGTTCGAGTTCGTCACGGGGATTCTCAACATCCAGCTGGACTACGTCTTCCCCGGGTCGTTCTACCGGCTGCACTTCTACGGGGCGTGGGTGTTCATCGGCGCGTTCGTGGCGCATGTGGTGCTGCGGATGCCGCGGACGGTGCGGGCCCTGCGGGAGCGCACCGATCCGCCGTCGGACGCCGACGAGACCGGGCTGGTGGCCCCGCGGCCCGCCCCGCCGACCGTCTCGCGGCGCGGCGCGCTGTGGCTGGTCGGCGGCGGTTCGCTGCTGCTGTTCGCGACGACGGCGGGGCAGAGCATCGGCGGACGGTGGCGGCGGACGGCCCTGCTGGCGCCGCACGGCGGGGCGGACCCGGGCAGCGGGCCGAACGGCTTTCAGATCAACAAGACCGCCGCCCATGTGGGGATCCGCCCGCAGGACACCGGCGACGACTGGCGGCTGACGGTCGAGGGCGGCGGGCGCCGGGTGCGGCTGAGCCGCGCCGAGCTGCTGCGGATGCCGCAGCACCGGGCGGCGCTGCCGATCGCCTGTGTCGAGGGCTGGTCGACGGACGATCAGCTGTGGAGCGGGGTGCGGCTGCGCGATCTGGCCGCGCTGGTGGGGCTGGGCGAACGGCCGCCGGACGTCCTGGTGGAGTCGCTCCAGCTGCACGGCGCGTTCCGGCGGGCCGCGCTGCGCGCCAACCAGGTGCGCGACGGGCGCGCCCTGCTCGCGCTGCGGGTGGGCGGCGCGGAGCTGTCCGCGGACCACGGCTATCCGGCGCGGATCATCGTGCCGGGCGCGCCCGGGGTGCTCAACACCAAATGGGTGTCCCGGCTGACCTTCGGGGAGTCGTCATGAGGGGGCGGTGGACGCGGCGGCCGACGGCGGGGCGGACGGCACGGCTGACGGCAGCGCTGACGCGGCTGAGGCGCCGCTCCCGCTACGGCGAGGGAACGCTGCATCTGCTGCTGATGCTCGCCTCGTTCGCGCTCACCGGCTACGCGGGCCTGCGGCTGCTCGGCGTCGCCCGGTGGCCGCTGGTCGTGGTGTGGTTCGCGGGGGCGGCGCTGCTGCACGATCTGGTGCTGCTGCCGCTGTACTCGCTCGCCGACCGGGCGGTGAGCGCGGCGACGGCGGGCACCGGGCGGCACCGGGCCTGGACGGCCCATGTCCGGGTGCCCGCCGCGCTGTCGGGGCTGTTGCTGCTGGTGTGGTTCCCGCTGATCGCGGGCTCGGCGGGCTGGCCGGGCGGCCTGCCGGCGGCGGACTACACGTCCGTCACCGGCCTGCCCGGCGAGGACTTCCTCGCCCGCTGGCTGCTGCTGACCGCCGGGCTGTTCGCCCTGTCGGCGCTGGTGCTGTCGGCCCGTGCGGCGGGGCCCCGGCTGCGCGGTACGGCGGCGCGGGTGCGGCGGCGCAGGGCCACGAAGCGGCGCTCGGCGGAGTCGGGACGCTGATCCGGGGGCGCCGGAACGGACCACGATTCCGCCGGCGCCCAGCCGGCCTCGGCCGCGTACCGCAGCAGCGCGGGGGTGCCCACCCGGGCCCAGGGGAAGAAGCCGCCCGCTGCGCCGGATCCGCCGTCGACCTGGACCTCGACCCGTTCGTCGACGTCCGCGGCCGTGGTCTCCACGATCAGCGTGCCGCGTGGGGCGAGGAGTTCGGCGGTCCGCAGGAGAAGGGCGCGGGGGTCGCCGCCGATGCCGATGTTGCCGTCCAGGAGCAGCGCGGTGCCCCAATGCCCTTCGTCCGGGAGGGGGTCGAAGACCGAACGGCACAGGGCGGAGCCGCCGATCGCGGCCGTACGGGCCACCGCGGCCTCGCTCACATCGATGCCGAGCGCCCGGCGGCCCTGCGCGGCCAGCGCGGCGACGAGCCGGCCCGGGCCGCAGCCGATGTCGAGCACGCCGCCCTTGCAGCGGCGCAGCGCCGAGCGGTCCGCGGCGTCGGTGCCGCCGCACCAGCGCTCGACCTCCAGGGGCAGCAGCCAGCCGTCGGCGCGGCGCAGGAACAGCGGACCGCGGCCGCTGCGCAGCGCATCGGCGTACGGATCGGCGCCCCAGGTGGGGGCGCGATGGGTGGTCGCGTTCATCGTCCGGCGACCGCCGTCAGCCGGGCCAGGGTGGCGGCGAAGCGTCCGCCGGGCGCGGCGGCCGCGACGGCATCGGCGTCGGCGGCCGTGTCGACGTCGCGCAGCGGCGGCAGATCCCGTACCCGCAGGCCGGCCGCGAGCAGCCGGGCGCGCTGGGTGGCACCGGTGTGCGGGGTCGACATCGGGACGCCGCGGAGCAGTCGGGGGTCGGGGTCGGCCAGGCCGAGTGCCCAGAAGCCGCCGTCCTCGGCCGGGCCGAACCAGGCGTCGCAGTCCCGCCATGCCGCCGACTCCAGTGCGGGGGCGAGGAGTCGGGGGGTGATCTGCGGGGTGTCCATGCCCAGGAGGAGGGTCGGGCCCCGGCTGCCGGCGAAGGCGGCGGCCAGTCGTTCGTCGAGGCCGCCCGCGCACTGGGGCCGCACCTCGAACCCGTCGGGCAGCCAGGTGCCGGGCCGCCCGTCGAGGACGACGACCCGCCGCCGGGCGGGCATGGCCCGTACGGCCCACAGGGTGTCGTGCAGCGCGGCCCGCGCCAACTCGGCGGCCTGGTGCGGGGTGTAGGGCGGGGTGAGCCGGGTCTTGACCCGGCCGGGCACCGGTTCCTTGGCGATGACCAGTAGGGCCGTCGGACCCGTGCCGCCGTCCGAAGGGCTCATCGGGCCGTCTCCTTCGCCGTCGCGTCCGTACGGGCCCCGGGCGGGGGCTGGCGCAGTACCGCGCGCATATCGCGGACCGCGTGCCAGGTGCCGCGCCAGGTGCCGGTGACCTTGGAGCGGCCGGTGCGCGGGCGGTAGGGGACGTCGCGTTCGGCGATCCGCCAGCCCGCGTCGGCGGCGCGGACGACCATCTGGAGCGGATAGCCGCTGCGGCGGTCGGTGAGGTCCAGGTCCAGCAGGGCGCCGCGGCGGGCGGCGCGCAGCGGGCCGAGGTCGTGCAGCCGCAGGCCGGTGCGACGGCGCAGCATCCGGGTCAGGGCGAGGTTGCCGAACCGGGCGTGCGGGGGCCAGGCGCCGCGGCCCTGGGGGCGCCGGCGGCCCAGCACCAGATCCGCCTCGCCGTCGCGTACGGCCCGTACGAAGGGCGCCAGCAGGCCCGGGTCGAGGGAGGCGTCACAGTCGCAGAAGCAGACGATGTCGGCGTCGGCGGCGAGCAGTCCGGCGTGGCAGGCGGCGCCGAAGCCGCGGCGGGGTTCGGTCACGACGGTGGCGCCCAGATCGCGGGCGACGGCGGCGGAGCCGTCCGTGGAACCGTTGTCGACCACGATCGCCCGCCAGCCGTCGGGAATACGGGCCAGCACCCAGGGCAGCGCAGCGGCCTCGTCCAGACAGGGGAGCACCACGTCCACCGGGGCGGGGCGGCGCGGGGAGGCGCGACGGGGGGAGGCCGCGGCCACCGGGGCATCCGCCGGGCCGACCGCCCGCTCCCCTCCTTCGCCCCCTCCCCCCTCCCGCATGCCCTCCCGCGCGAACTCCGCCATCCCCTCCGCGAATCCGGTCGCCGCCCGCCAGCCGAGCTCCTCGGCGATCCGGTGCGACGACGCCGTGATGTGCCGGACGTCGCCCAGCCGGTACTCCCCCGTCACCACCGGCTCCGGCCCGCCGCACGCCGCGGCCAGCACCCGGGCCATCTCCCCGACGGTGTGCGGCTCGCCGCTGCCCGTGTTGTACGCGGTCAGCGCCCCCGGCTCCCGGCCGGCCAGCGCCTCCAGCGCCACCGCATTGGCCGTCGCGACGTCCCGGACATGGACGAAGTCCCGCCGCTGGCCGCCGTCCTCGTACACGGTGGGGGCCTGACCGCGGGCCAGCGCGGAGCGGAAGAAGGAGGCGACACCGGCGTACGGGGTGTCGCGTGGCATCCCCGGCCCGTAGACGTTGTGGTAGCGCAGCGCGACGGCCCGGCCGCCGGTCGCGCGGGCCCAAGAGGCGGCCAGATGTTCCTGGGCGAGTTTGGTGGTGGCATAGACATTGCGGGGGTCGACGGGCGCGTCCTCGCCGACCAGACCCGGCCGCAGCGGCGCCGTGCAGAGCGGACAGCGCGGCTCGAACCGCCCCGCGTCCAGATCGGCCACGGCTCGCGGCCCGGGGCGCACCACCCCGTGGTCGGCGCAGGTGTAGCGCCCCTCCCCATAGACCACCATCGACCCGGCGAGCACCAGCGCCCCCACCCCGGCCTCGGCCATCTCCGCCAGCAGCACGGCCGTGCCCAGGTCGTTGCAGCCGACATAGCCGGGCGCGTCCGCGAAGTCCTTGCCGAGGCCCACCATCGCCGCCTGGTGGCACACCGCGTCCACCCCGCGCAGCGCCCCGGCGACCGCCGCCCGGTCCCGTACGTCCGCGACGATCCGACGCTCGCCCGGCCGCGGCGGGGGCGGCTCCGGATGGGCGGACGGCAAGAGCGCATCCAGGACGACCACTTCATGCCCCCGCGCCTCCAGCACGGCGACGACCTGCGATCCGATGAACCCGGCGCCGCCGGTGACCAGTACACGCATGCCGGTCACGCTAAGCGCACCGGCCCGCCACGGCCCGCGTGGCGGGGCGCGCGTCATGGGTCCGTAAGATCCCCGGTCGTCGTTCCGCGCGCCCGGCCCCGGGGCCGCACCGGCTACGGCGTGTGGCAGACGGCCTCGACGTTGTTGCCGTCGGGATCGCGGACGAAGGCGCCGTAGTAGGACGCGTGGTACTCCGGCCGCAGCTGTGGCGCGTGCAGCGACTCGGCACCGGCCGCCACGGCCGCGGCATGGAACGCGTCGACAGCCGCCCGGTCGGCCGCGGTGAAGGCGAGGTGGATCTCGCGCGCCGGCCCGTCCTCGGCTGCCGGGACGAGCCACAGGGAATGCCCCGTCGTTCCGTAGCCGATATTGGCGCCGAATTCCTTGGTCCGCCGGCCGCCGAGCGGCGCCAGGACGAGGTCGTAGAACCGGGCGCTGGCCGCTATGTCGGCTACCTGGATCGCAATGTGATCAAGCATGCCGCGACCCTTCCACACCCCGTCGGGCCCGGCCCCGGAAATGCCCCGTTCCGCTTCCCGACACACCGTCAACGGCCGTCGTCGGGTTGCTTTCCCGGGGGTCCGTCCTCGTCCGGCGCCGCCTTCCCCTGATCCGGTGCCGTCTTCCCCTGATCCGGCGCCGCCTTCCCCTCGCCCGGCGCCGCCTTCCCCTCGTCCGGCGCCGTCCTCCCCTCCCCCACCGCATGCACCCGCCGCTCCCGCTCCGCGCGGCCCGCGGCCGTGGCGGTCGAGGGCCAGACGCGGTCGAGGGCGGCGTTCATCGCCGCGCCCACCAGGACGGCGAAGGCGGACACCCCGATCCACAGGAGTACGGCGACCGGCGCGGCCAGCGAGCCGTAGATCGTCGGGCCCTCGACCGTCGCGACGAGGTAGAGGCGGAGCAGGAAGCTGCCCAGGACCCAGATCGCGAGGGCGACGACGGCACCGGGGAGGTCCTCGCGCCAGGGGGAACGGACGGGTACCGACACGTGGTAGAGCGTGGTGAGAAAGGCGACCGACAGGATCAGCACGACCGGCCAGTACAGCGCCCGGACGACACCCGCGCTGGCCGGCAGCCAGCCGACGACCGCGTCCGGCCCGGCCACCATCAGCGGCAGCGCGACGGCGCCGACGGCCAGCGCGGCGAGGTAGAGGACGAAGGAGAGCAGCCGGGTGCGGACGATGCCGCGCCGCCCGTCGAGCCCGTACATGATCGTGATGGTGTCGACGAAGACGTTCAGCGCCCGGGAGCCGGACCACAGGGCGATGGCGAAGCCGAGGGAGATGACGTCGGGGCGGCGGCCGGTGAAGATGTCGTCCAGCAGGGGCCGGGCGATCTCGTTGACGCCCTTGCCGGAGAGCACGGTGGCGGAGGCGCCGAGGATGTTCTGCCGGATGCTGTCGATGGTGTCGTGGCCGATCCACTGCTCCATATAGCCCAGCAGCCCGATCAGTCCCAGGACCAGCGGCGGCAGCGACAGCAGGCACCAGAACGCGGCCTCGGCGGCCAGCCCGGTGACGCGGTACTCCATGCAGGAGCGCACGATGTCCTTGATCAGCAGCCAGACCAGCCGCCGCGCGGGGACGTTGCGGTACAGGACCCGGGCCCTGCTCAGACGGCCCGCCGGCCGTTCGGCTGGTTCGTTTGCTGGCGGCACCTCCTTACCGTAGCTACCATGGCAGCCAGCACTCATACGGTCACGAACCAGCCCCCGCCGCTGGTGGGATACGACGTCTTCGCCTCCGATGCGGCGCTCGCCGAGGGCGTCACGCGGTATGTCGCGGACGACCGGCTCGACGAGGTACGGGGGGAACTGACCCGGCTCGGGCGGGCGGCCGGTTCGGCGCACGCCCAGCAGTGGGGCGAGCAGGCCAACGCCCACCCGCCGGTCCTGCGCACCCACGACCGCTACGGTCACCGCATCGACGAGGTGGAGTTCCACCCGGCCTGGCACCGGCTGCTGGGCCATGCCGTCACGGCCGGTCTGACGGACGCGTGGTCGCGCCCCGACGGGCACCTGCGCCGCACCGCCGGGTTCCTCGTCTGGACGCAGGCCGAGGCGGGCCACACCTGTCCGCTGTCGATGACCCATGCGGCGGTGCCCGCGCTGCGCGCCGACCCGGAGCTGGCCGCCCGGTGGGAGCCGCTGCTGACCTCGCACATCTACGAGCAGGAGCTGCGCCCGCCCGCCGAGAAGGGCGGGGTGCTGGCGGGGATGGCGATGACGGAGAAGCAGGGCGGCAGCGACGTACGGGCCAACACCACGCACGCCGAGCCGCTGGCCGCGCCCGGTGAGTATGTGCTGACCGGGCACAAGTGGTTCTGCTCGGCGCCGATGTCGGACGTCTTCCTGGTCCTGGCCCAGGCGCCCGGGGGGCTCACCTGCTTCCTGCTGCCGCGGGTGCTGCCGGACGGGACCCGTAATTCCTTCCGTATCCAGCGGCTCAAGGACAAGCTCGGCAACCGCGCGAACGCCTCGGCGGAGATCGAGTTCGACGGGCGGACGTGGGCGCAGCGAGTGGGCGAGGAGGGGCGCGGGGTGGCGACGATCATCGAGATGGTCGCGGCGACCCGGCTGGACTGTGTGACGGGGGCGGCGGCGGTGATGCGGCAGGCGGTGGCGCAGGCGGTGCACCACTGCGCGTACCGGGAGGCGTTCGGCGGGCCGCTGATCGACAAACCGCTGATGCGCAATGTGCTGGCCGATCTGGCGCTGGAGTCGGAGGCGGCGACGACGCTCGCGCTGCGGCTGGCGGCCGCCTACGACAGCGGTTCCGAGCACGACCGGCATCTGCTGCGGCTGGCGGTCCCGGCCGCCAAGTACTGGGTGACCAAACGGTGCACCCCGGTGGCGGCCGAGGCGCTGGAGTGCCTGGGCGGCAACGGCTACGTCGAGGAATCGGGGATGCCGCGGCTGCTGCGGGAGGCGCCGCTGAACTCCATCTGGGAGGGCTCGGGCAACGTCCAGGCGCTGGACGTCCTGCGGGCGCTGCAACGCGAACCGGCCGCGCTGAACGCCTGTCTGACGGAGATCGGCGCGGCCCGCGGCGCGGACCACCGGCTGGACCGCGCGATCAAGGGCCTGCTGACCGAACTGGCCGATCTGGACGGCATCGAGGCCCGGGCGCGCCGCCTGACCGAGCGCCTGGCACTGGTCCTCCAGGGCTCGCTGCTGGTGCGCCAGGCGCCGCCCGCGGTCGCGGACGCCTTCTGCGCCTCCCGCCTGGGCGGCGATGCGGGCGCGGCGTTCGGGACGCTGCCGCACACCCTGGACCTGGCCTCGGTCGTGGCACGGGCGCGGCCGGTCGTGGAGTAGCGGGGCGGGGCTTGTCCGGTGGACCGGGGCCGGGCCCTGGTCCACCGGACAGGCCCCGGGAGGGATGCCGCGCCGACTCGGCACCCCTCCCGGTCTCTAGGGCCACCGCGGCGGGTCCGCCGTGGTCCGGCCGCGTACCGCCGCGTCGACGGCCACGACGATCTCGCCGTCGGGCGCGTCCGGCCCGAAACCGGCCAGCAGCCCGCGGGCCTCGAAGTAGCGCAGCACGCGGCACGCTTCCTCCCCCTCCGTACGGCCCGGTGCCCGCAGATGGACCACCAGGTCGGCGAAGGACCGCGCGGGCAGCAGGCCGCCGACTCCGGCCACCCGGTCGAGCAGGTGCGGTGCGCCGTCGATGACATAGCCGTCGACGGGCAGCGGGCGGCGTCTGATCAGGACGTCGACCGCGGGCAGCCGGGGCACCCCGTAGTGCACGGCCAGCCGTCCGGCCCGTGCGAGACGCGGTCCCTCCGCCGCCCCGATCACCACGACACGCGGAGCGAGGGCCCTCATCTGCGCTCCCTCCCGGCGCCGCGCCTGCGGATGTGGCAGCGGCCGACACCGTCCCCGGCGGACGGCCGGTGCCTCGCCGACGGGTGACCGGCGGGACTCCGGCCACGGGACGCCATCGGCCGCTGGAATCAGCGTCGCGGGCGGGCGTCATAGGCCACAACGGTTGCAGTCGGTTGCAGCTCCCTGCCGTGGATCTGTTCAATGGCCCTCCGCTTTCGCCCTGGTGACGGCACGATGGACACGGCCCCGGTGGGCGGCCGTCCGAGGCCGCCGCGGCAGTGGTGAGGCGGAGAGCAGCTTGAGGGCGGAGAGCAGCTTGAAGGACACAGCGATCGGCAGCGCCGTCCGGTCGGCACAGGACATCCGCGAGACCGCCCGCCGCCTCGCCTCGGTCCGCGAGGCCGCGCTGGCGGGGGAGTTGCCGCCCGATGCGCCGCCGGGCGCGCCCCGTCCCGTCATCGGCGAGTCCTGGTTACGGGCCCTCGGCTCGGGCGTCGATCCGGAGCGGGACCGCGACCAACATCTGCTGTCCGTGGCCGAGTTGGAGCACCGTCGGCAGCATTCGCAGCTGGCGACGGTGCTGCCGGTCCTGGGCGACGGGCTGCTGGCGGCCGCCGACGCCGCGCAGCAGATCATGGTCGTCACCGATGCCGAGGGCCGGGTGCTGTGGCGGGAGGGCAGTGCGCCGGTCCGGCGGATGGCCGACCGCCTCGGCTTCGACAAGGGCGCCGACTGGCGCGAAGGCGTGGTCGGCACCAATGCGATCGGCACCGCGCTGGTGGCCCGGCGGCCGGTGCTGGTGCATTCCGCCGAGCACTTCGTCCGCTCCCACCACCAGTGGACCTGTGCCGCGGCGCCGCTGCACGATCCGCGCGACGGCCGGCTGCTGGGCACCGTCGACCTCAGCGGCCCGGCGCACTCCTTCCATCCCATGACGCTGTCGCTGGTCTCCGCGGTCGCCAAGCTCGCGGAGAGCGAGCTGCGCATCCGGCATCACGCGTCCCTGGAACGGCTGCGTTCCAGCGCCGCTCCGGTGCTGGCGCGGATCGGCGGCCGGGCGCTGGCGGTCGATGCGCACGGCTGGCCCGCCGGGGTCACCGGGATGACCCCGCCGGACCGGGTGGCGCTGCCCAAGGCGCCGCAGGCCGGGCCGCTGTGGCTGCCGCGGTACGGGATGTGCGCGCTGGAGCCGCTGCCCGGTGGCTGGCTGATCCGGGTGGGCCGCGAGGAGCCGGCCGCCGGGCCCAGCCGGGTGCTGCTGGACGTCAGCGGGCGCGACGGGGCGACGGTCACCGTCACCGGTCCGGCCGGCGGCTGGAGCCATGAACTCTCCCCGCGCCACGCCGAGCTGCTGTTCGTCCTGGCCGCCCGCCATCCGGAGGGCCGCAGCGCCGCCGAACTGGCCCAGGACCTGTTCGGCGACCGCGGCCGTACGGTCACGGTGCGCGCCGAGCTCTCCCGGTTGCGCCGCCATCTGGCGGGCGTCCTAGCGCACCGGCCGTACCGCTTCGCGGACGGGGTGGAGGTGGAACTGCGGCTGCCGTCCGGGCCCGGGCAGTTGCTGCCGCAGTCCTCGGCACCGGCGGTGGCGGCGGCCAGGGGGGCGGGGACATCGTGGAGGAAATAGCGGGGGAAACGGTGGGGGGAAACAGCGGAGGAAATAACCGCGTGCGGACGGGCGTTCGCCTCCCCTATCCTGATCGCGCTCTGAAGACAGCTCTCCAGAAGGACGTCGCAGAACGGGAGCAGCGCGTGCCGGTCAGCCGGTGCGTGGCCAAACGAGTGGGCGACACGACCATCCGCGATGACGCAGGCCTGCCATGCCCGCATGCCATCAGTGGACGTCACACCCTGCCCACCCGTACGTCCTTCCGGAGGACTCCATGTCCGTTGGCCTCGGCCTTCCCATCGGCGATCCCGCTCAGCTGCTCACCTGGGCCCGGCGCGCCGACGCCACCCCCTTCACCACCCTCGCGCTGCTCGACCGGCTGGTGTACGCCAACCCCGAGCCGCTGATCACGCTGGCCACCCTGGCCGGTGCCACCTCCCGCGTCCGGCTCCAGACCGAGGTGCTGCTCGCCCCGCTGCATCACACCCCGCTGCTCGCCAAACAGGCCGCCACCCTCGATCTGCTCTCCGGCGGCCGTTTCACGCTCGGCATCGGCATCGGGGGGCGCGACGACGATTATCTGGCCGCCGGCGTCGACATCCGCACCCGGGGCCGCCGCCTGGACGGTCAGATGGCCGAGCTGCGGCGGCTGTGGTCCGGCGAGCCGTTCGGCGAGGACGTCGGCCCGATCGGTCCGGCTCCGGCGCGGCCCGGCGGCCCCGAGGTGCTGTTCGGCGGCTTCGTACCGGCGGTCGTGGAACGCGTCGCCCGCTGGGGCGACGGCTTCCTCGGCGCCGCGCTCCCGGCCTCGCACATGGACCGGATGTTCCGGGACGTGGAGGCGGCCTGGTCCCGGGCCGGGCGTACGGGACGTCCGCGGCTGCTGGCCCAGGTCAACGTGGCCCTCGGCCCCGAGCCGGTCATCGACCGCGCCCGCCGCGAGATCCGCGCGTACTACGGGCCGGAGTACAGCTACACCGACCACATTGTGAACGGCATGCTCACCACCCGGACGGGGATCCGCGACGCGGTGGCCGCGTTCCGGGCCATCGGCGCCGACGAGGTCATGCTCTACTGCTGGTCCCCGGACCCCTCGCAGGTCGACCGTCTCGCGGAGGCGGTTTTCACCGACCACCCGTGAGGCCGGTCCGGCACCTGCCGTGACGCTCACCTCCGGGCCGGTGCGGGCCGGTGTGCCCCGCGGCGGCCCGGAGGCGGGCCGGGAAAGCGACTGTGATGTGCTGCCCCCATGAGCCACTCGGTCACCACCTGGTACCTGGAGCAGACCTCGCCCGCCGATCTCACCCCCGCCGGGGCGCCGCCCGCGGAGCAGGGGGTCCGTATCGTCCGATCCGAGGTGCCGTCGCCGGAATTCAGCCGGTTCCTCTATAGCGCGGTCGGCGGCGACGTGCTGTGGACGGACCGGCTGAGCTGGACGTATGCCCGGTGGGCGGAGTATCTGGGGCGACCCGGGGTGGAGACCTGGGTGGCGTACGAGCGGGGGACGCCCGCCGGGTTCATCGAGCTCAACGCCGAGCCGGAGGGGTCCGTGGAGGTCGCCTACTTCGGGCTGCTCCCGGCCTTCCGGGGGCGCCGGATCGGCGGGTGGCTGCTGACGTACGGCCTGGAGCGGGCCTGGGACCTGGCGGGGCGGTGGCCGGGCCGGGAGCGGACCACGCGGGTGTGGGTGCACACCTGTAGCGACGACGGGCGGTATGCGCGGGCCAATTACGAGCGGCGCGGGTTCCGGGTGTACGAGACCACGGTGACGGAGGAGGCCGAGGTGGCGATGCCGGGGCCGTGGCCGGGCGCCGGCCCGACCGGTTCCGCAACCGCTCCCGTCGCCGATCCCGTCGGTTCCGCAACCACTCCCGTCGCCGATCCCGCCGCTCCCGTCACCGAATCCATACGCGACCCCGACGCCGCCCCCGGCACGTGACCCACGGCACACCGTCCCACCATTCGGGACGGTGATGTCCGAATCCTGGACGACGGTGGACTGGCCGAAGAGCGCCGTGCCACGCTTCCGTCATGTCCAGAGCTGGAATTGCCTTGGTGAGTCGGCGGCACGTCGACCTCGGCCGCATGTCCAGCGCCATTTGTCGGGCCGGCTGACGACTCGCTGACCAGGGTCATCGAGCCCCGACAGCGCCGCCGGCACCACCGATATCCCGCCGTCCCCATCGTCGCGGACGCGACCGCAACCCCGCCCAGCAGACCACTCCCGACGCGTTGCCGCGCGCCGCGCTTCGGTGTGTCTGCACAGGTCAGGCGGGTGAGCCCAGTCGAGTCCGCACCCTCTCGCCCGCCCAGAAGGACGTACACCCATGGCCGCCGCCACCCCGGACAATCCCCAGCCCTCGGCCGGGGCCGCACAGACGCGCCGCAAGGCCGGCCGCCACCGCGGCGAGGGCCAGTGGGCCGTTGGACACTTCACGCCGCTCAACGGCAACGAGCAGTTCAAGAAGGACGACGACGGTCTCAATGTGCGGACACGCATTGAGACGATCTACTCCAAGGCCGGCTTCGACTCCATCGACCCCAACGACCTGCGCGGGCGGATGCGTTGGTGGGGCCTGTACACCCAGCGGCGGCCCGGGATCGACGGCGGCAAGACCGCGATCCTGGAGCCGGAGGAGCTGGACGACAAGTACTTCATGCTGCGCGTCCGGATCGACGGCGGGCGGCTGACCCCCGCGCAGCTGCGCGTGATCGGCGAGATCTCGCAGGAGTTCGCCCGTGGCACCGCGGACATCACCGACCGACAGAACATCCAGCTGCACTGGATCCGCATCGAGGACGTCCCCGCCATCTGGGAGAAGCTGGAGGGCGTCGGGCTCGACACGACCGAGGCGTGCGGCGACTGCCCCCGAGTGATCATCGGCTCCCCGGTGGCCGGTATCGCGGCGGACGAGATCATCGACGGCACCCCGGCCGTGGACGAGATCCACGACCGGTACATCGGCAGCAAGGAGTTCTCCAACCTGCCGCGCAAGTTCAAGACCGCGATCTCCGGTTCGCCGGTCCAGGACGTGGTCCACGAGATCAACGACGTGGCCTTCGTCGGCGTGGTGCACCCCGAGCACGGACCGGGCTTCGACGTCTGGGTCGGCGGCGGCCTGTCCACCAACCCCAAGCTCGCACAGCGCCTGGGCGCCTGGGTTCCGCTGGACGAGGTGGCCGACGTCTGGGCCGGTGTGGTCGGGATCTTCCGCGACTACGGCTACCGGCGGCTGCGCACCCGCGCCCGGCTGAAGTTCCTGATGGCCGACTGGGGCCCGGAGAAGTTCCGCCAGGTGCTGGAGGACGAGTACCTGGAGCGGAAGCTGATCGACGGCCCGGCGCCCGAGGAGCCCGCGCAGAAGTGGCGCGACCACATCGGTGTGCACCGGCAGCAGGACGGCCGGTTCTACGTGGGGTTCGCCCCGCGCGTCGGCCGGGTGGACGGGGCGACCCTCACCAAGATCGCCGACCTGGCCGCGGCGCACGGCTCCGACCGGCTGCGCACCACCGTCGAGCAGAAGATGATCATCCTCGATGTGACCGAGGACCAGGTCGAGCCGCTCGTCGCCGGGCTGGAGGCGCTGGACTTCCAGGTCAAGCCGTCCCCGTTCCGGCGCGGCACGATGGCCTGCACCGGTATCGAGTTCTGCAAGCTGGCGATCGTCGAGACCAAGGGCCGCGGCGCCTCGCTCATCGACGAGCTGGAGCGCCGGCTGCCGGAGTTCGACGAGCCGCTCACCATCAACCTCAACGGCTGCCCCAACGCCTGCGCCCGTATCCAGGTGGCGGACATCGGTCTCAAGGGTCAGCTGGTGCTGGACGACGACGGCAACCAGGTCGAGGGCTACCAGGTGCATCTGGGCGGCGCGCTGGGCCTGGAGGCCGGGTTCGGCCGCAAGGTCCGCGGGCTGAAGGTCACCGCCGATGAGCTGCCCGACTACGTCGAGCGGGTGCTGCGCAACTTCCAGGAGCAGCGCACCGACGGCGAACGCTTCGCCCAGTGGGCGGCCCGTGCGGAAGAGGGTGCGCTGAAGTGAGCGAGTCTCGGCGCGCGGCGCTGGCCGGACTGAGGAGCCGCGCAGCGACGAAGGAGCGAGCAGTGACGAGGGAAGCCAGCGCACAGGAGCGCGCCGAGACTGAGCGGGAGGCACAGTGAGCGAGCGCGCCGCCCCGTTCCACTGCCCGTACTGCGGTGACGAGGACCTGCGGCCCTCCGAGGAGGGTCCGGTCCGCGGCGAGGGCGCGGCCTGGGAATGCCGGTCGTGCAGCCGCGCGTTCCGGCTGAAGTTCCTGGGGCTGCTGTCCCAGGGGCTGTCGACTTCCCCGTCATCCCGTGCTGGAGGTACGTCGTGACCACTGCCCCCGATCTGCCGCAGCTCGCCGAGCGTGCGGGCCGCGAGCTGGAGGAGGCGGCCCCCCTGGAGATCCTCACCTGGGCCGCGGAGACCTTCGGCGCCCGCTTCTGCGTGACCTCCTCCATGGAGGACGCGGTCGTCGCCCACCTCGCCTCGCGCGCCATGCCGGGCGTGGACGTGGTGTTCCTCGACACCGGCTACCACTTCCCGGAGACCATCGGGACGCGGGACGCGGTGGCCGAGGTGATGGACGTCAACGTCATCACGCTGACGCCCCGTCAGACGGTGGCCGAGCAGGACGCCGAGTACGGTCCCCGGCTGCACGACCGCGACCCGGACCGCTGCTGCGCGCTGCGCAAGGTCAAGCCGCTGGAGGAGGGCCTGGCCGGCTACGACGCCTGGGCGACCGGGCTGCGCCGGGACGAGTCCCCTACCCGGGCCAACACCCCGGTCGTCGGCTGGGACACCCGTCGGCAGAAGGTCAAGATCTCCCCGATCGCCCGCTGGACCCAGGCCGATGTGGACGCCTACGTCGCCGAGCACGGGGTGCTGACCAACCCGCTGCTGATGGACGGCTACACCTCCGTCGGCTGCGCCCCCTGCACCCGCCGGGTCCTGGCGGGCGAGGACGCGCGGGCGGGCCGCTGGGCAGGCAGCAACAAGACCGAATGCGGCCTGCACTGATGGCCGGAACACGGAATGACCGAGACGTTGTGGAAGTTCAGGAGAAGCCGATGACGGGCGCCACGGTGTGGCTGACCGGACTGCCGAGCGCGGGCAAGACCACCATCGCCCATGCGCTGGCGGAACGGCTGCGCGGCG
Organism: Streptomyces gilvosporeus; assembly: GCF_002082195.1. Classification (GTDB taxonomy): domain Bacteria; phylum Actinomycetota; class Actinomycetes; order Streptomycetales; family Streptomycetaceae; genus Streptomyces; species Streptomyces gilvosporeus. The sequence goes on along the minus strand of NZ_CP020569.1, from coordinate 7,108,090 downwards.
AGGGCCGCCGGGTCGAGGTCCTCGACGGCGACGAGATCCGCGAGTTCCTCTCCGCGGGACTGGGCTTCACGCGCGCCGACCGGCACACCAACGTCCAACGGATCGGCTTCGTCGCCGAGTTGCTGGCGAGCAACGGGGTCACCGCCCTGGTGCCGGTGATCGCGCCGTATGCGGACTCCCGGGAGTCGGTGCGGGTGCGGCATCAGGCCGAGGGCACCGCCTATCTCGAGGTGCATGTGGCCACGCCGGTCGAGGTGTGCTCCGAGCGCGACGTCAAAGGGCTGTACGCCAAGCAGGCCGCGGGCGAGATATCGGGCCTGACCGGCGTGGACGACCCGTACGAGGCCCCCGAATCGCCCGATCTGCGCATCGAGTCGCACACCCAGACCGTGCAGGAGTCCGCAGCCGCGCTCCACGGGCTGCTCGTCGAAAGGGGACTGGCGTGACCACCGCGACCGTTGCCACCGAGGCAAATGGCGACAACCCGTACGCCCTCTCGCACCTGGACGCCCTGGAGTCCGAGGCGGTGCACATCTTCCGCGAGGTGGCGGGCGAGTTCGAGCGGCCGGTGATCCTGTTCTCCGGCGGCAAGGACTCCATCGTCATGCTGCATCTGGCGCTCAAGGCGTTCGCGCCCGCGCCGGTGCCGTTCTCCCTGCTGCACGTCGACACCGGGCACAACTTCCCCGAGGTGCTCGACTACCGCGACCGTACGGTCGAGCGGCACGCCCTGCGGCTGCACGTCGCCTCCGTGCAGGACTTCATCGACCGCGGTGAACTGCGCGAGCGCCCCGACGGCACGCGTAACCCGCTCCAGACCGTCCCGCTGCTGGACGCCATCGAGAAGAACCGCTTCGATGCGGTCTTCGGCGGCGGCCGCCGGGACGAGGAGAAGGCACGCGCCAAGGAGCGGGTGTTCTCGCTGCGCGACGAGTTCGGCGGCTGGGACCCGCGCCGGCAGCGCCCCGAGCTGTGGCAGCTCTACAACGGCCGCCACTCGCCCGGTGAGCACGTCCGGGTCTTCCCACTGTCCAACTGGACCGAGCTGGACGTGTGGCAGTACATCGCCCGCGAGAAGATCGAACTGCCCGCCATCTACTACGCCCACGAGCGCGAGGTCTTCGCCCGCAGCGGCATGTGGCTGGCGCCCGGTGAGTGGGGCGGCCCCAAGGACGGCGAAACGCTGGAAACCCGGCTGGTGCGCTACCGCACGGTCGGCGACATGTCCTGCACCGGTGCGGTCGACTCCGACGCCGACACCATCGAGGCCGTCATCGCGGAGATCGCCGCCTCGCGCCTCACCGAGCGGGGCGCGACCAGGGCCGACGACAAGATGTCCGAGGCCGCCATGGAGGACCGCAAGCGCGAGGGGTACTTCTAACCATGAGCACCACCCATGCTGTTGAGGGCGTCGTGGACGCCGGCGCGACCTCGCTGCTGCGTTTCGCCACCGCCGGTTCCGTCGACGACGGCAAGTCGACGCTGGTCGGCCGCCTGCTGCACGACTCCAAGTCCGTGCTCGCCGACCAGCTGGAGGCCGTGGAGCGGGCTTCGCTGGGCCGCGGGCAGGAGGCGCCGGACCTGGCGCTGCTGACGGACGGACTGCGGGCCGAGCGCGAGCAGGGCATCACCATCGATGTCGCCTACCGCTACTTCGCCACGCCCCGGCGCCGGTTCATCCTCGCCGACACCCCCGGCCATGTGCAGTACACCCGCAACATGGTCACCGGCGCCTCCACCGCCGAGCTGGCCGTCGTGCTGGTCGACGCCCGCAACGGCGTCGTCGAGCAGACCCGCCGGCACGCCGCCGTGGCCGCCCTGCTGCGCGTCCCGCACGTCGTCCTCGCGGTCAACAAGATGGACCTCGTCGGCTACGAGGAGTCCGTCTTCGCCGCCATCGCCGAGGAGTTCACCTCCTACGCGGCCTCGCTGGGCGTCCAGGAGATCACCGCGATCCCGATCTCGGCGCTGGCCGGCGACAACGTCGTGACCGCATCGGCGAACATGGACTGGTACGGCGGCCCGACCGTGCTGGAGCACCTGGAGACCGTCCCGGTCGTCGCCAATCCCTCCGACGACCCGGGCCGCTTCCCGGTCCAGTACGTCATCCGGCCGCAGACCGCCGAACACCCCGACTACCGCGGCTACGCGGGCCAGATCGCCTCCGGTGTGCTGCGCGTCGGCGACCCGGTGACCGTGCTGCCCTCGGGCCGCACCAGCACCATCGAGGCGATCGATGCGCTGGGGCAGGCCGTGGACGTCGCCTGGGCGCCGCAGTCGGTGACCCTCCGGCTGACCGACGACCTCGACATCTCGCGCGGCGACCTGATCGCCCCGACCGCCTCGGCGCCGTCGGCCTCGCAGGACATCGAGGCCACGGTCTGCCATGTCGCGGACCGTCCGCTGACCGTCGGCCACCGGGTGCTGCTCAAGCACACCACCCGCACCGTCAAGGCCATCGTCAAGGACATCCCCTCGCGGCTGACCCTCGACGACCTCTCCCAGCACCCCGCGCCGGGCGAGCTGGCCGCCAACGACATCGGCCGGATCGTCGTGCGCACCGCCGAGCCGCTCGCGCTGGACGCCTACGCCGACTCCCGGCGCACCGGCTCCTTCCTGCTGATCGACCCGGCGGACGGTACGACGCTGACCGCGGGCATGGCGGGCACCGCCTTCGCGGAGGCGGCCGCGGACGCCGCTCCGGCCCCCGAGGCGGACGACGACGGATGGGACTTCTGAGCATGCACCAGGACATGTTCTCCACCTTCGCGAAAGAGGGCGGCCGTATCGGCAGCGGCGCCCTCGGCAGTGGCCAGGGAGGAGTCGGGCGATGTGTGCGCTGACGATGCTCGACTCCGTACCCCCCACGCCCCCTTTCCGAAGATCCATAGTTTTGCCGGGCGCGCCTTAGAAGGGCGCTGATGGGCCCGGCCCTCCGAGAGGAACTCCTCCCGTGTCTGCCGTTCGACACCGCCTGCTGGCGGCCGCCGTTACCGTCCCGCTCCTCGTAGGCGCGCTGGGCGCCTGCGGCTACGGCTCCGAGGCCCCGAAGCCCACCGCGGCCAAGGTCGCCCCCAAGGGTCCCAAGACCGACGGTCTTGCCAACGTCCGGATCGGACTCTTCGGCAACACCACCCACGCCACCCCGCTGATCGGACTGCACCAGGGCTTCTTCCAGAAGGAGCTGGGCGGCACGGCGGTGAAGGAGTCCACCTTCAACGCGGGCCCCGCCGAGATCGAGGCCCTCAACTCGGGCGCCATCGACATCGGCTGGATCGGCCCCTCCCCGGCCATCAACGGTTACGTCAAGTCGCACGGCAAGAGCCTGAAGATCATCTCCGGGTCGGCGTCCGGCGGTGTCTCGCTGGTGGTCAACCCCAAGAAGATCAAGGGGCTGGGCGACCTCAAGGGCAAGACGATCGCCACTCCGCAGCTGGGCAACACCCAGGACGTGGCGCTGCTGAACTTCCTCGCCGGCAAGGGCTACAAGGTCGACGCCACCAGTGGCAAGGGCGATGTCACCGTCCAGCGCACCGACAACAAGGTGACGCCGACGGCGTTCAAGGCGGGCTCCATCGACGGTGCCTGGGTGCCGGAGCCGACGGCCTCCAAGCTCGTCGCCGCGGGCGGCAAGACGATCCTGGACGAGAAGAAGCTGTGGAAGGACGGCCGGTTCGTCATCACGAACGTGATCGTCTCCCAGAAGTTCCTCAAGGAACACCCCAAGGCCGTCGAGGCGGTGCTGCGCGGTTCGGTGAAGACCAACGCCTGGATCCGGTCGCACCCGGACGAGGCCAAGAAGGCGCTCAACGACCAGCTCGCCGACCCGCAGTTCGCCGGCAAGGCGCTGCCGGGCAACGTCATCGACCCGGCGTTCAAGAACGTCGACATCACCGATGACCCGCTGGCCGCCACCCTCCAGGAGGAGGCGGACCACGCCGTCAAGGCGGGCCTGCTCAAGCAGCCCGACCTCAAGGGCATCTACGACCTCACCCTGCTGAACAAGGTGCTCAAGTCCGAGGGCAAGGCGCCGGTCGACGACGCCGGTCTCGGCAGCTGACAGCCCTCGCACCCGTAGCACCGCAGTCCCCCAGGAGGTGACACCGATGACGACCACCACTCTCGCCAAGCAGCCCGCCCCGGCGGCCCCGACCGGCACCGTTTCGTACGCCGCTCGCATCGACCATGTCTCGAAGTCGTTCGGCCGCCCCGGCGCGCAGCAGCATGTGCTGGACGACATCAGCATCGATGTCGCACCGGGCGAATTCGTCTGCCTCCTGGGGGCCTCGGGCTGCGGAAAGTCCACCCTTCTCAATCTCGTGGCGGGCCTGGACGCGCCGTCGTCCGGCGGCATCGAGACGCCGGGCGGCCGGCCGGCCCTGATGTTCCAGGAACATGCGCTCTTCCCGTGGCTGACCGCGGGCCGCAACATCGAACTGGCGCTGCGGCTGCGCGGGGTGCCGCGCGCCGAGCGCCGCGCCGAGGCCGAGCGGCTGCTCGAACTCGTCCGGCTGGGCGGCGCATACGGCAAGCGGGTGCACGAGCTGTCGGGCGGGATGCGCCAGCGCGTCGCCATGGCCCGGGCGCTCGCGCAGGACAGCCAACTGCTGCTGATGGACGAGCCGTTCGCCGCGCTCGACGCCATCACCCGCGATGTGCTGCACGACGAGCTGACCCGCATCTGGAGCGCCGCGAACGACGACGCCTCCGGCGCGGGCGGCCTCTCGGTCCTCTTCGTCACCCACAACGTCCGCGAGGCCGTACGGCTCGCCCAGCGGGTGGTACTGCTCTCCTCCCGTCCCGGCCGGATCGCCCGCGAATGGCAGGTGGACATCCCGCAGCCGCGCCGAATCGAGGACGCCGCGGTCGCCGACCTTTCCGTCGAGATCACCGAACAGCTCCGTGGGGAGATCCGCCGCCATGGCCAGCACTGAGACCAAGGCCCAGTCCGCCGCCGCACAAGCCACCGCCCAGGACGGTGAGACCACCGACGGTCCGGCCGCCGACACGGCCACCAAGGCCACCGCCGCGGGCGACACCACCCATGACCTCGCCGGTCTGGAGGCCGGGCTCGACGCTCTGGAATCCACCGTCGTCGCTCGCCAGCCGTGGCTGCGTACGGTCGCTTCAAAGACCTTCCCTCCCCTCATCGCCGTCGCGCTCGTGCTGGGGCTGTGGCAGCTCGCCTACCACTTCCAGCTCAAGCCGCACTATCTGCTGCCTAGCCCCTTCGACGTCGCCCGCTCCGTGCAGGAGAAGTGGCTCCAGGGCACGCTGCTGGGCTATGTGTGGACCAGCATCTCCCGCGGCGCCCTCGGCTTCCTGGCCTCGGTGGCCATCGGTACGGTCCTCGGCCTGGTCGTCGCCCGCGTCAAGGCCGTACGCGCCGCGCTCGGCCCGATCCTCAGCGGTCTGCAGTCCCTCCCCTCGGTGGCCTGGGTGCCGGCGGCGATCATCTGGTTCGGGCTGAGCGACGCCACCATCTATGCGGTGGTGCTGCTCGGTGCCGTCCCCTCCATCGCCAACGGCCTGGTGGCGGGCGTCGACCAGATCTCTCCCCTCTATCTGCGGGCCGGCCGTACCATCGGCGCCACCGGCCTGGCGGGCGTACGGCATGTCCTCCTCCCCGCCGCACTCCCCGGCTACATCGCCGGTCTCAAGCAGGGCTGGGCCTTCTCCTGGCGCTCCCTGATGGCCGCCGAACTCATCGTCAACGCCCCCGACCTGGGCACCGGCCTGGGCCAAATGCTGGAGCAGGGCCGGGAGACCGGGGACATGTCCTGGGTGCTGTCCGCGATCCTGCTGATCCTCATCGTCGGTATCGGTATCGAGCTGCTGATCTTCGCGCCGATCGAGCGCCGGGTCCTGCGCAGCCGCGGCCTCCTCGTCAAGAGCTGAACCACGAGCCGAGCCATGACCATGCGCCCCACTCTCCTCGTCATCGCCCACGGCAGCCGCGATCCGCGGCACGCGGCGACCGTCTCCGCGCTCTGTGCGCAAGTGCGGTCGCTGCGGCCGGGGCTGCGCGTCGAGGTCGGTCATCTCGACTTCAACGCGCCCAGCGTGCCCCAGGTGCTGGAGCGCCTCGCGGCCGAGGGCGTGCGGGATGTGGTGGCGCTTCCCCTCCTCCTCACTCGCGCCTTTCACGCGAAGTCCGATATCCCTGCGGTCCTGCGGGAGGCCACCCTGCGGCTGCCCCTGCTGACCGTCCATCAGGCCGAGGTGCTCGGCCCCTCCTCCCTCCTGACCGCCGCGCTGGAGCGCCGGCTGGAGGAGGCCGGGCTGCAGCCCGGCGACCGCCGCTCGACCGGGGTCGTACTGGCCTCGGCGGGCTCCAGTGACCCGGAGGCGATCGCAGTGATCGCTGAAGTCGCGCGGGAGTGGCGGCGCACCGCTGGTTGGTGTGCCGTGCGACCTGCGTTCGCCTCCGCATCTCTTCCCCGCACGGCCGACGCCGTACGGGAGTTGCGGACCGAAGGCGTGGCCCGGGTGGCCGTGGCTCCGTACGTCATCGCGCCCGGCTTTCTGCCGGACCGCATCGCCGCCGGGGCCCGCGAGGCCGGCGCGGACATCCTCGCCCCGGTGCTCGGCCCCGCCCCCGAGCTGGCCCGGCTGCTGCTGCGCCGTTACGACCAGGCGGACGAGGCCCGCCGCGTGAGCCCGGAACTGACGGCGCTGAGCGCCTGATCGCCGCCGTGTGGTGGGTCTGCGCCGGGAAGCGCCGGTGCATCCGCCGGTTCACGGGACTGCCGCGGCCGACGCACCCGTCGGCACCGCCGGGCGGCAATCGGCCCGGCCCTTCTCGTAGACGGTCAGGCCGCGCGCCAGATGCAGCGGCACCAGCAGCAGCTCGACGACCAGGGCCTTCCAGGCGTAGACGAGGTTGACGGCCTTGGTCGCGTAGACGCAGGGAAGGTTCACCAGCACGCCGGAGAGCGGAAGTTTGCGGCGGTGGGCGGCGTAGATCAGCGGTGGCGCCGTCAGCACCAGCTCGGCCCCGGCCCACCAGGCGAAGGTCAGCACCGGGGATCGACCGGTCGTCGCGGCGGCCACGAAGGGCGTGGCCCACCACAGGGGCGCGGTGAGAATCTCCAGCAGGGCGAGCAGCACCCAGACCGCCAGCAGGGGTTTGTGCAGGATCAGCCGCCCCAGGTGCAGCCGGACGTTCTGACAGAAGCCGGCCATCCAGCGCCAGACCTGTTTGCGCAGATAGGTGAGGTCCTCGGGGTCGGCGGCGAGGGCGACGGCGTCGGAGACATAGACCGCGCGTCGGCCCGCGATCTGTTGGGACCACGTGTAGTCCATGTCCTTGCGAATTCCCTAATTAGGAATTAGCGGATTCGCAATATTCTTAGCACTCCCCCACGAAGAGTCTCAACTCGGCCAGAGTTCCACTCTATTGGCAAATCGGCGATCTCGCCGATACCATAAATCAACGCAAGATCAGGCAAAACTCTGGCTTCGAGGTCAGCAAACTGTCAGCATCGTTCCACCCCCACGCAGCGCGCCTGATCGGACACGAAGCGTTCCCAATCTGCTGCGCCAACCGTCTCTACCGAGGCTTCGACACTGGACTCCACCACCGTCTGCCGCGGTCATTAGCACGCCGCAGGAGCGCGGGTAGGGGGCACCCTCACAGACCGAACCTGATCACCACGGGGTCGGGCGTTCCGCGGTGGGCTGAGCACGAAAGTCCACCTGATGGTCGCACGGCAGGTCAGGCACGGAGTGGGAGTCACAGGAGCCGCACAATGGCAGCCCTGGCGTGCCGTGCGGGTGGCGCGGTTACCGGGGGCGCCTGGTCTGGGGGCTCGTGCGGCATTCGTCGACTGCTTGGGCGATCATCCGGCACAGCTCGGCTCCCAGGTTCTTCCCGGATGCGCGGAAGAGTTCGGGGTAGAAGCCGGGAAAGGTGTTCTCGTCGACGATGATCGGCACGCCCTGGTGAAGGATCATGTCGAAGCCGATGATCTGTGCTCCCATCATCTTCTGGGCATTCAAGGCCAGTTCCGCGTGGGCGGTCGGGACGTCGCACAGATCGACCTCGCCGCCCTCAACGGCCGCGTCGTAGACCTTCGCCGCGCCGCCACGCATCGCCGCCCAGTGGGAGGGCCGCTTGCGGTAGCCGTGCATCACCTCGCCACCCACCAGCGTCACCGACACCCACTCGGCGAGGTCGTTGTCGTAGAACCGCTCCAGCAGCAGCGTCTCGTCAGCGGCTCCCGGAGCGGTCGCGGCCAGGTAGCCTGCGGCATCCCGCAACGTGGCGAAATCCTCGATGAGCAGCACACCGTGCCCGAAGTAGCCGCCCCTGGGCTTGAGCACGGCGCGGCCCCACTCCGCCAGGATGGGCTCGGCTGCGTTCACATTGCCCTGGTGTAGCAGGACGGTGTCGGGCACCCGTAGTCCGCCGCGTTGCAGCAGCAGGTGAGCGCGGTATTTGTCGACGCCGACCGCGAAGCTGTTGGGGTCGACTACGACCTGGGTGTCCTGGCTGAGGGTCCGCAGCGCTTCGATGTGGTAGCTGCCGGGCCGGCGGTCGATTTGCGCATACCACACGTACAGATCCAGCTCGTTGAGACACAGCCCGCCGTGGTACACCCGCCCACCGCGGATATGGGTCCGGTCAATGTTCAGATCGTGGACGAACTCCACATCCGCCATGCCCGCGAGGAGTTCAAGACATCGCTCCCGGGACTCAGCGGGGACGGCGGGGCTGCGCGGCAGCCGCCGCACGGCCTCGGACGTCCCGATGGGTGAACTGGACAAGAACGTACCCACCCGCAGTGGTCGAACACCCATCCACTCCCCCAGAACTGTGCAGTAAGCGACAGGCGATGACCTTCCCTTCCCGCCCGAGAGCGACACCCGATCCCTCTGCTGATATGGCATCGACACCGCCGGGCCCTCAACACCGAGAGTAGTAAGGCACCTGCACTGAGCCGTCGAATGTCGAGGCTGGCGCCCGGCCGGACACCAGGCGCGTACGGCCCGCGTCGATCCGGCCGGACGGCCCATTCCTCGCCAACTCGGCAGCCATATCTCCGACTTCGGGTGTTGCCGCGCAATATGCTGGCTGCTACAGGAACGCGAGGGGGTAGTCATGGCCGTAGGGGCTGAAGTGGCGATCCAGCCGGGCACCGGAAGGTTCGACCGAACCTGCATCAGACCCGTCCTTGTTCGATGGTCGGTCGAACTGTGACGAGCTGGGCTGATCAGTTCCGCTGGGACGCGATGAGGATGATCGTTCTCAGTGGTTCTGGTGATTGTTGGAGCTCGTTAGCTCAGGCTACTGACATCGGCTCGTCAGCGTGACACTGGATTGTCGAGGTCGGGCCAGTGCCTGCTATGAAGCCGTCGAGGGTGTCGAGCCGGCATTGGAGGCGTATGAAGCGGTTGTGGACGAGCGTTTCCAAGCCGTCGAGGGCGACGACGGCGAGGTTGGCCAGGCTGCGTTTGACGCGCCGCCGGGGTCAGGCCAGATCTTTTGTCGATGCCTCAAAATGCCTGCCCAGCATGGACATGGCGGTACGTATGACAGGGTCGTCGGAGGCCATGGCCCGCCGCCACACATCCCTGCCGGCGGGATGGAAATCGACCGCCGGTGGCGTTTCACCGATGGAGAAATCAACGGTGTCCCGGTAGATTCTTCGGACAGCGCGATACAGCACGGTCTCCCGCCCGAAATCGTTCGTCCACTTCAGACCTTCACTCATGTTGTATTGCAAGGCGGAAACCGGGAGGTGTGTATAGCCCTCCGGCGCTTTACCAAACCGCCCGACCAGGACGTCCTTGTTGAGTCCGTGGAGTGCCCATAGGCATTTCCCCCACCCCTCCAACTCCGCCTCGACCCAGCCCGTCGACTGCAACGGATAGGCATGCGCCATCTGGTGGCTCGCCTCGGTGAAGAAATGACGCCTCACGACGGGATGACAGTAGGCGCCCGTCTGGTAAGCGCCGATCTCCTTGCGGTGCACGTCATACAGGGCATGCACCATCGTCACGGCATAGGACATTCGCAGGTACGCCACCCCCGCCTCGTCCAACTGGCCCGAGCCTCTGAGACCAATCCATTGGGCGTCCAACGCCCAATGGGTGCCCATGAGATCGGCATCCGTCTCCGCGAAGCGCCGGAAGACCGCCTCTTCAGTCTCGTCGCGCACCAGACCTCGGAGCCTCAATGCCTCCAGCGCCTTCCCATGACGTCGGTAGGCATGCGCCGCTTCATGGCCGATGACATACATGAGCGCGACCTCGGTCAGGCGCACCGCGTCGTAATGGGAGATCTCGACCCGTGCGAACAGGTCCTCCAACTCCGCCCACCACGGTCCATCGCCCTCGTTTCGAGCTTTCCCGAAGAGAGGCTGCAGACCTGGAGGGACCTGCCATTTTTCGCTTTGCCGAACAGGCACATAGAATTTGTCGGAGTTCCAATAGCCGAGCAGCAGGTGAGCCAGTACGTAAAGGCGGCACACCAGACCGAGGGGGACCACCACTACATACTCCCCCTCACTCACCTCCTTCGCCCTGCAGGTGAAGAAGGGCGAGTTCACCAACTCCAGTCGCGTGTGGAGCCCCGTCTTGCTGTCGCCCACGCTCAACCACCAGCGCGAGAAAAGTAAGGTGCCCGTGCACATCTGGGACAGGCGGTCCCGAAGAAAGGGAGGATAGTCCTCGCTCGTGACGGCTCCTCCGGTTGCTGCTATGAACTCATCCGCAAACAAGTGACTCTGGCCCTCACTCGTCACCACTGCATATCTTGCGGACACCCACATAAGCGACCTTAACCGCAAGCACGGTGACCGGGACATCGACCTTGAAGTTCACATTCAGCAACGCATCCACGATCGCCGCGGCAAGCAGCTGATTGTTATCCCCCGGGTTCTCCAGCGCGCGCTCGACCGCCTCCTGCCCGCAGATGGCGCTGCGCAGCCTCCGCCGCAGCGAGGCGAACCACCGACCCGCGATGAAGACGCGCTCTTCGTCGTCGTCCTCCTGGCTCCCCAGATCGTGCGCGACGAGATGCTCGGCGATCACCAGATCCAGATCGCGTTCCGAGAGCCCCACCAGATGACCAAGATCTTCCTGCACGCTTCCCCTCCCACCCCGGTCCTCATCAGCCCACGCGTCCGCTTCCCCCAACTCCCAATCGGCAGCGGCCCGCTGGCGGTTGACCAGTCTACTGACTTCGACTCGTCAAGGTGATGTCGGACCGTCAAGGGTCAGGCCGGTGCCCGCGATGAAGCCATTGAGGGTGTCAGGCCGGTACTGCAGGCGTTTGAGCCGGCTACGGACGAGCGTTTCCAGGCGGTCGAGGGCGACGACGGCAAGGTTGGCCAGGCTGCGTTTGACGTGCGCCCACACGCCCTCGACGGGATTGAGGTCGGGCGAGTAGGCGGGCAACAGGAACACCGTCAGCCACTCACGTTCGGCGATCAGCTCACGCATGGCGTGGGATACGTGCGTGTTCAGGCGATCCCACACCAGTACGATCGGCGCCTTGACGAGCTGGTGGACACCGTCGACCAGAGCGACGAAGTCCCGCTCGCCCATGCTGCGGCGCTTGCCCTTACCCGCGGGATGGGTGCGCAGACGGTGGCACAGCCGGGTCCGGGAACCGGGACGTATGGCGATCAGCCCGGCCACCGACAGGCGCCCCGAGCGTCGCCCGCTGACTGTCACGACCGGGGTGCGACCGCGTCGGCCCCAGGTGCGTCCTTTGGGCGGCCTGCGAGTGAAGCCCGCCTCGTCCTCGAAGCAGATGTACCCTCCACAGGCCGCCCGGGCTCTTTTACCTCCTCCCACGTCGCCTCCTTCCACGCGGTGACGGCCTGTTCATCGCGTTCGGCGACCCGCCGCGCGGGCACCTGCGGGCTGAAGCCGAGCCGGTGCATCAGCCTGGTGGCCCCGGAGACGCTGTAGGAGACGTGGAACTTCCTGCCGATCAGCGTGGCCACCCTCGCGGCGGTCCACACCTGATCCTCCACCCAGCCGTGCGAGGCCGGGCCCTGCTCTAGATACGCGGCCAGCTTCTCCAAGCAGCGCGGGGACAGACGGCATCGAGATCCACTCGGGCCACGGGAGGCCAGCGCCGTAGCACCGCCGTCCCGCCACAGCTGGTGCCACTGGTAGGCCGACTTCCGGCTCACCCGCAGCCGCCGCGCGACCTCTCTCAGCTTGATCTTCTGTTCGAACAGCTCAGCCGCCTGCATCCGCACCGTCTCCCGGCGTCGTCGTCCCGCAGCAGACAGCCCGCCCCCATCCCCATACCTCACACACCACGAGATACAGCCCCCGCGCCGGGCCTATCAGGGACTTCAAGGAAGTTCACCCTGACGAGCCGAAGTCAGTAACGCCTGCAAGGCCGAAGCGACCTCGACATCGCCCACGACTTCGCTGATGCATGGCCGAGGCGATCGGGTCCCGGCTGGAGAGAGCGGCGTTGGGCACGGGCACCGCCAGATGGCGTGCTGGTTGGTGGCTTGCTAGTTCCGCGTGCGTCCGGCCATCGCGTCCCAGAAACGGTCGAGTTCACGGACGCGCATGCTGACCCAGGGAGGCGTCTTCCTGTGCACCACCCTGGGGAACCAGCGGCGTATGTGCCCTGGTAGCAGTACCTGCTGCTGGCGGCAGAAGGGCTCACGGACCTCTCCCCGGGGCACTCCGGCCCGAGGCGGGTACGGGCAGAGCTGGAATTTGCAGTCGGGCAGACAGGTGGTGCCGGGTGCGGGTGGCGTGGATGTGCCGGGCCGCAGGCTGGGCCGCAGCGGCTCGCGGCTCGTGCAGAGGCACGGCGGGAGGGACATCCCAGGACGCTCGGCGCGGGCCATGCGCTCCTCTACCTCCTCGGGATACCCGTCCCGCTCGATCAGATTCAGCATGAGCAGCACGTCGGCGACGAGGCGCTGGGCGCGTCCGTCGAGGGTGCTCCATCCGACCGAGGGCGGGACCCACAGGTTGTGCTTGCGGTAGCCCCGATTGTGTCCGGTGCGCGAGCCTATGTTGTCGGTGACGGTCTTCTCGTCGATCCAGAGGAAACGCTCGGGCTGCCCGGTCTCCAGGGCCAGGGCCGCCAGGTCGCCCGCCTCGGCTACGAACGGATGCAGCATCCGCAGTGGCGCGTCGCCGTTCGAGTCGGGCCGGCCGGGCGGGCTGTTCACCGTTCCCGTCATGGATAGCCAGCGCTGCACCGTCTGCACCGCGCTGGTCTCGCCGATCACCTGCGACGACGGATCGGGCGAACGGTTGCGGTCGTCCTCCCCCCATACTGCGCTGTCCGCGTCCTGGTCCCGCCGGCCGATCCTGTCCGGGAGCTCCCACAGACATAGCGCCTGAAGCAGCGTCAGTTGCGTGTACCAGCAGCGGGACTGCTGCAGTACGGTCTCCGCCTGCCTGATCAGATCAGCTCGGCTGCCCGGGTCCGAATAGGGGTGGCGTTTGCGCCGGTTGGCCGCGAACTTGAAGCCCTGGGCGAGCGCGGCCTCCAGGGCGAGCGGCAGGTCAGGGGGGCCATGGGTGTGCTTCGGATCGAGGTGGCGCAGCCACTTGGTGAGGCGCTCTCGGGCCTCGTCACGGTGGGCGTCGTCGACGGAGCCCAGGAGCATGGGGATCATCCAGGCTCGCATCACGAACTCTCTGGACAGCTCGATGCGCTCCTTCCGGTACCGCCGCATGATGTCCTTCCGGTTCTCCTGCAGCTGATCGATCTGCGCGGACGACCTGTTCCGAGAGGATGCGCGGACGGCCATCGCATTCCGCATCCTTTCGCTCCAGTCGTGGTCTTCCCCCCTCCTGCGGGCCCTTAGATCGCGGACCTTCTTGTCGTACTCCCGGATGGGGTCGATGTTCAAGCCGATCTTCTTCCGGATCACGGCGAACGCCGCGGTTCCGCCGCTGCCGAACTCCTGGGCTGCGGCCAGGCGCACGGAGTACGAGGGCTCCGCCTTGCCGATTTGGAAGAGGTGGTCGTAGAGCTGCGTGGTGTCGGTCTTCTCGGAGGCCGCACGCAGTGCCGAGCCGAGCTGCTTGAGCAGTCTGAGTTTCGCGTCTTCGATGGTGCGGCGGTCACCTTTGATGTCGGACCAGCAGCCGTGTACCTTCTCGACGATGTCGCTCAGCAGTCGCGGACGGGCTTCCACGCTGTCGACCTCCAGGGCCGCCGCGTACAGGTCGAGGGATTTGGGGTCGTCTGTGCGGCGGTTCGCGGCCGTGAAGAGCCGGTCGGTGATGGGCCGGCCGTACACGGGAGCCTGCCGCCACAGCTCGTGCCGGTACTTCTGCAGCTCGGCCCGTACACTGCCACCCCTGCCCGACAGCTCCGCCGCCCGGCGACGGGAGAGCAGCACCAGGGCAATGAGCAGCTCACGGCTGGGGCCCGGCGGCTGCAGTGCCTGCTGGATCAGCTCGCCGGCGCCTCGCTCGCCGAGGTGCTGCAGCATACGGAAACCGAAGTAGGCCTGGATGATGCTGTGTGGGAAGCGGACCCTCTTCTCGAAGCTCTCCACCAGCTGGAGCTTGTTCGCGTTGGCTGCGAAGCGGGAGAGCGCGGTCTGGCACTGGCCCATGTTGCCCTCGCGCAGACGCTTCCTCTCCCCGGGGCTCAGATGGTCGCAGAGCGTGTTCCAGATCTGTTGCCGGTGCCATTCCGAGACGGCGTTCCCGCGTTTGCCGTACCGGTCGAAACGGCGTGCCTTGGCCCACAGATGGTCCGTCTGGGCCCTCATCCGCCGCACCGGATGAGGGTGTACGTCGCTGTCCAGCAGCTCGGCGAAGCCGACCTCAAGTTTGTCCTGGAGTAGTCCGATGCACGCGAGCGCGGAGACCACCTCGACGGTGTCGCTGCGTTGTTGGGGGCTCAACTCGACGTCCTCGCGCAGCCGACCCTCGCTCACGGCGCGGTCCCACGTCTCCAGTAGCCACAGCCGCAGCGTGCCGCGGTCCCAGCTGCGGGTGTCCAGCCGGTTGGCGTCATTGCGCGGACGGTCGCGTTCCAGGTCGCCGTGGATGTGCAGTTCGCGGGCGATCTGCAGGTAGATGGGCGATTCGGTGACCTCCGCTGTCTCCACGATCCAGTCGACGCGGCGTTCGTCCGTCTCCGGGACCCGCGCCTCGACGAAGCGCAGCGCCTCCTCCTCGCTCAGCGGTTCCAGCTCCACGATCGCAGCGGGGGTGCTCTCCAGCGGGCTGTGCGGCCGTGACGCGATGACGAGGGGCAGCTTTTCCTCGTGGGCGCGCTCGATGGCATTGCGGATGATGTTGTCCCGGTCTTCCTGGAACCTCTCGTCGAGCACCGCCTCTTCCAGGCCGTCGGCGATGACGACCACCTTGTCGTCGGCGAGCAACTGCTGCCAGACCCGGTCGTTCTTGGTGCGCGCCAGAATGCCCTGGGGCGCTTCCTCGGCGAACCGCTCCCTGGCCATTCGCTCGAAGTTCAGGTCGCCACCAGTGGCGTCCCGCAACCGTATCGGCACAGGTACGGCATGCTGCCGGGCCAGCAATTCGGTGAGCCGCACTAGAACGGCGGTCTTGCCCGTGCCGACACCGCCGACCAGCAGATAGGGCCTGCGGGTCTCGCGCTGCCGCAGCCGCTGGGCGATGACCCGGACGACCTCCTCGCGGCCCACGATCTCGGAGATGTCCGGCCCTGCGGTGCGCACTAGCTTGCTCGGATGCTTGCGTGCCTTGGCTAGGTAGCGAGCCTTGGTCCAGTGATACCAGAAGAGCAGGAACACTGCTGCGGCGACCGAAGCGGCGAGGAGCGGACCGAGGAAACGGAGGACGGAGTCGAACCCGGTGCTCGCGCTCTTCCGCCACTCCTCGAAGGCGGTCGTGTGGTGGGTGAACAGGATCCAAAAGCCCTCGACGACCCAACCGGCGAGCAGGATCGCGAGGGTCAGCCAGACAACCCGGTTCAGAGTGGTGTACGACCACCATCTGCGCCACTTCTTGGGACGGGTGGTGTCGCGGCGGGCCTCCAGCCGGATGGTCAGACGGTGCCAGTGGCCCACGAAGAACCGCCTGACCCGGCGCGACGCCCGCCTCACCTCCAGCGTCGCCATCGGCGCGCTGCGTGGCCGGCTCTTGCCTGGCGGGTGTCGTACGATTCTCGTCATGGTGCGTTCTCCTTCCGAGAGTCGCTCTCGGCATGGAGACCCGCAATTGCCGGCACCACTTCCATGGAAACATTCTCAAGACGCCACGCAACTGGGACATCGGGTGATGCCGTCCCAGGCCACCGTCCGCAGGCCGCGGCACCATGCACCGGTGGTCTGCGCGGTGACCGTGCAGGCCTTGAGCCGGTCGAACAGCAAGCTCAGCGGTTCGGGGCCCACCCGGCGCCGGGCCTGGCGCAACGCGGCAGTCGACGGATCTCCAGCGGTCGTCCGCAGGCCGGCGACCAGAGAAGACCACACGCCGCGATACCCCTCGCGAGGGAAGAGGGCCATCGCCAGCACGAAGTACACCACCACCCGTGACGGCAGTTTGCGGACCCGACTCTCCACCCGGCGCGTCGCCTGCAGCACCTGATCGACAACGCGCGGTGCGATGAGCTGGGTCAACTCGCCAAGATGCCCGGCCGCAAAGGCACTTCGGCCGGAACCAGGACAGGCGGACATGGCGGACTGGGCAGGCAACGGGGCTCCCGTGGGCACGGCGTCTTGGTCGACTTCTGTCCTACGCGGAGCCCCGTCCCTCTACATCAACTTCACCGAACCGCTTGACAAGCAGACCACGGCTCTACTTTCCCGGCATTGCATTTTTTGCCGTTCGATCCTCCATGTGCGGAGGTCAGTTGGGTCGGCGCGCGCTCGCCCCGAGCTCCGGCTCCACCGGAAACGTGGTCAAGCCGGCGCGCGAAGGCGATGGCGGTGGACGGGTCCGGCCGAGCTGGCCACGATTTCACTGGTATTTCATTCCGCGCTGCCAGAGTGATGGTCAGCACCGGGACAGCAACATGGGATGGCCCCGTGCTGCGCTGGTCGGCCCTTGAGGACGATTTCGGCGGCCTACAAGGGTGAGCGTTCTGTGGTGGGTGATCGATACCTGTTGAAGGTGCTCTGTCCGTCTGTGTGATCTGGAGGTCACCATGATGATTGAGACGCTGAACATCGAGACCGCTGATGTCTACCAGGCTCCGCTGCTGGTTGAGGCCGGCGACTTCGCCGACGTCACCCAAGGTGGCCAAATGGGCAACTGGCCCGAGGGTGGCGGCTGGTGGTTCTGGGCCTGACCTGATGTACGGGTGCCCCTGCATGGCCCTCGTGCAGTGCAGGGACACCCGTCGCTCCTAGGTGGTCCCGTCTTTTGAGGGCCGCCGGGGAGCGGTGTTCGTTGTGGGAGCGAAGTTCGGGCGGGTGTCTTGTGCCGGAGGGGTTGACTGCATGGTGAGTGTTTCGTCGGCATGCTGGTTTGTGGTGCTCCCGGACCGGTCGTTGCCGTCGGGCTTGTCAGCGCGGCTGCGGGAGCGAGCCACCGGGGCCGTGTTGTATCCATCGGGGCGGGCCTGGCTGCTGGGTTCGTGGGCGGCGGATGAGATGGCCGTGGCGTCGGCGGGTGAGCGGCTGCTAGCCGTTGTCGGCACGTCCTCGACCACCGCCGCCGATCTGATGACCCGGCTTAAGAGCATGGGTGTGGACGCGGACCTGGAGGCGGCGCTGCACGGAGTGCAGGGCAGTTTTCATGTGGCCGCGTGGCTGGATGGGCGTGGATATGTGCGCGGTAGTGCCTCCGGGGCCCGCCGCCTGTACCGGGCGGAAGTAGCAGGGGCGACAGTGTGTGCGGACCGGGCGAGCACGCTGGCCTGGCTCACCGGCGGCACACCGGACATCGCCCAGCTCTCCGCTCGTCTCGCCGCCCCGTATCTGCCCTACCCGCTGGCCGACGCCGCGATGTGGAGTGCAGTGGAGAGCGTCCCGCCGGGGGAGGCGCTGAACCTGGAGCCCGACGGGGGCTGCCGTAGGTCCGTGTGGTGGAAGCCACCGCCTGCAGAACTTCCCCTCGCCGAAGGGGCATTGCGCCTGCGCGAGGCCCTGTGCGGTGCGGTGGCGCTGCGTGTGCGCCCCGGGCAGGTGCTCGGAGCAGATCTGTCCGGTGGCATGGACTCGACCTCGCTTTGCTTCCTGGCCGCTGAGGCCGGAGCGTCGCTGGTCACCTCGACCCTGCACTGGAAAGGACCTGGCAACCAGGACCACCACTACGCCGCGTACGCAGTAAAGCACCTTCCTCGCGTCGAATCCCTGGTCTTCCCCTCGGACGAACTGCCCGCCTGCTTCACCGGTTTGGACGAGCCCCGCGATCCCGGGCAGGAGCCCGCGGGGACGCTGCGCGACCTGTCCCGGCGGCAGCATACGGCCCGCGAGATGCGTGCCCGGGGAGCCGTGCTCCGTCTCTCGGGATCCGGTGGCGACCACATGGTGGTGCCCCCCTCCTCCTACATCCACGCCCTGCTGCGCCGCAGTCCACACACGGCGTTGCGGCATGCGGCGGGTTTCAAGGCGCGCTCGCGGTGGCCGCTCGGGGCAACGGCGCGCATGCTGCTGGGCGCGGCCCCCTACCCGTCCTGGCTCACCACGGCGGGAGCCCTGTTACGGATGCCCGTAGTGGAGGCGACCGAGCCCCAGACGTGGGGGGGCGCGGCCAGTGCTTCCCGTGTGGGCGAGCGAGCAGGCCGCTGACCAGCTCGCTGCGCTGTTGGTCTCCGCCGCCGGCCGGACACGGCCACTGGCGGCCGACTGCGGCCGGCATGCCTGGATCCACCAGATGCGCGAAGCCGGACGGATCGCAGGACTGCTCCGCGACGCCGAAACCTCGATAGACCTGCCGGTGGACAGCCCGTTCTGCGACGACTCGGTGATGAACGCCTGCCTGGCCGTCCGGCCCGAGGAGGCGGGCGGTCCCCGGTCCTACAAGCCGCTGCTGGCCGCGGCCATGGACGGCCTGGTCCCTGCGTACCTCCTGGCCCGCACCACCAAGGACCACTGCGGCCCCGACTGGTACCACGGGCTGAAGGCCCACCGCCGCCAGCTCACTGACTGGGCTGACACCTCGCACCTGGTCGCCGCTGGCATCGCCGACGAGAACGAGCTGCGACGCGTACTACTTAACCCCGGACTGCCGAGGAGCGGGGGCGGCCCACATGAACTGGAGAACACACTGGGCACCGAGGCGTGGCTGCGCGACCTGGCGGCCCACCCCGTTCCCGCCCACCTCACCGCCCGCCACCCCCAGGAGGAGGACCCCGTTGATACGGCTACGCTCTGATGTCTCCAGCTGTTCCACCGAGGACGGCATGGTCCTGCTCGACGAATGCAACGGTCGCTACTGGCAGCTCAACGCTACCGGCGCGACCGTCCTTCGGGCCCTCCTGGGCGGCGCCACCCCCCAACAGGTCTCCGAGCAGCTCACCGCCGCCCGCCCCGTCACCGGCGAGCGTGCCGCCGCCGACGTCGCGGCCCTGATCGACCACCTCACCCGCGCCGGGCTGACGGCGGACGCCCGGTGAACCAGGTCCTCGACACCGACGGGATCCGCCCTCCGCTACGTCGCCGTATCACCGCCTGCTCGGCGGTAGCCGCGGCACGGCTGCTGGCCTACCTTCCGCCCAAGCGACTGCAAGCCGTCCTGCGCGTGGCACGGCGTGGAGCCGGGCCCGCCGACTACACCACCACTCTCCAGGCCCGCCAGGACGTAACAGCCGTCAGCGTCCTGTGCTCCGGCCGGTACTGCCTCCAACGTTCCCTGGCAACCGCCCTGTTGTGCCGACTGCGCGGCACGTGGCCGACCTGGTGCACCGGCGTACGCACCCCGCCCTTCGCCGCCCATGCCTGGGTCGAGGCCGACGGCCAACGCGTCGGTGAATCCGAGGACGCCGCCACCTACCGGACCATGCTCACCGTCCCCCCGCGCTGAAAATCCGGCGCCGGGGCAGTGCGAGTGTGGTGCGTTGTTCGGGGGTGAGTTTGTCCCGCCTCACCTTGACGTTCGATAGCCATACCTCGAGTCGGTGCTGGATCGGCTGCTCCTGGCCTTCCACTGTGAGTTCTTCTGCGTGGTTCCTGGGACGCGGTGGTGGCCTTCGCGGGCGATGTACTACGACGCGAGGGCAGCAATGCCCCGCTGGAAGGCCGCTGCCGCCTTCCCCGACGCCTTGGCGCCCTTGTCTGCCGGGCCTGGTCGCGGCTCACCACTGCACGGTCATGGCCGCATCCCGATTTCGGCGTGTGACGTGAGCAGCCGCGGCCAAAAGTCACGCATGGCCGGTTCATGCCCGTCCAGCTGCGCAAGGCGGGTGGCCAGCCGGTGACTGCGGCGTGCTGGTCGGTGAGTTCGTCCAGGCGCGTGAGGGAGAGTCGCCTGGTCGCCGGTTCGCACCGCGCCTTGGGGCGGCTGATCGAGTGGATTTCGTGATTAACCGGGTGACTGGCCGAGCGATTGGCTCTTCCTGAGGAGACGCTGATCCAGGGGCGGATTAGCAGAGATTGACTCTGCTGAAAAGACCTGAGTGGACAGGAGTTGCTGTAGCCCATGCCTATGCTCGTCATCGAAGGGCACTACAAGATCGTCAGGACTTCCCCAGACGGGGACTCGGTACGTTTCTATCCGAAGGACCCTAAGCACTGGAAGCTGGTCGAGGGCTCACATCGAGTCCGCACCAACCGCTCCGGCGGCGCCCAGCTGCGCCTAGACGGCATCGACGCCCTCGAAACCCACTACCCGGTACGCCACGGCCCTGTTGTTCACCAGCCGCAGGAGTTCGCTGAAGGCGCCGCCAAAGAACTACTCAAATGGCTCGGCTTCAAGAACGTGAAGCGTAATGGGGAAACCGTCACCAGCGCTCAACCGGCCCAGGGCGTTGCCGGCTACATCCTGACCCGCGGCGCAGACAAGTACGGCCGCTGCGTGGCACTGGTCGGCAAGGGAAAGGCTCCGGGGACCAGTGGCAGCAACATCGTGGTTGACGCAGCCATCCTCAAAAAGACCGCGAACTACCACCAACTCACCATGGGGCTGGCCTACCCCACTTACTACACCAATCTCTACGTCGAGCTGCGTGACGAGATGACCGACGCAGTGACAACAGCCTTCAGCTCGAACAGCGGCCTGTGGCCACAGGACGTCACCGAGAGCGGCGCCAAGATCAACAGTCTCCAGGACTTGACTGACCACCTCGTGATCATGCCCAAGCTGTTCCGGCGGCTCGTGGACTACATCGTGCTCAACGACGGCAGCACGGACCTGGGCGGATTCAAGGACTTCCTGGATGCCCGCAAAGACCGCCTGATCATCCTCTCTGAGGGAAAGGTCACCGGATTCAGCACCGTCATCGATACCCCCAACCGCAACACGGTACGGCTGAACCACTCCCCGGAAGACCTGGTCTTCCAAGAAGCATGAGTATCACATAGATCAACAATGCCTCCTGCGTGATGACGGCGCCCCGTCTTCGACCATGACGACACACCTCCGGAGCACTCACCGGCCTGGAGTCATATCGGGGCCCTGTCCAGGTGAATCGAGCAGTGAAGAGCGCGCCACCGAAGGATGAACAAGCGTCTCGTCGTCATAGTGGGAAATCCTCTGAGCTCTCTGAGCAGAAGGCATCCGGGGGAAAGGACACCGATGGCGACTTCGATTCAGGGGCTGACGTACCTGGAGCTCTTCTTCGACGAGAACGGTGCTCCTTAGGCAACAGGTGAGGCGGATCTGGTGACGGCCGTCCGCGCAGCCGCCGTCGCCCCGGGGTCCGAGGTCTGCAACGTCTTCTTCATGACCCATGGCTGGAACGCCGGTGAGGAATCCGCGCGGGCTCTGTATCAGCACATGTTCCGCCTGCTCGCGAGCATGCTGGGCCAGCACCTTCCGTCCACGATCGCGGTCGGAGTGTTCTGGCCGGCCCGAGTGCTGTCGGAGGACGACCCGGCCACGGCCGTCTCGGTACCTGGCGTGAGGGACGGCTCCGCGCCGGAGCTTGCAAAAGTCTTTCCCGGCCAGCAGCAGCATCTCAACACGGTCATTCACGCCGTGGCCTCGGGGCAGCCGGTGTCCGGCGCCGGAGGCGTCTACCAGCAGGCCCGCGCACTGGTCACCTCCGACCCAAGCCCCCTCGGCTCGCAGTACGACGAGGATGCGGTGCTGGTCCGGGCCAAGGGGCTGCTCGGCGCGGACATCGACAAGTTCGTCGACCACGTCGCCGGCGACGCCTTGGATGTCGTCCGGATCTTCACCTACTACGAGATGAAGAACCGGGCGGGTGTCGTGGGCCAGCAGGGCCTCGGCCCGCTGGTGAGCCGACTCGGCCAGCACGTGCCCCAGGTCAGGGCCCACCTCATGGGCCACAGCTTCGGCGCGCGGCTCGTCGCGCATGCGCTGGTCGGGCTCGCACAGAACCAGGGCCCAGACGACACCAGCCCGGTCAAATCCCTGATGCTGATTCAGGGAGCCTTCTCCCACTTCGCGTTCGCTCCCGCGGTCACCTACGCCCCCAACCCTGGCACGGGCGGCGCGCTCGCCCACTTCACCGCCATGGTCGACGGCCCCCTGCTGGCCACTCCAGCGCGGACCGGGCCCTGGGCGAGTGGTACCCGATGGCGACCATGCTCCAGCACGAGGACTTCGCCCTGCTCGATCACCCGGCCTACCGCTGGGGCGCAATGGGCCACGACGGCTTCCAGCAGGCGAACGCCATCCAGACCCCGCCCGTGTCCCAGGGCACCCCGTACAGCTTCACCAAGGGCACGTGCTACCGCCTTGACGCCAACGCGGTGATCAACGCCGACCAGTCACCGTTCTCCGGTGCACACAACGACATCTGCCACCCAGAGGTCCTCTGGGCAGCCGCCAGCGCTGCGCAGCTGACCTAGGGCCATTACCAGGGAACAGGGACCAGTTCGACCACCTGACCTGCTGAAACGCTGCTCTTCGGCGGATTCGGCAGCCGCAAAGTCACTGACATTGAGGCTTTTTTCAACTTGATGTTGAGGCGTGGTGAAGGACGAGGACGGCCTTCACGATGTCGGTGATCCGGGTCGTGCTGCAGCGGAGCATCGCCAGCTGATGTAGCGGCGGATCATGCTGCCCTGTTCCTTGTGGCTCGCGTGGTCGGTTCCGTCGAGGGTGAAGTAGCGCAGGGCGGTGAACTGGGCCTCGATGCGGTTGAGCCAGGAGCTGTTGGTCGGTGTGTAGGCGAGTTCCACGTTGTTCGCCGCGGCCCAGTCGCCGACTCGGCGGTCTTTCTTCGTGGTGAGGTGCGGGGAGAAGTTGTCGAGCACGATCGCAATCCGGATCTTGGGCGGGTAGAGGCTGCGCAGATAGCGGCAGAACTCCAGGAACCTCACCCGGTGCTTCCTCGGCTTGACGTGCCCGTAGAGCTTGTCCTTGCCCAGGTCCAAGGCGGCGAAGAGGTGTCTGACCCCGTGCGGGCGGGTGTAGGTCGCCCGCCTTCGGGGCCTGGGCTCCCGGCCGGGGTCCTTGT
Organism: Streptomyces gilvosporeus; assembly: GCF_002082195.1. Classification (GTDB taxonomy): domain Bacteria; phylum Actinomycetota; class Actinomycetes; order Streptomycetales; family Streptomycetaceae; genus Streptomyces; species Streptomyces gilvosporeus. The sequence goes on along the minus strand of NZ_CP020569.1, from coordinate 7,084,620 downwards.
GCTTCCCACCACGCTCGGCCCACTGACGTCCAGAGCGGGGCTGGAGGTTGAGGGGGCCGAATTCGTCCAGGCAGAAGATGACGTCAGGCTCGCCGTCCTCGGGTATGACCTCGCCGTCGGCAAGGGCGTAGAGGTGCTCGATGCGGGCCTTCTTGGCGGCATAGTCCGGGTCGCGGGAGGTCTTCCAGGTCTTTATCCGTTGAAACGACACGCCCTCCTCACGGAGCAGGACCCGCAGGCCCTCATGGCTGATGTCGTCGACCACCCCCTCGGCGACCAGGAAGTCGGCCAGCTTGACCAGGCTCCAGGTCGAGAACGGCAGACCGTGCTCAGCCGGCCTGGACTTGGCGGTCTTCTTGATCTCACGCCGCTCGGGCAGGGTGAACACCCTGGGGCGACCGCCCCGGTACTTCGGGTAGAGCGAGTCGAACCCGTCGGCATTGAAATTGTGGATCACATCCCGCGCCCGGTCCGCGCTGGTGAACGTCACTTCGGCGATCTTCACCACGGACATGCCCTGCGCGGACAGCAGCACGATCTGTGCCCGCCGCCAGGTCACCACCGACCCGCTGCCCCTGCGGACGATCCGCAACAAGCGCTTCCCCTCATCGCCATCGATCTCACGGACCCGTACTCGTTCTGCCACCGCAACAGCCTGACGGCGCGGTGTTCAGGCGCGTAGCGGGACGCTTGTGATCTCTTTCCTGGCGCGGCGGCGGACACCGATCGGTAGCTGTGGGGCCGACTGCTCGATCTCTTCCCACTCGGACGACGTGACGTCGACGTCTGTCTCGGTCACCTGGTCCCGGTTCGCCAGCCGCAGTTCGACCTGTCGGCGGAGCGTCGCGTAGCGCACAGCGGCTGCTCGGTGGCGCGAGGCGAGTTCGGGATAGTTCCAGACCAGTTGCCCGGCACTGAGCGCGGCTGTCAGCAGACTGGAGGCGCCGGCCACCACACGAACCCCGGTGAGGCCGGAGGCCGAGAGAGAGGCGAAGAGCGTTGTACCGACGACCGCGGACAGCATGGCTGTGGTGATCCCGGTGATGCGGTTCCAGTGATCGAATCGCTCCGAGGCGATGTTGTGAGCCACATGGAGCATCTGTAAGCCCCGGGCCCAACGCTCCAGTATCTCAACGTGGTCCGGAGCACCGCCATCTTCCACCGCGTGCCCCCCGACTCGGCAGCCGCCCCCCAGTGCGCTCCCACCATCCCGCCCGACTGGGAAGCGACTGTCAAGAGCGCACCGCAGGTCGCCGTCTCGTCGTGGGGCGTGTCGCCGTACATCAAGTCCCCCAATTGCATGGGCTTGCGAGGCGGAGGGCGAACATTGCCTGATGCGGCACTAGGTCGTAGTGCGAGCGCGTTCGAGCACGCGGTACACCGTGGCTCGGCTGACGGAGAACAGTTCGGCGAGGTCACCAGGCCCATGCCGACTTCGCCGCCCTCACCGGCGGCGAAGTTCCTGAACCCCGCGCAGAGGCCAAGGCCCTAACGACACGTTGAGTTACTTGTCACTTCGCAGCAGCTTCGGGAGAACAGGGCCAAGGCCGTGGTCTGTCGGGGTGGCGCGGCCGCTGCGGATGCGACTTCGCGACACGAGGTGAATACTTAGAGCGCATATTCCATCGCCCAAGGTTACTATCCCTTGGGGGGCAACCGACAATGCGGAGGCACCTCATGCCGAGTGACAACGATCCGACGCCATCCCCGGTCAGCAGCAACGACATCGCGGCCTTCGCCGGCCGGCTCGCGGAATGGGGTGACTCCCTCTCACCGGCCGAGCGGTCGCTGGCCCAGGTGCTGGCCCAGTACGCCCGGGATCTGCAGCCCGAGGACGTCCGCCGCGGCCAGCTCGTCGCCGACCTCACCGAGGCGACGAAAAGCGTCGTCGACTCTGTCAAGGAGCGGTGGGGCGCGGAGGCCGACACGTGGGTCGAGATCGGGCCCATCTGGCAGAAGGCCAACCCCACCGCCCAGTCCAGAGACCAAATGGAGCTCGTCCAGTGGATCTACACCCGCCCGCAGCATTACTCGCCGCAAATTCCGGAATGAGCGGCGGCGACGTTGACCGCCAGACGATCAGCGCAGTCTCCACCGCCTCCTTCACCGCGGCAGTGACCCGCTTCGCCACCGGACTGTCCGATTCGGAGCGCCACATCCTCGCCGCAGCCCTCGACTCCGCCAAGGGGCCGTGGCAGCGGATGGCCGCACGGCCGGCCGAGGAACTGTTGGATCCGGCGGAAGCCCGGCTGCTGGACCGGCTGGTCGCGCGAGCCCACCGAGCGGAGGACTAGTGGGTCGCTATCTTGGCCTGATCGTCAAGGCAACACGGCTGTGCAACCTGCGCTGCTCATACTGCCACGACTGGCGCAGCGGACCGAACCAGACCATGAGCTTTCCGGTACTGGCCCGCTTGACCGCGCGGGCACTCGCTGAGCCCGCTCACGGTGCCGTCGAGTTTATCTGGCACGGCGGCGAACCGACCGTGCTGCCACGCTCGTTTTACGAGCGCGCGGTATATGCGCAGGCCCGGCTGCGTAGGCCCGGTCAACGGATCCGCAACTCCCTGCAGTGCAACGGCACACGCATCGACCGCGCGTGGGCCCGGTTCTTCCGGGAGTTCGAGTTCAGGGTCAGCGTTAGCCTGGACGGTCCGCCCGCGGTGCACGACCGCTACCGCCGCTACGTCTCCGGCCGCCCCTCCTTCGACGACGTCCGCCGCGGGTTGGACGTCCTGCGGGACAACGACGTCCCCGCCAGCGTACTGATGGTCATCGACCGGGACGCGATCGAGCTGGGACCTGACCCGATCTTCGACTTCTTCCTGAAGGAGGGGATCACCAGCTACGGCCTGCTCGCCGCCAAACCGACCAACCAGCCAGACGCACCACCCGGCACGCCGACGCCGCACTACGTAACCCCGGCCGAGATGAACCGGTTCCTGCAGACGTACTTCGACCGCTGGCTGGCCCACGGCGATCCGACCATCCGAGTCCGGGAGTTCGACGGCCTGCTGAACCGGCTCTCGGACCGGCGCTCCACCGTCTGCACGCTCGCGGGCGACTGTTTCGGCCGCTACTACCTGGTGGAGCCGGACGGCGAGGTGGCGCACTGTGACCTCTTCGTCGGCGACCCCGCGTACACGGTGGGTAACGTCCTGTCCGACTCGTTCACCTCGTTCCGCGACGGGCCCGCCCTCATCCGGCTGCGGGGCGCGAACGACCGCGCGCTCGCCGGGATGCGCGACTGCCCCGATTTTGCAGTGTGCAACGGGTGGTGCCCGCACGAGCGGTACATCGCCTCCCGGCACGACCCAGAATTCACAGCGGACTGCTGCGGGCTGCGCGAGCTCATCCAGCACATGCGGAAGCGCCTGGAGGTCCCTGCACCACTGCCACAGTGAGGATCGCTCCCCTCACTACCTGATTCGTGGCCCTGCAATGGGGCGGCGCGCTCGTCGGTGCGGCGCGGTGGCGCCGCGTGTCGCGGTCGGTGCGCTGCTTTGTTCCACTTGCGGCGATGTAGCTAACGGCTGTTCCGTTGTTGTCCGAAACCTGGCCGGGCGACCTGCGATCGGTCTACCCCACGGTGTACTGCGTGCCGCTCGCCGCGGCGGCGTGCGCGAACCGGCGTACGGCCTGGTGGACCGCGAGCAGGGCCCACAGCTCCTGTCGCACGGCCTCCGGGGGCCGCGACCGGAGCGGTCCGCCGGGCCCGAGGCCCGGCGTGGTGTACGTGGACGACTTTCTCACCGAGGAGGCGCTGGACGAGCTGTATCGGTTCTCTCTGGAGTCGACGGTGTGGTTCGGCAACCGCTACGCCCACGGCCGGCTGGGCGCGCTCATGCAGGACGGGTTCATCTGCCCCCTGCTCATGCAGATCGCCGAGGAACTGCGAGACGCCCTGCCTCGGCTCATCGGCAACCGATACCCGCTGCGTCAGATGTGGGGCTTCAAGTGCGGCCCACAAGTACCCGCTGACGTCACCACGCACGCGGACTTCGCCGCCGTCAACGTCAACTTCTGGGTCACCCCGGACAGCGCTAACACCGACGAGCACTCAGGCGGCCTGGTGGTGCACGACGTCGACGCCCCCTTGTCCTGGGGCTTCGACACCTACAACGGCCGCCAGGACCTGATCCGGCCGTTCCTGCAACGCCGACGGGCACGCAGCATGACCATCCCCTACCGGCAGAACCGGGCGGTGATCTTCAATTCCGACCTTTTTCACGCGTCGGACGCGGTCTGCTTCCGCCCTGGCTACGAGAACCTCCGCATCAACGTGACAATGCTTTACGGCGACCGCGAAGAGGAAGTCCACCATCCCCGGCTATCAGGACTCGGAACAGCGGGGGTCAGGCCGGCGTGGCGGTCTGCGGCATTCACACGCACGGGTATGAAAGGTGTCCATTCACGGGTGTCATGCGGTGGCGGGTAGCCAGGGGTTTCCGGTGAGGTCGCGGATGGCATCGAGAGGGCGGATGCCGTGCCCATGGGCGCTGGTCAGGTAGGAGCGCACGCGCAGGTAGTAGCCAAAGGTCCGGGGCGTGTGCCAGTAGCCGGAGACGGCCTGCCGCGCGGAAAGGGGCCCGCGACAGCGGGCACCTCGCCGCGCGGCCGACCCAACCGGCTGGCTCATGCACCACCGCGGCTTGGCCCACGACTACGAGACCCACCCTCACCGCTCCGAGGCGATGATCTACGTCGCCGTGATCCACCTCATGGCCCGCAGACTCATCAAAGAGTCCACACCCAGCTGGCGGGGCGCCTAGGAATCAGGATTCTTGGTTGGGTGCAGCCTGATCGCCCGTCAGAAAAGTCAGCATCAGCCCTGCCAGACCTGGTTCCACCTTGCCGCACGCGCACATGCCGGGAGTGACGCAAATAGCACCTCTGACCTGCATGTTTGTCGCCCAACCAGGGGCATCGTAGAGTCACTTCCCCCAGGGGCATGCAGGTGTAGTCCATGTCCCCGCTAATTACCTAATTAGAAATTAGCGAAATGCACAACGTTCTTCGCACTCTCGAAGAAGAGTATCAACTCAGGTAGAACTCTACTCTATTGGCAAATTGATGACCTCGCTGGCGCCACGAAACCATCGCCAGATGGGACGGAGTTCGCGCCGAGAGGTCAGCAAAATGTCAGCATCGTTCCGCTGTACGCAACGTGTCTCGTCGAACACGGAGCGTCGAGCTGCGGGCGGAGCAGCTGCTGATCGCCAACGGCCGCCGACCGGTCACCGCAGGGCTGAACCTCGATGCGGTCGGCGTGAAGACTTCCCGTACATCTCGCGGCGGTCCACTCTGCGATGCGGCGAAGCGCATTCACAGCCGGTGGCGAGCGATCGCGCATGGTGTGCAGCTGCATGGACAAGGTGGGGATCGTAGAACGCAAGCTCCCGGGGAGAGTCGGTCAGGAGGGGATGCCGGCGGAGGGCCGGCGGGTGTCAGGTGAGGATGAGGGGGCGCAGGGTGCGGTGGGCGATGCGCAGGCCGTCTTTGACGTTCTTCTCATTGCCGCTCCAGACCGGGTCCTCGTGTTCGACGGAGAGCACGCCGGTGAAGCCGCCCTCGTAGAGGGTGTCGAGGATGCGTCGCCAGTCGATGTCGCCGAGTCCGGGGATGCGGTGCCGCCACCAGCTGTTGCCCCACGGGTCGTCCCACTCAATGCTGTCGGCGGTGCGCCGCGGGGCGAAGTCGCTGAGACCGGGGATGCGGTGCGGCCACCAGCTGTTGTCCCACGGGTCGTCGCGCTCGATGCTCTTGCCGAAGACGCCGTGGCGGTTGCGGCGCACCGGGTCGAGCTGGGTGTCCTTGGCCTGCGCGTGCGGGATGTGGTCGACGTAGGGGCGGAGCGCCTCGACGGGGTCGATGCCCTGCCAGATCAGGTGCGAGGGATCGTAGTTGAGGTAGAGGCCGAGCGAGAACATCCACTCCCACAGCTCGGGGGAGTAGGCGAGGTTGCCCGGGTAGCCGTCCGGGTGCCACCCCGCCATCAGGCAGTTCTCGATGATGATCTTCACGCCGCGTTCGCCCGCGTAGTCCACGAGCGGCGGCATCACCTTCTCCGCCAGTGCGATGTTCTCCCTGACCGAGCGGCCGGGGTCGCGGCCGACGAAGGTGCCGACGTACGGGACGCCGAGCAGTGACGCCGCATCGATGTTGTGGCGCAGGTGCGCCTCGATCTCGGCGCGGCGGCACTCGTCGGGATGCAGGTTGTTCTCGTAGTACGCGAAGGCCGACAGTTCGAGGCCGTACCGGTCGAAGAGCGCGCGCACCCGGTCGGCTTCGGCCTCGCCGAAGCGGGCCACGTCGAGGTGCGCGGCCGCTGAGTCGCGGGAGCCGGTGGCGGGCCAGGTGGCCACCTCCAGTGCCTGGTAGTCGTGTTCCGCGGCCCAGGCCGCGATCTCGTCGAGAGGCAGGCCGGGCAGGCATGCAGTGAGGAAGCCGAGTTTCATCTGGTCAGTTCACCTTCGTCCAGGGTCGGTTGCGGGCCAGCGGCGAGCACCGCGTCGGTGAGTGCTGCGGCGCGGGCGCGTCGTAGCACGTGGGATACGTACGGGGCCGTGGTCGCTCGTACGGCTGCGTGCACCTCGCGGACACGGCCGGTGAAGCAGTCGTGGCAGCCCATGAGATGGCCGTCGGGGCGCACGGAGAGCCGGGGCGCCACGTTGGAGAGGACGATGGCGTCGCGCGGAAGGTGGGGGGACTTGCGGGTGCCGACGGCCAGGCCTTCCGGGTTCTCCGTTCGGGCAGGGACACCGGGTAGGGCGCCAGCCAGTCGTCTGAGCCCTTCCGATGGCCGTCGGCATGCGGTCGGCGAAGTGCACTACAGGGAGCGGTGTTTCATGGGAGGGGCGCCGGACTCCGTTGATGGGAATCCGGCGCCTGAATCCTCCTCAGTGGGGTGTGGCCGGGCTTCGCAACGGAACACCCAGGTCAGGGTGACCCGTCAACTCATGTGCGATTTACCATGATTGCGGAGTCTTGCGACCGCCTGCGGTTGCGGAGGCGTACCGCGATGACACCGCCGGCGAGCGCGGCCGCCACTACTCCCGAGGCGCCGAATTGCATGGGGGCCGAGGACGGAGATGACGGTTTGGACGCCGGACCGAATCCGCCGGCCAGTCCTTTGCGGTCATACGCGGACCCCGGCATCTTGTCCGCGTAGCGGCTGTGTACCAGCTTCTGGTACGCGGCGAGCGTCACCGTCCGCTTGCCGCGCAACCCCGAGGATGCTTCCCGGTTGAGCGGTTCGACGATGCCGTTCTTCAGGCGGTACCAGGCGTGGATCTGCGGCTCGGTGAAGACCTTTGAGCGGCCCGTGGCCTGCTGGCCATAGGTGATATCGCTGTCGCCGTCGCGCACGGCCGTCAGGTGCCAACTTCCGCTGCCACCACCCGCCTTGGCGGTGGAGGAGAGCAGGACCGTGGCCTTGTGCCCGCTGGCGTCGTTCGCCCGGGAGGCCAGGTACGACAGGCGTGTCACGTTGCCCGCGCTGGGCGTCGTTTTCCCGGTGACGAATTCGGGTGCGAGCTCGTACAGCGCAACCGGGTCCTTCAAGCTCAACGCCTGCTGGTCGCTGCGTTCCCCAGGCGCCGTCGGCGCCGCCGCACCCGAGCCGCCGTCGGCGCCGGCGTTCGCCGTCGCGCTGAGGAATCGGGAGACGGTGGTGTGCACTTGCCGGGACTGGAGCACCTTCCGTGCGCCCTGGTAGTCGGGAATGCCGCTCGGGCCGTCAGCTGCCTGAGCCTGGCCGCACAAGGCGGCGGAGAGCAGGGTCGCCGCCGCGCCGAGGGAAAGGGCGAGACGAGTAGCACTTCGCTGCACAGAAATTTCCTTGCCGCTCATTTCCGCCCGCCTTACTTGTGTATCCCGATGCGGGAGTGGGTCCACTGGAACCTTGAGTTGTTGACGTAGTCGTTGTAGTTCCACCAGGTGTAGGTCTGCGTGGTCTGCCAGGGGTCACCGACCGCGACCATTTGCGATGCCGGGTCGTAGCCGTAGATGACGTTCATGTGGCCACCGCCGGAATTCCATCCGATACGGACGGCGAAGGGACGTTTGCCGTCGATCTCCTTGCCCACCTCCGAGAAGGAGGCATTGCGGTCGAGGTCGTGTCCGGTGTCGCTCAGACCGATGTTGGCCAGGCCGTTGGCCACGTCGTCGAGGGTGGCGGGCTGGTTGTCACAGCTGATGTTGCCGTTCTGGGCAGCGAGCCGGCAGAAGTCCTGCTGGCTGTACTGGTTGAAACCCCAGTACTTGGCGATGGTCAGGCCGCTGGCGTCCCAGCACCATTCGTCCTGGACCTGCTTCTGCATGTCTATCTTGAGGGCCACGCGCCCGCCGGACTCTTTGGGGTGCCGGGATGAGCAGGACGGCAGGTTGTCGGTGTTTCCTTTGATGAACGCGTTGGCTATGTAGAAGCGCCCGGAGTCCGACCAGATCCAGCGAGGGTCGTTCTCCACGGCCTCGCCCTGGACGCGGCAGGTCATCGAGACCTTGCTGCCGACCGTGGCCTGACCGACGACGTGAGCGGAAAGGCTGGCCGACGACCTTTCGTTGATGCCGCGGTAGCTGCCCTGACCGCCGGTCACGGTACCGGTTACCGAACCGGCTTTGGCGTTGCCGCCGTTGAGCAGGAACCCGGCGGTGATTGCGGCCACCGCGATCACCGTTAATGCTCTCCACAGAGCTTTGAAGCGGGGAAGACGCATATGCAGACTCTTTCGAGGTGTGGGGGAATGTATTGCGCAGACCGTGGGGCGGTTGGCGCCGGAGCACGCCGAGTTGTCGGGCTTCGCTGAGTCGTACCGGCGAAGTCCGGCGGAACCGGCCGGTGCGCGCTTTCGCGAAATGCGGTCTGGACCTACCTGTCGGTACCTTTGGGCATGCGCGTTCTGTTACTGCTCAATTCCGCTGCGCATGTTCCGTGCTGCGCTTGCGCGAAAACCGGCGAGCGACAGCGATACCTACCTGATAGCCGCGCTCGGAATGCGCAGAGGAATTAGTACATCATCTTCACCAGCTGTTCAAATGACGTAGCGTCAACTCCGTTGATCTACTGGGGAGTAGTGGGGGAAAACCGCCGGGCTAACTATGCCGCATGAGCCTTCGGCGCCCCGCCAAATGCAGGAGCCTGGGCACGTATGCGTAATTTGCCCGTCGCGTTGAGTGTGGCGGCTGATACTGGCAGTCATCTGCCGGTTGTCTTCTTCTGTGCGGGTTGTTGCCGCTGCTAATAACGCGAGAAAAGTTCAACTTTGAGGGCCGGTCGGAGCCAACTGTGCGGTAATGAGAACTCTCCGTACAGATCAGGGGCTTGGCCTGACCACGGCAAATCGCCTATTACGATGAGCGCCAACTGATTGCCGTTCAGGCGGTGTTCGCTTCAAGAAAAGGACTGCCCATGGGGAAGCACGCACGAAGGCGCCAGAGCCGGTTCGGCGCCCGGGTCGCCGGCACCACTGGAGCACTGGCCGTCGTCCTGGGGGCCGGAGTCGGGTCCGCTGCCGCCGCCGGGAAGAGCACCGGTACGCCCACGACCGCGGCGGCGTCGTTGGACGACGTGGCGCAAGCCCCGCGTCAGGCAGCCGCGTTGGACCGAGTGGTGCAAGTTCCGCACCAGGCGGTGGCGTTGGAGGATGTGTCGCAAGCCCCGCGTCAAGCAGCCGCGTTGGATGGCGCGACGCAAGTCCGGCACCAGTTGGCAGCATTGGACCGAGGGGCGCAAGCCCCGCACCAGGCAGCAGCGTTGGATGCGCCGCCGGCCCCGGGCCAGCTGACTCTTCCCGCCCCGACCGGGCGCCATCGCGTCGGAACGGTCGACCTCCACCTGCGCGACTCGAAACGCATGGATCCATGGGTGCCCGGACAGCAGCGCGAGCTGATGGTCTCGCTGTGGTACCCGGCCACTCACACCTCCCGCTACCCCGCCACGCCCCTCCCCGACAGCCAGCAGGTGCTGCCGGGCGGGGTGACCCTGCCCACCACCGCCGGACACACCGGTGCCCCGGTTGACCGCAAATCCGGCAAGCTGCCGGTGCTGCTGTACTCGCCCGGCGGGCGTGGGAACCGGGCGACGGGCACAGCACTGGTCCAGGACCTGGCCAGCCGCGGCTACTTGGTCGTCACCATCGACCACACCCACGACACCGGCGACGTAGTGTTCCCTGGCGGGCGACATGAGGTGAGCATGCTGGCGCCAGGCACCAAATCGCGCGACTTGATCGACGTCCGGGCGGCGGACACTCACTTCGTCATCAACCAGCTGGCCGAGATCGCCCGCGGCCGCAACCCGGATGTGGAACACAAGCCGCTCCCCCACGGGCTGACCGATGCCGTGAGCACGAAACACGTCGGGATGTTCGGCGCTTCCCTCGGCGGAGGATCGGTGGCCGCTGCCATGCACGCTGACTCCAGGATCGATGCCGGCGTGAACCTGGACGGTCAGCTCTTCGGATCGTCGGAACAAAAGCGGCTCGACCGCCCCTACATGCTGTTCAGTTCCGAGCACCACAATCGCGACACCGACCGGAGCTGGGAGCGGCTCTGGGACCACCTGCACGGAGAGCGGCTCGACCTGAAGCTGCGCGGCTCGGGGCACAACTCCTTCGTCGACAACCAGGTCCTGTTCCCCCAGGCGCCGGGCGCATTCGGGATAACCCCGGAAGTAATGCAGCAAGCACTCGGCACGATCGACCCCAACCGCTCCATAGAGGTCCAACGCACCTACGTCGCGGCCTTCTTCGACAAGCATCTGCGCGACCGGCACAGCCACCTGCTCGACGGCCCCTCGCGCCATTACCCAGAGGTCGACTTCGTCCGCTGAACCGAGCGGAAGCCGCCGTCGCCAACTAGACCGTCGGCCGCTGAACAGGTCGACGGTATGTCGCCGCGGCCACGCGCATGAGGACAATCATGGCCAGAGCAGCCCGGTATCTCGCAGCCCTCGTCCTGATCAACTCCGCCGTCGTCCTTCCTGAGGCTCTCCAGCCCACTGCCCGTGCCGGGACGGCTCCCTTGCCGTATCCGACGCGGTCCTCGGCGTCCACCTCGGCGCTGGCGGCACGCAGTTCGCCGACGGCCAGTTCCATGTAGGCGGTGTGCCAGCAGACCACCGTGTTCGTGGCGTAGGCAAGACGCCAGCACACGAATCCACCCTGGGGCCGACGTACCTTACGTGCCTTACAGGCACTCGTATCTCTCACCAGGGACTTTGCTTGATAGCACTAGATAACCTTGGGCTCGTGAGGTGACGGAATATCCGGTCGCACGCCAGCCAAGGTCCGGTGGCGCACAAAGGAGAGCCCATGCCACAGGACGGGAACCCATGTTGCGTGTCCGATGCAAAGGGTGACGGCCCGTAAATCGAACGTAAGATTTTCCGTTCAGCTGATGCACGAACTGGTGCTGGGGATCGCTATAGGGGCGGAGGACGCACAAGGCGTCCTCGGGGCGCTGTGGAAGGAAGGCGTCTCACCGACCATCAGAGGGATTCCCGACTTCGTGAAGCATCATCTCGTAGAGGACCTACTGACGGCCGCCATGGCGATGCGGGTCTTCGGGCGTGACGCTCTGGCGGTTCTGCGCCGTCTGGCCGCGGCAAGCGTGCTGATGGGCATGTCCGAGCTGCGCGGCAGGCGCGACGCCGGCGGCGGTGAGCAGTGACCCGACGCAGCGCCACGCTCCCCATGACCGAGCTGCCCGCCGACTTCCGGGCATTCCACCAGCTTTACCGCGGAGTCTACGTCCACTGGGCGGAGCTCTACCTGAGTAACCGCGCGGATGCCGAAGAGGCTGTTGACCAGGCCTTCGAGCAGCTTTTCCTGGACTGGTCGGAGGTCTTGGCCAAGGAGAATCCCAACGCCTACGCCTGGGGCATCGTCAAACACCGCACCATCGACTGTGCGCGTGCCCGGGGCAAGCGCCCCGCTCTCATCGACGCCGCGGCCTTCGAGACGGCCGCGCTGCGGGAGGCGGTGGACAAGATCGGGGAGCTCGAGGAGGGCTTGCGGATCTACGCGGCCATCCGCGCGCTTCCCGAGCGCCAGCACGACACGATCGTTTTGCTCTACTGCCTGGGCTACACCGTCAGCGAGACCGCCGACATCCTCGGCGTCAGCCAGGCCGGCGTACGCTCCACCGCCCGCTACGCCCGTCATCGCCTGCGCGAAATCCTGGACACCGACCACCGCACCGAGCGGGAGGAGAAGTGATGAGCAAGGCTGTCGACCGAGCGCTCGCCAAGGCCCGCCTGCCGCGCCGCCCCTACACCGGCACCGAGGCGGCCGAGGCCCGGCTCACCGCGCGGATCACCCAGCGGGTGTGGGATGGTGCGCTGACCTTCGACGACCAGATGGAACCCGCCCGTGCCGCAGCCGTGCGGCCCCCCGAGCGGGCGGGACTGCCGCACCGGATCCATCACCGGCACCTGCGCACCCTGTGCGAAACCGTGGTGGCCAAGGAGCTGCACAAGCTCGGCACGTTCCTGTCCCGGCGGATCCTGGAACCGGAGGGTGCGCGGGTGCTGGGCTGTGTCCTGCACCTGGCCGATCGCGTGGACAGCGCTCAGTTCTGGTGGCAGTTCGCCGCCGGCGCGGACGACACCGGAGCGGCCTTTTGCCTCTATCTGCATCACATGGCTCTAGGGGAGACGGACCAGGCGCGGCTGTGGTGCGACCAGGTGGGTTTCGAGGTCCGGATGCCCCGCACTCCCGAATGGGTGGACCCGCGGGATTTCATGGCGGCTCTGCGGATCCTGGAGTTCCTGCGTGAAGACCATACGCATTTCTCGGCCGCCGCCACGGCGGTAATCGCCTACGTACCGCATGCACTCGGGTTTGTGGACGATGTCGAACTCCCACTGCCCGATGCCGACTTCGCCACCCGCATCGAAGAGCTCACCGCATGCAACTGAAGCGGCCGGGGTGTTTCCGCAACGCCAGATGCGCCCTGTTGGCGGTGTGGAGCGGTGAGCGTAGTCACCGGAGGAGATGATCAGTCCCTCGCGGACGCGGATCACGAAGACTCATGTGATTTCGAGCTGGCGCAGGGCTGGGAGGGTTTCGTCGTCAGGGACCGCAGTCGCGGCCGGCGTCACACTGCCAGTCGGAGAAGCGGCCTTCGCGGGGATGGTCGACTGCGTGGTCGAACTGGAGAAACCCCCAGGCGATGAAGGCGATGCAGAGGGCGAGTCCCGTCCACAGGGCCAGCTTCTTCAGAAGCCGTCGCGACCCGCACCCACCTTGTGGGCGCCAGTCCCGTCCCCGCTGTCCCCGTTGTGCACGTCATCCGGGAGCGCCGGACGGGTGGGTGCGGACGACTGTGGCCGTGGCCGTCCGGCCGCCGAGTGTCGGCCCTTCACGAGCGGTCCGTCATCTCGTCGGAGGAACCGGATACGTCGAAGTCCTGGGTTTTTGCGGAGCTGTGGAGGTGGGCGGTGTCGGCCTGCTCCAGGCTCATTCCCAGCGGCCCCTGCCCGCCACCGGACACCGTGGCGGAGTGCTCGCTGGGGATGCCCCGGTCGTGACGCTTCCTGACCTCGACGTGGTAGGTGATCTTGCCGCCCTCCTTCTGCCCGACGAGACGGTACTGAGAGCACAACACTCCCTGACCGGCGCACAAACGAACTCCAGACGAGCACTGCCCTGTGCCGCCGAGTAGGGAATGGCGACCAGAGCCCGGTGGTGGACGGCGCGTGTGCCGTGGCAAGTGGCGATGGCTTGCCCTGTTGCAGCACACACTGCCAGGTCCCAGGAGCGGACGTTCGAGGGTGTTGCGCGAGAGGTACTGCCGTGGAGGCAGCCGGTGGCATCAGTGATGGGTTTGCTGGAGGAGCGGGAAGCCGCTGCCCGGGTGCGAGTGGAGGAGCTTCAGGCGGAGGTGGAGGCGGAGTCGGACCGGATCCTGGCCGAACTCGGTGCGGCCGAGGCGGTACGCATGGCTTAGGACCGGGGCGCGATCCGGACGTTCGGACGCGGCGGCGCACACCCGTCCGCCCCTCAAGTAAGGCATATCATCAGACTGACACGGGCAGTCCGAAGGCGTAGCGATCGCTCGGCGCAGGAGGACACCGTCCACCGCCCCACCGCCGGCCACGGCACATGGGGGTCCTTCATGCAGTCCTTCATCGAGCACGCCCGTACGCTCGAACAGCTCATCGCTCGCAACGCGCACCAACGCGCGCAGTTCGGGCAACTCGCTGCCGGACAGTCGCCCTTGGCTCTGTTCGTGACGTGCTCCGACTCCCGGGTCGTACCGTCCCTGATAACCGGCGCCCGCCCGGGCGACCTGTTCGAACTGCGCACGGCCGGCAACGCCGTCCCCCGCTACGACGAGCGACGGCCCAGCAGCGAGTCCGCGACCATCGAATACGCCGTGGACATGCTCGAAGTCCCGGACATCATCGTCTGCGGCCACTCCCACTGCGGAGCTGTCGGCGCCCGCGTACGCGGCGAAGACCTCACCACCGTCCCCGCCGTCGCGAGCTGGCTCAACACCCAGCTACCAGAGGGCCTGGACACCCTCGGACACGACGAGGACCCGGGCGTGCACGTCGCCGTGCAACGCAACGTGCGCGTACAGCTGGAGCGGCTTCGCACCCACCCCTGCGTACAAAAGCGCCTGGCCAACGGAAAGCTCCAACTGCACGGCTGGTTCTACGCAGTGGATACCGGGCTCGTGCTCACCCATCACCACAGCCTTGACGCATTCCTCCCCCTGTGACTTCTCTGCCCGCGCAACGTTGCCGACACAACCGCCACGCCGAACGGCGAAGCCGCAGAGAGAGACTGCGCTCCAGGCGTAGGGCTCCGGGAATTCGCCAACGGTGTCCGCAACGGCGCCGGCCACGCTCCTCACCTAGTAGCCGTAGCAGGCCAACGTTTGCCGTGTCGGTGATGTGCCGTGAGCGTTGATCAGGGGCGATACGGTTTCGGTTTCGACGGTGTGGAAGGCTGGGCCAGTGCCTGTAACCCTGCGTCCCCTGGACGCCCGACGCTTCCCTGCCTGGTTTGAGCGCAGTCGAGCCGAATACGCCAGGGATCTCGTTGCTTTGGGGCAAACGTCCGAGGACGCCGACCGGCATGCGGACGAGAGCATGGCTCGCTCCTTTCCGTCCGGTGCACCGACCCCGGGGCACGTGGTCTTCGACGTGGCCGATGATGCCGGGGTAGTCGTCGGCTACCTCTGGATCGGACCGGACACGAGCGGCGACGCCAGCGCCTGGTGGATCTGGGACATCGTGATCGACGCCGACAAGCGCGGTCGGGGCTTCGGGCGGATGGCCATGGTCCTCGGCGAGGAGCACGCCCGGGCTCAGGGCGCTCATACCCTGGGTCTCAGCGTGTTTGGGTTCAACACGGGCGCGCGCGGCCTTTACGAGTCGCTCGGTTACGAGACGACCTCGGTGAAGATGCTCAAGGAACTCGACTGAGGCTCAGGCGATGTTTGCCCTGTCGACGACGGAGTGTAGGCGTCGGTCGTCGGCGTGGCGGTTTCGCCAGGGGCCCGAACTCGTCCATGCAGAAGATGACTTCGGGTTCGCCCTCCTCGGGTATGACCTCGCCGTCGGCAATCGCGTAGAGGTGCTCCACGCGCGCCTTCTTGGCCGCGTAGTCCGGATCGTGGGAGGCCTTCCAGGTCTTCAGGCGTTGAAAGGGGACGTCTTCCTCGCGGAGCAGCGTGCGCAGGCCCTCGTGGCTGATGTCGTCGACCACCCCCGCGGCGACCAGGAAGTCGGCCAGTTTGGTCAGGCTCCAGGTGGAGAACGGCAGGTCATGCTCGGGCGGCTTGGACTTCGCGATCTTCTTGATCTCGCGGCGCTCGGGCAGCGTGAACGTCTTGGGTCGTCCGCCCGCGTACTTCGGGTAGAGGGAGTCGAAGCCGTCGGCGTTGAAGTTGTGGATCACGTCCCGTACCCGGTCGTCGCTGGTGAACGAGACTTCCGCGATCTTCGCCACGGGCATGCCCTGCGCGGACAGCAGCACAATCTGGGCGCGCCGCCAGGTCGCCACCGAGCGGTGCCCCTGCGGATGATCCGCAGCAGCTTCTGGCCCTCGTCATCATCGATCTCGCGTACGCGTACCCGTTCTGCCACCCGCACACGGTGACCGCCGCCCGGCACCCGGAGAAGGGACCCCGGGCGGCGCGTCACATCACAACAGGGCAAACGTTGCCTGCTACGGCACTAGTGTGATGCGCCAGAAATCCTGAGGGTTAGTAAGTACCCTGTTGTCATGTCGCATTCGGGGCCTTCTGCTGTGGCGATCACGTTGTCCGAGGTCGAGCGCGCCGAGTTGGTACGCCGGACGAAAATGCCGCACCGGCGCTCGGCCGAGAAGGCCCGCATCATCCTGGCGTGTGCTGACGGCATGTCAAACGCCTCTGTCGCACGGCTCGTCGGTGTCCAGGCGAAGACGGTCGGAAAGTGGCGTCGGGCTTTCGCCGCAGAGCGGATGGCCGGGCTTGAGGACGCCGGCTGGATCGGCCGGCCGAAGGCTGACCTGATCCTCGACGATGCTGAGCGCAGGCAGCTGCTGCAGTGGGCGCGGCAGTCCAAGACCGCCCAGTTCCTGGCGTTGCGAGCCAAGATCGTGCTGCGCTGCGCGGAGGGCGGGACGAACCAGCAGGCCGCGGCCGACCTCGGCATCGACAGGTCGACCGTGGACCGCTGGCGGGCCCGGTTCATCGCAAAACGCCTCGATGGTCTGCAGGACGAGCCGCGCTCGGGACGGCCGCCTTCGATCCTCCTCGACCAGGTCGAGGAGGTCGTCGTGGCCACCCTGGAGTCGGTCCCGGGCCAGGACACGCACTGGTCACGGGCCTCGATGGCCCAGCGCACCGGCCTGTCGAAGTCGACGATCGGGCGAATCTGGAAGCGGTTCGACCTCAAGCCCCACCTGCAGGACTCCTTCAAGCTGTCCACCGATCCGCAGTTCGTCGCCAAGGTCGTCGACGTCGTCGGCCTGTACCACCACCCGCCCGAGAGGGCGGTCGTGCTCTGCGTGGACGAGAAGAGCCAGATCCAGGCGCTGGACCGGTCCCAGCCGGTGCTGCCGATGATGCCGGGCATGCCCGAACGGCGTACCCACGACTATCTGAGGCACGGCATCACCAGCCTCTTCGCCGCCTTCAACATCGCCGACGGCACCGTCATATCGGCACTGCACCGCCGCCACCGGGCGATTGAGTTCAAGAAGTTCCTGATCCGGATCGACAAGGCGGTGCCCGCCGGGCTCGACGTGCACCTCGTCTGCAACAACTACGCCACCCACAACACCGCCGAGATCAGGACGTGGCTCGGCAAACACCCCCGCTTCCACGTCCATTTCACCCCCACCGGCTCCTCCTGGATGAACCAGGTGGAGCGGTGGTTCGGCCTGCTGACCGACAAGCTCATCCGCCGTGGCGTCCACACCTCCGTGAAGGCACTGGAGGACGACATCACGGCGTGGATCGACATCTGGAACGAGAACCCGCGGCCCTTCACCTGGACCAAGACAGCCGACGAGATCCTCAACTCCCTCGCCGACTACCTCACCAAGGTCGGAACCACCGGCCAGAAAACAGAGCAGAACTAACCCTCAGGATTTCTGGCGCATCACACTAGCTCTTGCGGGTCATGAGGTATGGCGAAGCTTCAGGTCAGGACTTCTTGACCACGCTGGACTTGAGCTGCATGGAGCCGAACCCGTCAATCTTGCAGTCGATGTCATGGCCGTCCACCCCGTCCACGAGGCGGATATTGCGCACCTTGGTGCCCGCCTTGATCCCGGTGGGGCTGCCTTTGACCTTCAAGCTTTTGATCACGGTTACCGAGTCGCCGTCGGCGAGCACGTTTCCGACCGAATCCCTGATCACCTTGTCCCCGGTGTCGCCCGCGGGGTGAGCGGACGCGTGCGACCACTCATGCCCGCACTCCGGACAGACTAGGAGCGCGCCCATCTCGTAGGTGTACGCGCTGGAGCACTTGGGGCACGGCGGCAGATTCTCGGTCACCAAAACAGTGTATTTCAGCCGTGGAGCAGTCTCAGCCCGCAGGGCGTTCCCGACCCGGGGCAGGCCGACCTGCCTGACGCCAGGGACGCCGTCCATCGTGCGCGGGGTGGCCTCGGCGGTATCGATGACCTGCGGATCGGCTGAGTCCATCCGACGCCGGTAGACCTCAAGGACCGCAACCCACGGGATCAAAAGGATCGCGGCGGTGATGAGCAGGCCGACGACAAGATCCGCGAGTCGCCGGCCAAGGCCGGAGCCGCCGACGCCGAGGAGGATCGCGAGGGAGACGCGCGTGAGGCGTCAGCTCTTGATGTCCGCGAGGTCGCCTACGGGCCTTCCGGCGGCGCTGGGTCTCGTTCGTTCCCGCCACCGGCGGCGTGGGCCGCAGGGCTGTGGACAGTGGAGCCGGTCGAGGTGCCGGGCAGGGGCGCCGAGCCGCTGCAGCCGCGGGATGGCAGGCGTCCGTGGCGCCAGGAGGGGCAAGGCAAGGAGCGGCCCGCCTCCCGGCGTCCGAGGTCGCAGCGCCCAGGGATATCGGAATCGCGAATTGCAAAAATATGCAATTGCCTACATGCTGTGGTGGTCGTGCCCGTAGGTAGCCGCGGGCACGACGTTTAACGAGTGCCTCGCCGGCTGCGGGGTTGCGTGTTGGGTGATCGAGGATGTCCGTGCTGGTTCCGCTGTATCAGGCCAAGGCTGAGTTCTTCCGGATGCTGGGGCATCCGGTCCGCATTCGCGTGCTGGAGCTGCTGCAGGACGGGCCGTTGCCGGTGCGGGACCTGCTGGCGGAGATCGAGATCGAGCCGGCGGCGTTGTCACAGCAGCTGGCGGTGCTGCGCCGCTCGGGCATCGTCACGTCCACCCGCGTGCGCTCCACCGTCGTCTATGAGCTGGCCGGCGGGGACGTGGCGGAGCTGATGCGAGCGGCGCGGCGGATTCTCACGGAGCTGCTGGCCGGGCAGAACGAGCTGCTCGCCGAGCTGCGGGAAGCCGAGGTCGCTGCCAAGTGAGCGCTTCCTTGCCGGGCCGGGTGTGGGCGTCGGTGCGTTCCCTGCTGCCATCGCGCGCCGATGTGGCGGCGATGGGCCGTAATCCGCGCCGGGATCTGCTGGCCGGACTGACCGTGGCCATCGTGGCCCTGCCGCTTGCACTGGGTTTCGGGGTGTCGTCCGGGCTGGGGGCACAGGCCGGTCTGGCGACCGCGGTAGTGGCGGGCGCCCTGGCCGCGTTCTTCGGTGGTTCGAATCTCCAGGTCTCCGGGCCGACCGGCGCGATGACCGTCGTGCTGGTGCCGATCGTGGCGCAGTACGGGACGGGTGGTGTGCTCACCGTTGGACTGATCGCCGGCCTGATACTGATCGGTCTCGCCGTGGCTCGGGCAGGCCGGTATATGCAGTACGTGCCCGCCCCCGTCGTCGAGGGCTTCACCCTCGGCATCGCCTGCGTCATCGGCCTCCAGCAGGTGCCCAATGCGCTGGGCGTGGCCAAGCCGGAGGGCGACAAGGTCCTGGTGGTGACCTGGCGGGCAGTCGAGGAGTTCGTACGGCAGCCCAACTGGACGGCGGTCGGCCTCGCGCTCGCCGTGGCCGCCGTCATGCTCGTCGGTGCCCGGTGGCGGCCCACCGTCCCCTTCTCGATTGTCGCGGTGATCGCCGCGACCATCGTCGCCCAGCTCTTCCACCTGGACGCCGCCAATCCGATCGGTGACCTCCCGTCCGGTCTGCCCGCACCCTCCCTGTCCTTCCTCGACCCCTCCGCGCTCGGTTCGCTCCTGGCGCCTGCGGTGGCGGTGGCCGCTCTGGCGGCGCTCGAGTCGCTGCTGTCGGCGTCCGTCGCCGACGGCATGACAGTTGGCCAGAAGCACGATCCGGACCGGGAGCTGTTCGGGCAGGGGCTGGCAAACCTGGCCACGCCACTGTTCGGCGGCGTCCCGGCGACCGGCGCCATCGCCCGTACCGCCGTCAACGTGCGCACGGGCGCAGGCTCCCGGCTCGCCGCCCTCACCCACGCCGCCGTGCTCGCAGTGATCGTCTTTACCGCCGCGCCGCTGGTCTCCCGCATTCCGCTGGCCGCGCTCGCGGGTGTGCTGCTGGCGACTGCAGTCCGCATGGTCGAGGTCAGTTCGATACGGGCGATGGTCAAGGCCACCCGCTCGGATGCGATGGTCCTGGTGCTGACGGCGGTGACGACGCTGGCCCTGGATCTGGTGTACGCGGTCATCATCGGCCTTGTGGTGGCGGGCGCGCTGGCGCTGCGGGCGGTGGCCAAGCAGGCCCGGATGGAGCAGGTTTCCTTCGCACCGCACCTGCCTGGCGAGGACCGCGAGGAGGAACACCGGCTGCTGGCGGAGCACATCGTGGTCTACCGGATCGACGGGCCGCTGTTCTTCGCCGGCGCGCACCGCTTCCTGCTGGAGCTCACGGAAGTCGCCGACGTACGGGTGGTGATCCTGCGGATGTCGCGGGTGACCACCATCGATGCCACCGGCGCGCTGGTACTCAAGGACGCCGTGGAGAAACTGAACCGGCGCGGCATCGTCGTGATGACCTCAGGCATACGGCCCGGCCAGCGCCAAGTACTCGACTCCGTGGGCGCATTGGATCTGCTGCGGCTGGAAGGCCACGAGTACGCCACCACCCCCGAAGCCATCACCGGCGCCCGCGCCCACCTGCAGTGCACCGGAGTCCTCCCCATCCCCGCCCAGAGGCCCGAACCCGCTTCCGTGATCACCGAGGAGTCTTCCCGATGACCACCCCACCCACCGCCGCCCGCCGCATGGTCGACATCTCCGGCGAGGAGGCCCTGTACCTGCTCGAAGGCGCCTCACTGGGACGGCTGATGTACGAGCAGCGGGAGGCGACCGCCGTCCGCCCCGCCTCCCATGTTCTGGAGTACGGGCGGCTGATAGTCCGTGCCCCCGTCCCGGCCGCTGCACTCTCCGGCCGGGTCACGGTCACGTACCACGCCGACCAGATCAACCCGACGACCGGCACCGGCTGGGCGGTGACCGCATCCGGACTGGCCGAGGCGGTCACCGATCAGGACGAGGCGGCCCACTACCGGCGCACACTGTCCGGCCCTGTACTCCCGAAGCTGCCACGAAGTGACAAGTAGCTCTCTGTAGTCAGAGTGACGCTCGGTCAAAGTGAGCGGGGCGAGGGCCGGGCATCTTGTCGCCCTGGAGGATCGCGAAGTCGGCGTGGGCCGCTTCGATGGCTTGGGGGTACGCCTCGCGCTTGGCGTGTTCGGCGAGGGCCCGGTAGATGCTGGCGACGCTGGGGCTCTGCCCCTTGCGTTTGCCGGTGGGGATGATCAGGTCGGGCTGGATCTGCTCGACGGACTCGCCGAGCGCCTTGCGGCGGAGCACGGTGTGGAGCATGTCGTCGGTGATGACCGGGGGTCGGCCGCCGTGCTTGCCCTTGCGGGCTGCGGTGTCGAGCCCTTCCAGCGTGGATTCGCGGATGTTCTCCCGCTCGGTCTCTGCCATGGCGGCGAAGAATCCGAAGAGGAGCTTGCCGGGGCCGGTGGGGTCGTAGATGCCGGGCAGGGGGCCGGCGAGCATCTCCAGCACCAGGCCGTGCTCGGTCAGGTGATCGGCGAGCGCGGTGAGCTCGGCGGCATCGCGCCCCAGCCGTTTCATCTCGTACACCGTGAACAGGACCCGGCAGTGCGGCGCGTGGGCCTTGATCTCCCGGGCGGTCTTGAGTGCCTCCTCGAAGGCGGGGCGGACCTTGATCCGGGTGCTGATCTTCTCACTGAAGATCTTGTCCCGGGGGATGCCGTGCTTGGCGAGCGCGTCCAGCTGCGAGTCGAGTTCTTGTCCGAGGGTCGAGCAGCGGGCGTAGCCGACGCGGATGTCCGCGCTCGGCAGGCTGGGGTCGATCGCCGCGGGGACCGGCTTGCCGGGCCGCCACGGCTGGCCGGGCCCGCGGTCGGCCGGCGTCTGCACCCGCAACTCTTTCGCGAGCTTGGGCACCTTGGTGAAACGGCCGGTGTGGTAGGCGCTGGCGACCGCGCCGGAGCGTGAGCGGCACGGCGAGCCGGGGGCCGCCTTGCATTTCGGGCACGGATGGCGTTCGACAAGGTCGGCCTCCGACGCGGCGGGCGGGGAAGGCTCTTGAGGGACCGTCATGAGCCCGGATTTTCGCACAACTCAAGTCGCAGAACGGCCCTTCCGTCCCCCTTGAGTGAGAACGGCTTCTGCGAACCGATCCGGCTCTCGGCGATCTCCGCATGGCCCTATTTGATCTTGCTCAGGCAAAGGGTCGTTTGTGAGAACCGGGTTCGGAAACCGGGGCTTCAGTCGACTCCGGCCGACGAGTCGTCAGTCGTGGGGCGGCAGGTGGCCGATCTGGTGGTGGGCCACGTTCAGGGCCTCGTCGACAAGGCGCCGCAGGTGCCCGTGGCGCAGGCCGTAGACCACCCGGCGCCCCTCTTTGCGGGTGGTCACCAGTCCGGCCAGCCGCAACCGGGACAGGTGCTGGCTGACCGAGGTCCGCGTCGCGCCGCAGGACTCGGTGAGTGTCGTCACGTCCGCCTCCCCCTCGCCCAGGCGCCGCAGCAGGGCCAGGCGGGTGCGGTCGGCCAGCAGCCCCAGGACCTCCACGGCCACCGCCAGCCGCTCGCCATCACCTGGCTCCTGCGAGTCATGCGCACCTGATAGGTGCATGCGTGCATCCATACGCACATAATGGTGGGGCAGAGACGCGAAGTCCAGTCCGGCCCAGCCGGCCGAGTCCGAGAGGTGCGACGCACCGTGAGCGAGCAAACCCACACCCACGAGCCACACGGCCACGACGGGCCCGGCCACCGTCACGACCACGGCGAGGGCCACCACCCGCATGCGGACAGCGGGCACCACGGCCACGACGATCACAGCCACGATCACGGAGACCACGGTCATGACCACGGGAGCGGCCGGTGGGCGCGGATACGTCACCAGCTCGCGCACCTGGTCACCCCGCACAGCCATGAGGCCATGGACAAGGTCGACTCGGCGCTGGAGACCTCCCGTGAGGGCATGCGGACCCTGTGGCTGTCGCTGGGCATCCTCGGGCTGACCACCGTCATCCAGGCCGGGGTCGTCGCGTTGTCCGGGTCGGTGGCCCTGCTGGGCGACACCATCCACAACGCCGCGGACGCGCTGACCGCGGTGCCGCTGGGCATCGCGTTCGTCCTCGGCCGCCGGGCGGCGAACCGCCGCTACACCTACGGCTACGGCCGCGCCGAGGACCTGACCGGCATCGCCATCGTGCTCACCATCGCCGCCTCCTCCGCGGTGGCCGCCTACGAGGCCGTCGACCGGCTGCTCAATCCGCGCGGCATCACGCACCTGTGGGCGGTGGCCATCGCCGCGGTGGTCGGGTTCATCGGCAACGAGTGGGTGGCCCGCTACCGCATCCGCACCGGGAAGAAGATCGGCTCGGCCGCGCTGGTCGCCGACGGCCTGCACGCCCGCACCGACGGCTTCACCTCCCTGGCCGTGCTCCTGGGCGCAGGCGGCGTCGCCATCGGCTGGCGCTGGGCGGACCCGGTCGTCGGCCTGCTGATCACCGCCGCCATCCTGATGGTCCTGGGGGACGCCGCCCGCGAGGTCTACCGCCGGCTGATGGACTCCGTCGACCCCGCCCTGGTCGATGCGGCCGAGACCGCGCTGCGCGACGTCGAGGGTGTGCTGGACGTCGGGCAGGTCCGTATGCGGTGGATCGGCCACGCCCTGCGCGCCGAGGCCGACATCGTCGTCGACCCGCACCTGACCGTCGTCCAGGCCCACGGCCTGGCCGTCGCGGCCGAGCACGCCCTCATCCACGCCGTGCCACGGCTGACCGCCGCCACCGTCCACACCGACCACCTGCCGCACGGCACCGACCCGCACCGGGCCCTGGCCCACCACGGCGCCTGACCCGCGCGGCCCGGCAGACACGGGCCGCGCTTTCCCGGGGACCGGGACCACCGCGGGCATTGCGGCGGTCCCGCAGCTCATGCCTGGGTATGGCCCGGCGCGGGCTGTCCGGCATCCGACTCGGCATCCGGGGCAGTACGGGGGCCGGGCAGGGTGATGTCGAGGTGCGCGGCCATGTCCAGCTCGAACCGCCCGTACGGGTTTACGTGCGTCCAGAACAGCGGGGACAGCGCCCGCCGGTCCGCGTCAGTGAGGCGTGAGCGCCACTTCTCCTCGGACAAAATGTCCTGGAGCAGAAGCGTATTGACGTGCACCAACGCCGACTGGAGCAGGTGCAGGGCGAGCATGGAGACCTCCTGGCTCTCCTTGTCCGAGCCGGTCAGATCGCCGTCCTTGCCGTAGAACAGGTCATGGTTGGCGCTGTTCCAGTTCTCCACGACCTGAAGGCCGTCGTTGATCTCGCGGCGCAGGTCGGCGTCGGCCAGGTAGTCGCAGATGAACGCCGTCCGCACGGCCCGCCCGAGTTCCTCGATCGCCTGGTAGGTGGGGTGCTTGGGGCCGCCGCGGGTGAAACGGCGCAGGACCTGTTCAGCCTCGGCGGTGCCGAGCCGCAGGGCGGTGGTGTACTTGACGATCTGGTCGTACTGCTGGCGGATCAGCTCCCAGTTGATCGTCTTCGACGAGAGCACCGGCGCCAGGTGCGGCCATTTCGCGTCCTCGCCGGTCGCCGGCCGGTACAGCCGGGCCGAGCCGACGTTCTTCAGCCTCGGAAGGAGGTTGAAGCCGAGCATGTGGGCGAAGGCGAAGCCGACGATGGACGCGCCATGGGTGTCGGTGTACTGCCGGTCGATCTCCACGTCGGTGCAGTGCCGCAGCACCCCCTCGATCATCGCGGCGACCTCGGAGGCGGAGCAGTTCTTCAGCTGGCTGTAGACGCACAGCGACTTCTTCTCGACGTGCCAATAGATCATGACACCGGGCCCGCGGTAGCGCTGGTGCCACTCGGTCATGAAGTTGGACGACCAGGAGCCGAACTTCTTGCTGTCCGAGGCGCATGCGGTCCCCTCGCCCCACCAGGCGGCATCGCGGGCGGCGAAGGTGGCGTTGACCATCCGCACCAGCGCGGCGCGCAGGTTGGCGCGGTTGACGAACAGATGCCGCACCCGGCGCAGCACCGCCTCGGACTCGCCGTGCTTGCCGGTGACCGCGACCCGCTTGATACCCATGTTGGTGCCGAGCGCGAAGAGCACGAGCAGCAGCCGGCGCCGCAGGACCGCCTTCGGCACCGCCTCGCGGCTGGCGACCGAAGTGAACTCGGATGTGAAGCCGGTGGCGAACTCGGCCTCCTTGAGGATGTCGATCAAGTCGATGGTGCCCCAGCGGCGTTCGATCTCCGCCTTCAGCGCGACCAGGCTCGAAGGCTCCTCCTGTTTGCCCTGCGGGGAGACCTTGATCCATGGCTCGCCATGCTTCTTCACGATGTCCACGCCGCCCGTGGTGTCCAGCTGAAGCGCCGTATCGAAGCGGGTCAGCGCGTCGCGGAGCCTCTTCTCCAACGCGTCAGTGAATGCGGCCGCGTCCAGCGGCTGGCGGATCGCGTCGTAGTGGACATCGCGGTTGTCCTCGAAGTCCGGCGGCAGGTCGTCCTCGGGGTTGCGCCACCGGTTTGCCCCGGCCACCCAGATCTCCCGCCGACGCAGCGCGTCCCGCAAGCTCACCAGGACACACAGCTCGTACGGGATGCGCTCGACCCGGCCCTTGTCGTCGACCACCGCCTTGCGCCACTCCTCCCGCACCACCCCGCCCAGGGGGATCTTTTCCGCCTCGTCGAAGTAGGCGCCCTCCTTGGCGATGGGCTGGTCCAGGTACCGCTTGAGTAGGTCGATCGCGTCCATCACCGGCCGGTAGGCGGTGTTGTTGCACTTCAGCTCAAGGGCGCCCAGCAGCGGCGAGAGCATCCGGCGCCAGTGGTTGGAGTACGACGAGCGCAGCACGGTACGCACCCGGGCCCGGTAGCGGGCCTCATTCGCGGCGGCCTCCGCGGCCAGCGCCTTCAGGGTGGACTCGCCGGCCACCGGATAGATCACCTTGCGGACCGTGCCGCCCGGCTCGGCGACCGCCGCCTCCGCCAGCCTGAGCAGGATGCCTTCCTTGCCGCGGACCCGCTTGAGTTCCTTGGTGAACTCGTTCTCGACCTTCTTTTCCGCCCGCGTGTTGATCTTCTGAACCAGCTGGATGAACAGTTCCACCAGCGAGTCGGCGATCTCCGTCTCCCGCACATGGCACAACGTGGACAGCAGCGTGTACCGCACCGGCGGCGCCGCCGCCCGCAGGTCCGAGGGGTACTCCTTGGCCGCCCTGGCCCGCCATGCGGCCACCAGCTTCTCCGACACGTCCGCGAACAGCTCCGGCGCCAACTCCAGGGCCCGCACCCGCTGGAGCTTGTTCACCTCCGCCAGCAGACTGTCCAGCCCGAGCGCACCCGGGTCGGCCTTCAGCTCGGTGAAGAACGCCCCACTGCCGCCCGTGCTCTCGCCGCCGTCCTCCTCACCGTCCCCGCCGTCCTCGGCGATCAGGTCGTCCAGGCGGGACCGCGTCGCCGCGGACAGACGGCCCACCGTCGTCGCGCAGAACCGTTCCTCGAAGGTGTTGACCGCCGAGCCCACCAGCCGGGCCACCTTCGCCGGGGCCGGCGGCTCCAGCCGCTCCTTGCGGCACCGGGTCACCACCGCCTCCGCGAGACGGTCCCGGGACAGCTCCACCCCGCACAGCTCCACCGACAGCCACTCGGCGAGCAGGGCCTGGTCCTCCACCGTGCACTCGCGGAAGCCGAACACGCTCCGGATCTCCATCCGGTGCCGCTTGATCGCCCGCCCCGCCCAGTCGTACGCGGCCCACTCCTCAGCCGCGACCTTGACCTGCCGGGCGACGTACGACACCGCAGGTTCCGGGACCTCCGCCGCGTTTTCCGGAAACCGGGCCTCGACCTCGAAGAACTTCAACGACAGTGCGAATCCCAACCGGTTCGCCCCGGACTTGTTCCGTAATCGCTCCTGGTCCTCCTCCAGCAGCGTCCAGACCTCGATCAGGTCCTCCGGCTCCCACTCCTGCCGCACCCCGGTCTCCTCCCGGTCGTAGTGACGCGACCAAGGTGACGGAGCATCACCACCAGGGAGACGAGAAGACTGGAACCCCTGACAAGCGCACCCCCGATCCGCTACAGAGAGCTACTTGTCACTTCGTGGCAGCTTCGGGAGTACAGGGCCTGTCCGGCTGGTCCCATGGCCCGCACGACGCACTCCTGCGTATCCATCCGCAGACCGTCAACGGCTACCGCTTCGCCCGTGCCGCCGACCCCGCCGGGGCGACGCCTGGCGCGCGGAGGCCGACGTCCCGGTGACCCTTCAGCCCGTTGCCCTGCCGATGCGCTCTGTGCTCGTCGCGCCGACCGTTCCCGCCTCGGTCCGGCTGGCCCGTGAAACGGCCGAGCTGACCTATGCGGGCTGGGGCATCAATCCCGGGCATCCCGTCCTGGGACCGGCCCTGCTGGTGCTCAGCGAGCTGGTCACCAACAGCGTCCGGCACGCCGCCGCGGCCTCGCCTCAGCTCACCGTCACCTACGCGGCAAGC
Source organism: Streptomyces gilvosporeus (assembly GCF_002082195.1). GTDB lineage: Bacteria > Actinomycetota > Actinomycetes > Streptomycetales > Streptomycetaceae > Streptomyces > Streptomyces gilvosporeus. The sequence goes on along the minus strand of NZ_CP020569.1, from coordinate 7,057,089 downwards.
GCCGACATGCTGGCCTTCGCCGTCCATGACCGCCATCCGTACGTGCTCGACCCGTTGAGCTTCCCGCAGAGCAGGGGCGGGCTGGCCACCGTTGCCGAGCTCGCCACCGAGTGGGGCGGCACCTGGACGGTGCGGCCGGATGCGGACGGCGGTGGCAAAGGTGTATGGATAACCCTGCCGTTGTGATCTGGCCTCATCGACCCCGTAGAGAACAAGGCGTGTGACGACACCATGACGCTCCAGTGGCGCTACAGCACACACGATCACCTGGGCATTCTGTCGCTGGCCGGCCACCTCGGCCCGCAGGACACCGGCCGCTTCAGTGGAGCCGTCACTTGGGCGCTGGCCCGCGGGAGGGGCCCGGTGGTACTGGATCTGACCGCGTTGGAGGGGTGGACGTCGGCTGGGCAGGCCGCGATCACGGAGGCTGCTCGCCAACTGGCCGCGTATGGCAGGCCGTTGGAGCTGGCCGCGATTCCGGCGGACGGTTCCCTCGTCCCCGATGACGCCTGCCCGCTCCTTCCTGTGCATCACGACCTGAACACCGCACTGGTTGCCCACCGCGCTGCGGCGGCACCAGGCCCTCGGCAGCAGTGGTGCACCGCTGGGTGGCCGACTCTGTCCTGATCAGCCGAGGCCCGGCTGTGGGGCAGCAAGCCGATGGGGCAGGGAGCCGAGGCGAGTGGTGGCGCGCTCGCGCAGGAGCGGGTACGCCTCCCAGCGGCGGAGCAGCGGACGGCAGGCCGCTTGACGAGGCCGCGCGCCGGTGACGACCTTGCCGGGGGCCGTACGGCGGCTCCCATCCGCGCGTCCCCCCACTGGACGGGCCCGCCCATCGATGACCTGGCAGACAGCTGGACGGGCGGGCCAAGCGACCAGTTGGCACAGTCCGCTCACCCGCGGACAGGGGCCGAACGGCCCCTGCCGCCGCGGCAACCGCCTCACGTCTACTGAAGCCTCAAGAACCACCGAAGCGACCGGAATCGCTCAGACCCTGCCGGCGGGCCCAGCCCGGCCCCGAGCGACGCAAGAGGACAGCCACCCATGCCTCGCCAACCCCGTGCCGTACGCAAGGACGCCCGGCCAGCCGATGCCACCAGGCGGCGCTCGGTCGAGCTGAACAGCACCGAGGCCCTGCGGCTCCTCGGCAGCATCCCCCTGGGCCGGATCGTCTTCACCCTGCACGCGCTGCCGGCCATCCGCCCGGTCAACCACATCGTGGACGACGGCGACATCGTCATCCGCACCCACGAGGGCACGGCCCTGACGACCCAGACCCGGCAGGCCGGCGCCCAGGGCGTCGTGGTCGCCTACGAGGCCGACGACATCGACCACCACACCCGCCTCGGATGGAGCGTCGTGGCCACCGGCTACTGCCGCTTGGTCACCGACCCCCGGGACGTGGCCCGATACCGGATCCTGATCCACCCCTGGCCGGGCCAGCAGATGGACTACGTCGTCCGCTTCCACCCCGACCTGATCACCGGTGTCCGACTGGCGGGGGCCGGCTAGGCCTATTGATCACGAGCGCTGTCGATACCCGCCGAGTCTTGATCGCGCAATAGAGCGTCAGCCGTCCGGCCCTCACAGCCTCTGCCGCCGTCCGCCCCCTCGCCGTGGAGAATCCCCTGACAGTGTCCCGTTCGGGTGCCGTGCAGCGCGCAGGTCGGCACTGACATGTGCCGCCACCACTGAAACCCAGAGTCCATCGGGGCAAGAGGCAGGGCCCGGCAGCAGTGAGAGCACCACTGCCGGGCGCGTGCCCCCTCACCTCTCCGCACCGAAGGAGGAGGATCTCAGCCCTGGGGAATCAGGGCGTCCAGGGCTGTATCGAGGTCGGGGTAGATGCTGAGCGGGTTAGGCCCGTTGGCGGCGATGGCACGGGTGGGCAGGTCACTGATGCCGCACAGGGCGAGTGGCTGGGTGCCGAGGAGTCGGGCGGCGTCCAGGACGGCGGCTTCGCCTTCGGTGCTCCAGCTGATCAGGCCGGTCACGTCCAGAAGTACTGGTCCGGTGCTGCGGGCCTGGACCCACGCGATGGCGCCGACGAAGCAGGCGAGGGCTTCGCCCCCGAGGTGGCCGGTCAGGGTCACGACCACCACGTCGCGATGGGTGGCGTACTGCCAGTCCAGGCTCATGCCTGCGCCTGACGGTTCAACGACGCGGAGGCCGCGGCCCCACGGCCGCCGCGGGCCAGGTCCAGTCGGATCAGTCGGTCATGACCACAGCCGGGGCAGTGGCCGTGCGCGGCCAGGGCAGTGGGGCGGCAAGTCAGGCCGCAGGCCGGGACGGGGCATTTGAGCACAACGGTGCCCGCGCCACGCAGTGGTGAGATCCGCACGAATCGACCTCCAAAAGCTTCAGCAGTTGCTAACTTTAGCAATTAGCTAGGTCATGAGGTGGCTGGGCTGGGCGAGGATGGCCCCATGGTTGTGACGATTAGGTGGACTCGATGCGCGGGAGAACGGTCTCTGTGGCCGTCGAGGACTGGCGGGAGGCTGGCCCGGTGAGTGCGCCGCTGTATCAACTGAAGGCGGAGTTCTTCAAAAATCTGGGGCACCCGGTGCGAATTCGAGTGCTGGAGCTGCTGAGCGAGCGTGAGCACGCGGTCTCGGAGATGCTGACGCACGTGGATGCGGAGCCGGCGTACCTCTCGCAACAACTTGCGGTCCTCAGAAGAGCGAATCTGGTCGTAACCCGCAAGGAGGGTTCGACCGTTTATTACTCATTGACCAGTCCTCACGTGGCGGAGCTGCTGCAGGTGGCACGCACCATCCTCACCGGGGTGCTGACCGGGCAGGCCGAGCTCCTCGCGGATCTGCGCGCCGCCACGCCGGAGCGGAAACCTCCGGGCCGCGCGCCGTCGTAGCACCCCTTGAACGGCGGCCGTCCCTCGCGCGTACTCGCGCGCTCTGGTGGCAGCAAGGGGCGGCCGCTCCGCGCATCGTGAGGCACCGGAATCGCCGACGTGTAGGAGCCTGTGGTGAGCCTGCTGCGCAAGATCCGTGACACCGGCCGGGTGGCAGAGCCCGCCCCACCGCGTCCCAAGGCCGCTCCCCCGCCCGCCGCCCGGGTTCTGGGCGGTTCCGCGCAGGTGCGGTGTGTGGACGCGGGCTCGTGCAACGGCTGCGAGATCGAGATCGCGGCCGCCTTCGGTCCGGTCTACGACGCGGACCGGTACGGCGCCCGGACGGTGGCCTCCCCACGGCACGCGGACGTGGCGCTGGTGACCGGCCCGGTGACACGGAACATGGCCGAGCCGCTGCGCCGCACGGTAGCCGCCATGCCCGAGCCGCGGGTGGTGGTGGCGGTGGGTGACTGCGCGCTGAACTGCGGTGAATTTGCCGGAGGGTACGGGGTCGAGGGCGCGGTCGGCGATGTGGTGCCGGTGGATCTGGAAGTACGCGGCTGCCCGCCGCGTCCCGAGGAGATCGTGGCGGCGCTGCGCACCGTAACCGGCCGGTGAGTGTGATCGGGCCCGCGCTCGGCGCGGCGTCCGCGCTGGCCAGTGCGGGCGCCGCGGGCGGGCTGCTGGTGCCGGGGCGCGGGCGGGCCGCGGCGGTGGGGGTGTGCACCGCGGGGGCCGGGGGCGCGAGTCTGGCCGCAGGTGTCGCTGCCTTGGGCGGTGCGCGATGGTCCTTGGACCTTCCCAGGTTGCTGCCGCTGGCCGGAGTGCGGCTGGCGGTGGACCCGTTGTCGGGGTTGTTCATGGCGGTGGCCGGTGCGGTGGTGGCGGCAGTCGCCGTGTACGGGATCGGGTACACGGGGCGGAGCGCGCACGGGTCGTCCTCGGGCGGGGCGTCATCACGTGGGGCGCAGGCCGTACTACCGGTGTTCGCGCTGACGCTGGTGCTGGTACCGGCGGCGGCTTCGGTGTCCACGTTCCTGGTGCTGTGGGAAGCGATGGCGCTCGCCTCACTGCTGCTGGTGCTGGCCGAGCACCGAGAGAGGGCCTCGGTGCGTACGGCCGGGGTCTGGTACGCGGTGATGACCCATCTGGGGCTCGTCCTGCTGCTCATCGGGCTGGCGCTGTTCGCCGCTCGGGCCGGGGGCCAGAGCTTTGCCGAGCTGCGGGCCGGAGCAGACGGGATGTCGCCGGCGGTGCGTGGGGTGGTGTTCGTGGCGGTGGCGGCCGGGTTCGCGTCGAAGGCGGGCGGGGTGCCGCTGCACGCCTGGCTGCCGCGGGCGCACCCTGAGGCACCCAGTCATGTCTCGGCGTTGATGAGCGCGGCGATGGTCAATCTCGGCATCTACGGGATCGTGCGGGTGGGCTTCGACCTGCTGGGCGGGGGCCCGCTGTGGTGGTGGCTTGGGCTGATCGCGGTCGGGGCTGTCTCGGCGGTGTACGGGATCCTGCAGGCGGCGATGGCCTCGGACCTCAAGCGGCTGCTGGCGTACTCGACGAGCGAGAACATGGGACTCGTCCTGGTCGGCGTGGGGGCGGCGGGGCTGTTCGCGGCGTCCGACAACCGGCCGCTGGCCGCCCTCGCGCTGGCCGCCGCCTTGTTGCACGTGGTCAACCACTCCGCGTTCAAGGCGCTGTTGTTCTGTGCGGCCGGGTCGGTGCTGCGGGCCACGGGGCTACGGGATCTGGACCGGCTGGGTGGGCTGCGGGCGCAGATGCCGGTGACGGCCGGTCTGTTCGCGCTGGGCGCGCTGGGTGCGGTGGCGCTGCCGCCGGGCAACGGGTTCATCAGCGAATGGTTGTTGTTGCAGTCGTTGATCCATGGGCTGGTGGGGCCGGGGGTGTCCACAGCGATCGTGCTGCCAGTGGCGGTTGCAGTGCTCGCGCTGTCGGCGGGGCTGGCGGCGGCAGTGTTCGTGAAAGCGTTGGGGGTGGGGTTCTTCGCCCGGCCGCGCAGTAAGCAGGCGGGCTCCGCGGCGGAGAGCCCGCCGACCATGCTGGCCGGGATGGGCCTGCTCGCCGCGTACTGCGTCGGACTGGCCCTGGTTCCTGGGGTGTTGGGGAGCGGACTGGACCGGGCGGTCTCGGCGGTTGGCCTCTCGGGCACCCGGGCGCTGTCCGGTGGTGGTCTTCAGGTGCGGTTGCAGGAGGTGCCGGCGTCGCTGGCGCCGCTGTGGGTGGTCATCGCGCTCACCGCGGCCCTGGCGGTGGCGGCCGGATTGCCCCGTCTGATCGGGCGCCGACGGCGGCGTAAGAACGCGAGACTGTGGGACTGCGGAGGCGGCGCGCCCACCCCGCGCATGGCGTATACGGCCACGTCGTTCGCCGAGCCGCTGCAGCGGGTCTTCGACGATGTGCTGGCCCCGGAGCAGGACGTGAATGTCACGCCTCTACGCGAGTCTGCCTATCTGGTGGAGCGGGTGCGCTACCAGCGGCGGGTGCCCGACCGAATCGAACACCGGGTGTACGAACCGGTGTTGGTCGCCCTGGGCCGGGTGGGAGCGGGCGCGCGGCGGCTGGCGAGCGGCAGCGTGCATCTCTATCTCGGCTATGGCTTCTTCGGTCTGGTCGCCCTGTTGCTGGTGCTGGCGGTGGGCTGGTGAGCGGGACCGGATTCGCGGCGGTGACGGCCCAGGTCGTCGTGGTGGTCGGGGGTGCACCACTGCTGGCGGGCCTGATGCGGCAGGTGCGGGCGGGGATGGAGGGCCGGGCGGGTGCCGGGATCGGCCAGCCGTGGCGCGATATGCGCAAGCTGCTGCGCAAAGAGCCCATCACCCCGGTCGGCACCGGCCCCGCCTTCCGTACGGCCCCTGCGTTGCTGGTCGCCACCACTGCCGTGGTGGCCGCGCTGATGCCCTTGCTGTCCACGAACACCCCACTCAGCGGCAAAGCGGATCTGATCCTGGTCGTCGCGCTGCTGGCCCTGGGCACGGTGGCCCTCGCGCTGGCGGGACTGGATTCGGGGACGGCGTTCGGCGGCATGGGCGCTTCGCGGGAGATGACGGTGGCCGCGCTGGTCGAACCGACCATCCTTGTCGCGGTGTTCGCGTTCTCGATACCGGCCGGGTCGACGAACCTGCCGGCGATCGTGGCCGGCGCGGTCCGCGATCCGTCGCGGCTGGCCTCGCCCGCCGGGCTGCTGGCCACCGCCGCGCTGGCGGTGGCGGTGCTGGCAGAGACCGGGCGGATTCCGGTGGACAACCCCGCCACGCACCTGGAGCTGACGATGGTCCACGAGGCGATGGTGCTGGAGTACGCGGGCCCCGATCTCGCGCTCGTGGAGCTGGGTTCCCAGATGCGGCTGACGGTGCTGCTGGGGCTGCTGGCCTCGCTGTTCGCGCCGTGGGGCATCGCCACCAGCAGCTCATGGGCGGCACTGGCCGTGGCGCTGGTGATGTTCATCGTGAAGGTCGCGCTGCTGGGGACGGTGCTGGCGGCGGCCGAGGTGTTCTGGGCCAAGCTGCGGCTGTTCAGGGTGCCGGAACTGCTGGCCGGGTCCTTCCTGCTGGCGCTGCTCGCGGTCACCGCCTCGTACTTCCTGAGCGGAGAGTGAGGAGCCGATGAGCACAGGTACGTACACCCAGTTGCTGGACCTGGCCTGCGGAGCCTTCCTGCTCGCGGCCGTGGTGGTGCTGTGGCGCCGTGAACTGGTGGCGATCGTGCAGATCTTCGCCCTGCAAGGCATTGCGCTGGCCGCCATCCCGCTGCTGCTGGGACTGCACGAGCAACGGGTGGTCCTGGTCGCCGTCGCCGTGGGCATCGGTGTGCTGCGGGGCGGGGTGCTGCCGTATCTGATGCGCCGGGCGCTGGCCGCTTCCGTGCCACCGCCCGGTGAGGAGCACCAGTATGAGGAGGACGTCAGCGAGGCCCGCGAGACCCAGCCACTAGTCAACGTCGCCACGTCCCTGCTCACCGCAGCCGCCCTGACCCTGCTGGCCTACACGGTTGCCCGGCCCTTGGTCGACCTTGCTCCCTCTCCGGCCACCCGGGCGCTGCCGGTCGGCCTGGCGGTGGTGCTGATCGGCCTCTTCGTCCTGGCCACCCGGCGCCGGGCGCTGGCCCAGGTGGTCGGCTTCCTGCTGCTGGACAACGGCATCACCGCGACCGCCTTCCTCGCCGCCTCCGGCGTGCCGCTGATTGTCGAACTCGGCGTCTCCTTCGACGTGTTGCTCGCCGTCCTGGTCCTGCAGATCCTCACCACCCGGATGCGGGCCGCCTTCGGCACCACCGACATCGACGATCTGCGGGAGCTGCACGACTGATGCCGCATTCTCTTGACGGGGCCACCGCCTCCGCCCTGTGGCTGTCCGCCCCGATCGCGCTACCTCTGGCCACCGGGGCCGCCTACGGTGTCGCCCGGCGGCACGCACCGACGCCCTGGCTGAGCCTGGTCTCCCCGGCTGCGATCCTGGCCTGTGCCATCGTGCTGCTCCAGGGCGTACGCGGCGGTGCAGCGGTCACCGCGTACGGTGGCGTGCTGCGCGCGGACGCGCTGACGGTGTGGATGCTGCTGGTGGTCGGCGCGGTCGCGGCCATCGCCTGTGCCGCCAGCCCCGCCTACCTGGCGCACGAGCGCGCCGCCGGGCACGCAACCGAGGGCGCAGCCTGCCTCTACCACGTCCTCGTCCACGCCTTCCTCGCCGCCATGAGCCTGGCCGTGCTGGCCGCCAACCTGGGAGTGCTGTGGGTGGCCATCGAGGCCACCACCATCGTCACGGCCTTCCTGGTCGGCCACCGCCGCACCCGCGCCTCCGTCGAAGCCGCCTGGAAGTACGTGGTGATCTGCTCGGCCGGGATCGCGCTGGCCTTCCTGGGCATCGTCCTGCTCTACTACGCGGCCCGCGCCGCCGGCATCCCCGAGGCATTCGCCCTCGACTGGCCCACCCTCGTCGCCCACGCCGACCGCATGGACCCCGCCGTCACCCGCCTGGCCACCGCACTGATCGTCCTCGGCTTCGGTGCCAAGGCCGGTCTCGTACCACTGCACGCCTGGCTGCCCGATGCCCACAGTCAGGCCCCCGCACCCGTATCGGCACTGATGTCGGGGGTCCTGCTCGCCGTCTCCTTCGCCGCCGTCCTGCGTATCAAGGTCATCGCTGATGGGGCACTCGGCCCCGGCTACACCCAGACCCTGCTGGCCCTCGCCGCCCTGCTCACCCTGGCCTGGTCCGCGGCCCTGCTGCTCGGCCAGAGCGACTACAAGAGGATGCTGGCGTATTCGAGCATGGAGCACATGAGCCTGATCGCGCTCGGCGCCGCCATCGGCACCCCGCTCGCGCTGGCCGCCGTACTCCTGCACATCGCAGGTCACGGGCTCGCCAAGTCCGTCGCCTTCTGCTCCTCCGGCCACATCCTGCACCTGCGGCACACCACACGGATCGGACGCGTACGGGGCCTGCTGGCCCGCGCCCCCAGCCTCGGCGCCGCCTTCGGCCTGGCCGTCGTCGCCCTGCTGGGATTCCCGCCCTTCAGCCTCTTCGCCTCCGAACTGGGCATCGCACGGGCCGGATTCGCGGCCGGACTGGGCTGGCTCACCGCCCTCGCCCTGCTCCTGGTCCTGACCGCCTTCGCCGCCCTAGCCCTGCGCACCGCCCGAATGGTGCTCGGCCCGCCGCCCCTCACGCCCGGCACCCCCGCCGTCCCCGTACGCCTGGGCCTTGCCGCCGGACTGCCGCTCGCCACAGGGCTGCTGGCCTGCGCCGCACTTGGGGTGTCGCTCGGCCCGCTGACCGATCTGGTCACCGCCGCCACCACCATCCTCGGAGGGCACTGACCGTGCAACCACGCCGCCCCGCCGAACGCGCCATCATCGACCTCAGCCCATCCGAACTGCCGGAACGGGCCGGTGGCTTGCTGAATTCCGGGCATCGCATCGCCCTGGTCGCCGCCCACCACGACACGGACAAGGCGCCCGGCGGCCGCGCCGTCCGCGTGGTCTACCTCTTCGCCTCCGGCCCGCCCGACACCCGCACCGAACTCCACGTACGCCTCAACCCCGACCGCCCCGAACTGCCCACCCTCGCCCACCTCTCCTTCCCCACCGGCCGGTTCGAACGCGAAATGCGCGACCTGCACGGCATCGTCCCCCTCGACCACCCACTCCCCCAACGTCTGGTCCGCCACTTCCACTGGCCCAAGGGCTGGTACCCCATGCGTCCCGCCGCCGGCCCGCCACCGCCCTTCGCCGAGCAGGAAGGCCCCTACCCCTTCCTGGAGGTCGAGGGCGACGGTGTCTACGAAATCCCGGTCGGCCCCGTCCACGCCGGGCTCATCGAACCCGGGCACTTCCGCTTCTCCGTCGTCGGCGAGACCATCCTCAAACTCAAGGCCCGCCTCTGGTTCGTCCACAAAGGCATCGAGAAGCTCTTCGAGGGCCGCACCGTGGAACGCGGACTGCCGCTGGCCGAACGCATCAGCGGCGACACCGCCGTCGGCCACGCCCTCGCGTACTGCCTTGCCGTGGAGGAAGCCACCGGCACTTCCGTCCCCGAGCACGCCCAGCGCGCCCGCGCCCTCCTCCTCGAACTCGAACGCCTCCACAACCACACCGCCGACCTCGGCATGCTCTGCAACGACGTCGGCCACTCCATCCTCAACGCCCAGGCCCAACGCGTCCGCGAACAACTCCTGCGCCTCAACGACGAGATCACCGGCCACCGCCTCCTGCGCGGCGGAGTCATCCCCGGCGGCGCCGTACTCCGCGCCATCCCCGACCCCACGCGGATGCGCGCCCTACGCGACGACCTCCGCGAGATCGCCGATCTCGCTCTGGGCCACTCCACCGTCCGCGACCGCTTCACCGGCACCGCCCGCCTGACCACCGAAGCCGCCCGCGACCTCGGCTGCCTGGGCTACGTCGCCCGCGCCAGCGGCCTGCCCACCGACGCCCGCACCGCCCACCCCTTCGCCACCCACGCCCCCATCCCCGCGGCACCCGCCCACACCCGCGGCGACGTCCTGGCACGCTTCCTGGTCCGCGCCGAGGAAATCGACACCTCCACGGCCCTGATCATCCATCTGGCCGACAACCTGTACCTTGGCGCAACCACCACCTGGCCACCACTCCCCGGCACCGAGGCCCCAGGCTCCGGCGTAGGGATCGTCGAAGGCTGGCGCGGCACCATCACCACCCGCGTCGAACTCACCCCCGACCAGACCCTGGCCCGCGTCAAACCCGCCGACCCGTCGTTCTTCAACTGGCCCGCCCTGCCCCTCGCCCTGGCCGACACCATCGTCCCCGACTTCCCCCTGACCAATAAAAGCTTCAACCTCTCCTACGCCGGCAACGATCTGTGACGACGACGCGGGCGGGGGCGCGTGCGTACATGTCGGACGGAACGCGCGGCGGTAAGGACCATGCGAACCGAACCGACCGCCTTCCTGAAAAAGGCGGTCTGTCACGCCGATGCAGGTCTCCTTCGGACCAGGCGGTAGCCGGTGACACGTCGGGGCTGATGCGCACGACCTGGTCCACGTGACGGTCATCGTCACCGTCGGGCCAAGGCATCAGCATGCGCCGGTAGCAGGTCAGTTCCACAGAGCCTACGCACCACTGGCTTCGGAGCAATGCTCAGGACTTGTGGGTCGGTTCCGGGAGGAACGCGCAGGGCATACCTTCCCGAATGATCCGTTGATGGTGGTCGCCAGGCGCGAGGCTACTGCCCGGTACGGACGCGCAAGGCGTCGGTGAACCACGTGTATACCGGCACCCCGGCTCTGCGCGCGGCCGTCCGGTTACGACGGGAAGCCCCCGGCCGAACGAGGACCACCGAACCTGGCTGGGCCAGGCGCGTAAGCCTGTCGCTCAGCTCGGCCTCCAGCAGCTTCAGCGTCTGCGGGGTGAGATCCGCGTGACCCATGACAGCGATCACCGTTCTCCTCCTCCCTCTCCCGTGCGACCGGTTCTGCCGGGCCGTGCTACTTGCCGGCGTGACTGCCGAGATAGAAGAGGAGCGCCAGGAAACCCAGCAGGAGGTGGCTGCCGGCGATGTAGATGAACACCCGCACGGACGCGCCCTTCTCCTTCTTCGCCTCGCTCATGCCGCTGCCGTATTGCAGCGCGGCGGTGGCGGTTTTGTCAGTGGTGTCGTCAGCCACAGCTGGCCTCCTGTCGTAGGGCGTCGGTGTCGTGAACGGCGAGGGGCGGATGCGCACGGGAACCCCCGTCCGGCCGGCCCACTCCACAAGTACGTTGATCTCGTCGAGGTTCGCCATATGGGCAGGCGGATCACCGTCACCATGCAGGAACGTGATCTCAAAGCTCATGAGATAGGGCTCTTCTGTCATGGCTCAACCCGCGGCGGCATCGGGAATGACAAAGCGGGCAATCACGTCCTTGCCGGGGCTGGCCAAGTCGGGCTCGACAGTGAGCGTGCCGTCGTACCGCGCGGTCAGCTCCGCAATGATCCGCAGCCCAGTACCCAGCGCATCGCCCTCCACATCCGGGATCCGCGGGTCACGGTCAGCCACGCCGATCACCAGCTGCCCAGCACCGACCGTCACCCCGACATCAGCCGTGGGCGACCGGTCCGCGGCATGGCGCAGCACATTGACCACCAGCTCGCTGACCACCAGCAGCGCCACGTCCGAAAGCAACGACTTCGGAGCGATCCCGAACTCGGCAAGCTTCGCGGCCGCCTCGCGCCGGGCGACGCGCACCGCACCGGGCTGGACAGGAACGGTGAACACATGCCGCCGCACCTGCGGCAACGTGTGCTCGCAAGCCGCAGCGGGCGGTATCTGCCGCCGCCTCGGCAGGAAGCGACCCGCCCACCTCATGACGCCCGGCCCTCCCGCGTACCCGCGCCGGACTCGCGCAGCTGGGCCAGCAGGTCCTGCTGGCCAGCCAGCAACTCCTCCAGGATCCGTCGCGCCGCCCCCAGCAGCTCCGCCACGTCCCCGCCCGCCAGCTCGTACACCACGGTCGAACCGCCCCGCGTCGCCGTCACGATTCCCGCCCGGCGCAGCACCGCCAGCTGCTGCGAGAGATTGGACGGCTCGATCTCGATCGCCGCCAGCAGGTCCCGCACCGGCAACGGCCCGCCCTGCAGCAGCTCCAGCACACGGATACGCACCGGATGCCCCAGCATCCGGAAGAACTCCGCCTTCGCCTGATACAGCGGAACCTGCATGCCGATCACGCCTGGCCCCCGCCTGGTGCCGCATCCGGATCGACTCCAACGTTCCGGGCCACCCGCAGCGCATCCTCCAGCTCGTCCTCCGCGACGGCCACGTCATAGCCGTCCCCGGCCTCACGCGCCGCCACCACCGCGGCTCGCGCCACCCGCACCCGCTCCCGAACCGCCTCGGCGTAACCGCCCACCCCAGACCTCCACAGCACGAACCATTAACCATCACGATAACTAGCGAATTGAAGAACTCTGCAAGTCTAGATCCCGGCGAACCCAGGGACTACAACACCCCGGCCCGGCCGGGCCTCTGCCGCAGGCATGGCCACCCAACCCTCAAGGGCGGGCCGTCGACGCGACCCACCGCGCCCCGCCCGCCCCTGCCGCCGGCCCCGCTCAGCACCCCGGAGACTGACGTGCAGAGAGAGCAAAGCGAACAAGACAGACCAGCACGCCACCAGCACAACGCCGACGCTAGCCCAGACCAGAACCGACGCGCGGCAGGACCCATCCCCACGCCAAGCCAACGCGCCACCCAGATGTTCGTCTGGAATCCAGGTGTGGACGGGGGCAGCCTGGCCTGCGGTGGAGCGAGGCACTGGGCGGGCGATGGACGGTCCTGACCGAAGCTGAATGAGACCAGAACTGAGACCAGGCATCGGTTAGCGCCAACCAGGCCGATCGCAGCCGGCAAGACCCACAGCCGGCCGAGGGCCGCTCCCGACGGGTCACTGTCAAGCCTTCTTAAGATTCACCTCGCGTCTTGCCTGGTCAGCACTGGTTTCGCCGTTGGGCGACGTCGGGTCCCAGGAGCCGTTCGTACAGTCGTGGGGAACGACCGGAGAGCCCAGACCCGGGCAGCCGGAAAGCGCAGGCAGAGCACGGAGAACCGAGACCCGATGACATCCCAGAACCGATCACCCCGCTTCTCCCGGGGCGACCTCGTTCTCGGCCTGCTCGGCGCCCTCGTGGTGGCCCTGGTGGTCGGCGGAGTGCTGTGGACGAGACACAACACCTCGTGGATCAAGAAGCAGATGGGCGGGAGCGCCTGGTCCCTCACCTACGAGGGCACATCCGCGAGCGGGGAGCCCCGGGCCACCGCCGTGCGCTACCGGTACAACCCCAACCAGTTCAAACCGGAGCACCGCGACAAACAGCTCGGCTCCACCAAGCTTCCGTGGAACAAACAGGTCGTCATCAACACCGGCGCGGAGGCCCGCATGGAGGTGACCCCCGCCGGAGAAGGGATCGCGTCCTGCTCGACGGCGTGCAGGTGGTCGCCGAGGGCAAGTCTCCAGGCCCCGGAAAGCCCGCGGTGTGCGATGTGATCACCAGCAGCACACCCGAGAAGTGGCCGCATTGAAGTCGTAACCCCGGCCCTGCCTGGGCGGACCGGCTGGGGCAGACACAGGCCAATGTGTACGGCTTGCCGGTTGCCGCCATCGCGCATCCGGCGCACCGTCGAGGCCGCCCACTTACTCCGAGGCCGACCGGGACGCCGATCAATCCGCGGAAGGGCGCTGTAAATCCGCCGCCGACCTTGTCTGAGATGCTTGGACGGTCACCGAGAGCTGGAGACGAGTCATCTCTTCACGCGTCCGCGGAGGGCAAGTAGCCCCCGGCCTAAGACGAGTGGTCCGGCGAAAGCGCAGCACCATGTCGATTTGAACTGGCCGGATGATTTTTCGGCACCCTCGCACCCGGGACTTCCCCTCACCGACAGCCAGATCGGCAAGCGCCTCCACCAAGTCGGGATCCAGCTCAAACGGGACCGATGCACCGCGCTGTTCGGTCTCGCGACCGAAGTTCCCGCCGCGATCCTCGCCCGGATGCTCAGGGTCGACATCAAAGTAGCCGTCCAGTCACAACGAGATCAGCCGGGTTCTGGACCGCCTACGCTGCCGACGTCAGCCAACGCGGGAAATCTTGAAACCTGGGCCGCAGAGCAGGCGTCATGCCGCCACGGCGAAGCCGCTTACTTCACTTTCTTCGATATGCCACTCATACCCAGATTCGAAGCGTTTTCCATATTCCTCCACGAAGGTAGATATCGCCCAGTCGGCGGGCGGTCTCGCTAGACAGTGGGACAGAATTACATAAGCAATGAAGCCATGCATCTGAATATTACCCCAGTCGACACTGTGGCCTACACATACAGGCGTCTCATTGCCTTGCCCGTCTCCGTAATTAATACGGCCGAAGCTGTCGCACTCTCGTGTTGACGCCATGCACAGATCGATGTAGTCACCCAGGTAGTAGCCATCGCCGTTCGGCTCGGGGTAGATTTCGAATCGTTCCTCGTAGGGCAATTCAGTGCACTCGATCCCGGCTTTACTTGCCCGTGCTAGCGCTGTCCTGGTGAAACCCTTGTGGCCAAACACTTGACCACCCGCAGCACCGGTGTCGTCCATGGCGCCAACCAGAGCATCGATCACTCCCACACCTACACGGCGCGAGTGATGCTTGCACTCGACAATCTCGCGTGTTCGCGGTAGCCAAATATCGACCTGCCGCGCGTAGCTGCCCGTAGTATCCGGAATCTTGATGTCCAGCTCGAAGACCACCCCTTTGTCTCGCTCGGTTAAATGCCGCATCACTTGACGCTCGTAATTCTTACCGCTCCCAGTGGTCATCTTTCCCTCCTAGTTGATCCCTGTCCGGCGAAGGTAGCTCTCAGTTTCACCTTCGAGATGCCGCTCGGCAGCCGACGCTAACAAGCACCTCTGACAGCACTCGGATGCCCGGCGAAAAGGGGATCTTGTGCCTGCCGTCATGGCTGTGTCTGCGAAGGTGGTGAGGGCGGCCGTCCCCCTACACCCGCGAGCGCCAGCCGTTGGTCGAGATCTGCAATACCTTCTGCTGCCTCGCCTTGGACTAACTTCCGCTCAGGCGCCGATGCGGTAGACGTCGAGGTCCTTCAGAGCAGTGCCTGGCTGATGAGCTCCTTCATGACCTCGGTAGTTCCCCCGTAGATCGTCTGGGCGTGGGCATCGAGCCATGCGCGGGCCGTCGGCGCACCAGCAACGTCGCCGCGTCCCGCCTGGAGTTGTAGGCACCGGTCGGTTACACGCTGGCAGGTTTCTGTCGCCCACCACTTCACCATGGCGGCATCCGTGCTCTCCAGACTCCCGGCCATGTGGGCGTGCACGCACTGGTCCGTAAAGGCCCGAGCGGCGGTGACCGCCGTCGCCAGTTCGGCGAGCTGGAACCGCATGCCCTGGCTGTCGTGCAGCGTCCCAGCGTAGGCATTCGCGTCCTCGTTGCCGTACTGGCCTTGCTCGCTCAGGAGGCGCAGAGTGTCATCGACGGCCTGTTGGGCGGTGGCCGTGGCGGCCACGGCGATCGAGAGGCGTTCCGTGGGGAGGTTGCGCAACAGGTGGGCAAACGCGCGTCCTTCACCACCGAGTAGATTCACTGCGGGTACTCGAGCATCGGTGAAGGACAGTTCGGCTGTGTCCTGGGCTTGCCTGCCTGTCTTGTTTGCGAGGGGGCGTCGGGACAAGCCGATGGTGTCACCTTCGACGGCGAAGATGCTCGCGCCGCGTGGTCCGTCTCCTGTGCGTGCTATGACAAGGATGAGGTCGGCGAGCATCCCGTTGGTGATGAAGGTTTTCTGACCGTTGAGTACGTAGTCCCCGCCGTCGCGGATAGCCCGGGTGCGGATCGCTTGGAGGTCGCTGCCCGCCTCTGGCTCGGTAATCGCAATGCAGGTGAGCAGCGTCCCTAGGCAGAAGCCAGGCAGCCATCTGGCGCGCTGGTCCTCAGTGGTGAGGTCGCGCAGGTACGGGCCGATGATCTCGCTGTGCAAGGAGAAGGAGGGACCGTGTGCTCCTCGGCGTGCTAGTTCCTCGGCGACGACTACGTGATATCGGTGGTCGGCCAGTCCCCCTCCGCCGTACTCCTCGGGGATGTCCATGCCCAACAGCCCTCGCCGCCCCGCGGCGCGCCACACCGACCGGTCGACGTGTCCGGCGGCCTCCCAATCTGCGTGGTACGGGACGATCTCCTCGTCGACGAAGTCGCGGACGGTCTGCCGGAACGCCTCGTGTTCCGGCGCGAACAAGGAACGCCGCATGCGGCACCTCTCTGCGTTGGGCACGAGGGTGCCCAACGACACGGTGGTCGGGCTAGCTGGCCTGGATGTGCCGTCGGTGCGTGACTGGGAGGTTCTCACTCCAGGCTGCGGGCCAGTTCGTGCAGTTGCTCGTGGTCGAAGACATCGGCCGCGCCCAGATGCAGCCCGTGCCCAGCGGCCTTGCGCGCTAGGCGGGTGGCGAGCAATGAGTCGCCTCCAAGGTCGAAGAAGCTGTCCTGACGGCGGACGGTGTCGACTCCTAGGACTTCACTCCACAGGCGGGCGAGAAGCTTCTCCGTGGTTGTCCGCGGCGCATCCGCTTCCTGTTCAGTGCGAGTGCCGATACCGGATGGGGCTGGCGAGGCCTGACGGCGTTCCAGTTCCCTCCGGTCGACCTTGCCGCGTGGCGTCAACGGCAGCATTTCGATGGACCGGAGCGTCGCGGGCACCATGTAGTGCGGCAGGCTCTGGGTGACGAAGTCGGCGACGTCCTCCAGGTCGGCGGCTTCACCGCTCCCATCAGATACGACGTAGCCCACGAGCTCCGGACTGGCGCCGCCATCGGCGAGGACGACCACGGCGTCCCGCACGCCGGGGTGCCGGCGTAGTGCTGCCTCCACCTCGCCCGGCTCGATGCGGAATCCGTGCAGGGCGATCTGTTCGTCGGCTCGGCCGAGAAAATCCATCTGCCCGTCGGGGCGCTCACGAACGAGGTCGCCCGTACGGTACATGCGCTCACCAGGCTGGGATGGGTCGTCGAAGAACTGGTCGGCAGTGAGGTCGGGACGGCCGAGGTAGCCGCGTGCCACGCCAACTCCTCCGATGTACAGCTCACCCGCCTCGCCCTGAGGTACCGGCTGTCGTTCGGCGTCGAGAATGTGCGCCCACATGTGGGGCAGCGGGCGCCCGATCGGCGGAGCGGCATCTCCGCTGGCCAGCTCAGGCTCTACTTCGCACCACGTGCCGACCACGGTGACCTCGGTGGGGCCGTAGTTGTTGTAGAGGTGGAATGGGAGGTTGCCTTGTGGGTGGCGGTGCAGCCGGTCGCCCCCGGTCAGCAGGGCACGCAACGTGGTGCCTGCGGGCCAGGAAAGTTCGAGCAGTTCCTCCGCCAGCGGTGTGGGTAGGAAGCAGATAGTGATCCGGTGGTCGGCGAGCCACTTCTGGAGCGCGATCGGCGAGCCGTTCAGTGTCGCGTCACCGAGGTGCAGAGTCGCGCCGCTGGCTAGGCACGGCCAGACTTCCAATGCGTAGGCGTCGAACGATGGCCGGGCGAGCTGTGTCATGTGGTCGCCGGGTGCCACTCGGTAGGTGCTCTCGTACCAGGTGACCAGGTTGGCCAGTCCGTCGTGCTGGATGGCCACGCCCTTGGGGCCGCCGCTGGAGCCGGAGGTGTAGTTCACGTAGCAAAGGTCTGACAGTTCCGGCAACGGATTCTTCGCGCACGCCGACGAGTGGGCCGAGGCATTGCGGACGTCGATCACGGCCACATCGTGGCGAGCGAGGCCTTCCGGCACGTCCCGCGAGGTGACAAGCACAGGCGCTCTACTGTCCTCCAGCAATGCAGACAGTCGGGCATGTGGTTGGTCCGTGTCGAGTATGAGGTACGCGCCGCCGGCGACCATGGCAGCCAGTGAGGCGCTCACGAGGTCGACCGACCGCTCCAACCACAGCGCCACGGGTATGTCTCGGCCCACCCCAGCCTTGCGCATCCGGCCGGCGAGGCTTGTCGCACGCTCGATCAACTCCCCGTAGGTGACAGTCTCGCTGTCGCTGACGACGGCGGGCTGCCAGGGCCGCTCGGCGGCCCAGCGTGCGACGCGGTCCGGCACCAGCGCGGCGACGGGCGGTGAGGCGGCATTCTCGCTGTGCCCGTTCAAGCGGTCTGTCGCTTCCATGGATTCACTCATCGCCTTCCCTGAACAGAACCCGGCCGCGGCATGAGCCGATGGCCCGCAACGCCCCTTCGCTCGTCCGCAGTTCCCCGTGCACGATGGCGGCGGCGTTGCTGCCGAGGGCCGATTCAGTGTGTACATGGGTCCACTCGTCCGGCTCGGCGTGCGCCAGCCACTCCATGTGGAAGTCCTCTGAAATGGTCTCCTCGGTCCGCGGCTCGAAATGCAGGGGTTGGAAGACGTGGCAGTCGAGGAGGAGCATGTCGCAGAGCTGGGATTCCAGTACGGTCGACTCACTGCGCAGTTCCCGCACGCGTGCCCAACTCTCCACGGAGGTGACTCCTGGACAGGGGGTGTCCCAGGTCTCCGGATAGTCCTCCGCGCGCTCTTCGAACAAGCCGAGAATCGGCACGCATTCGGCCACGAAGGAGATGTCGCGGCAAGCGGCGGGCTCCGTACGGTGCCAGCCCTTGGGCGAGGCGATGGTGGCCTTTGGGGACTCACCGTTGGCCACGCGTACGGTGGAAACGGCGTTCGTCCTGCCGTCCTGTGCGACGGTCACCTCATATACGGGGCCCTGGCGTCCGCTTCGCAGCGAGCGGGTGAGCACGGTGAGGATACCCGCGCGGGTGGGGCGGAGGAACACCGTGTCGCAGCTTTCCAGCATCGCCCCTCCGTGTCGTGTGGAGGCGGTGGCGGCAGCGATCGCAGTGACCATGCCACTGAAGACCCATTTGCTGGAGCAGTACCAGGGAGTCCCGATCTCCAGCTCGAAGCTTTCGGCTTCCTGATGCGCGGAGACCGTCTCGATCAGTGTGTCGATGTCGGGATTCACGTGGCCTTCTCCGGCGAGAGGGGCGATCCTTGCAGCCCCCCGGTGAGCAAACCTGGTGAAGCGTCCGGGCAGGCGCGCACGCGGTCGCTAAGGAACCGGGCCAGTTCCGCCGGTGTCCCCAGGTAGACGTTCGGTTGGCTCCGCATGACCTGTTCGCGGATCTGGTAGCCGTAACCGACGGCTACCGCATCCACTGGCACGGCATGGGCCGAGAGCATGTCGCTCTCGGTGTCACCGACGAAGGCGGTGTCCTCGCCGCCGTGTCCCCAGTCCGCGCAGATCTCTCGGATCTTGTCCGTTTTCGTGCCCGGTGTCTCACCGCCGACGATGGCGGCGAGGCAGAGCGGGACCGCGCCCATCTCGCGGTGTAGCACCTCCCGTATCCGCTCGGCCCGTCCTCCGGTGACCACGGCGGCCCGCCCTGGGGGCAGCGCCAGGAGCGCGTCGCTGATCCCTTCGAACAACCGCATGCGGCGTGCGAAGACGCCGAGGTTCTGTTCGTGCTTGGTCCAGAATCGTGCCGCGCGGGCCGGTTCAAGCTGGTCATGGAGCCATTCACGTGACGGCCCGGCACAGACATCGCCGAGGTCCGCACGGCGGGTGAGCGACGGCAGCTCGTGGAACTCCCGGTCGCGCAGCAGGTGGTACGCCTCGACGGCGAGTGCGGCGTTGTCACACAGCACACCGTCGAAATCGAAGATCACGTGCCTGTACGTGTGGGGTGTCTCCTGGGTCTGGTGCGCCCGGGGCGTGGCGACGTCCGTCGGGTTACGCCATGACATCTGGCGTCTCCCAGAAGTCAGGCAGTTCGTGCCCCATCCGGTCACGCTTGGAGACGAGGTACTGCCGGTTCGTCGCCCCGGGTTGGACCAGGAGTGGCACCCGGCCCGCGATTTTCACGCCCAGGTCCGAAAGCCCAGTCGTCTTCGCGGGGTTGTTAGTCAGCAGCCGGATCGACCGTACGCCGAGATCGTCCAGTATCGCGGCAGCCACGGAGTAGTCCCGTGCGTCCACAGGCAGGCCCAGCGCCAGGTTCGCGTCCACCGTGTCTAATCGCTGGGCATCCTGGATCCGGTACGCCCGCAGCTTCGCCATCAGGCCAATGCCGCGTCCCTCATGGCCACGAAGGTAGATGACCACGCCCGCGCCCGCCCGGTTGATTTCCGCCATGGACATCCGGAGTTGTTCGCCACAGTCGCAGCGCAAGGAGTCCAGCACATCCCCGGTGAAGCACTCCGAATGCACCCGGACCAGCACCTCCTCCTTACCGGAGACGCCACCGGCAACCAGGGCCACGTGCTCTTCCCCGGTGGGATCGACGTATCCGATTGCGAGCATCTCACCGGTCTGCATGCGCAGCTTCGTGTCAACCACCCGGGATAGCCCCTTGCAGCCGCACTGATCGGAGACCGAATCGGCGCCAGAACAAGGACTGTCTCCGAACCCTGCCCGTCCCTCGCGCAGTTCGTCACGCAGATCCATCAAGATCTGGCCCATGACGTTCTCGCCAACGCCCTCGCACTCCCCCCAGAAGGTGTCCCCCCAGGCGTTCCCCTCAACCAGTCGCGCCTCACCGGACTCCAGCAACTTCTCACTGAAGTAAGGTCCGCTGAACTTCGCCGCCACGACCTGACGCATCACCGGCACCTTGGCGTCGTCCCAATCGGGACGGTCGAGGTGTGCGCGGCCCAGTTCTTTCGCGCGGTCCGGATCGAGAGTGGAGCGGATCCGGTCACGGATCTCCGGGTCCGTGGACTTTGCCGCCTGGTAGGCGTGCTCGACGCTTGGATAGAAGACGCCCTCGAACTCCACCACCACCGGGTAGTAGTTACTCAGAAACGCCCACTCGCCAGAAAAGTCGTTGATTACTGTCGGTATTGCCACAGCGGACATCCCTCCCCGTCTTGCAGTCGGACGTTCGGACACCCGGCACCTGGCACTCGCAGTTTCGCGGCGTGAGACGCGACGATTCCTGCGAACGCACGTACGAGCATTGATCATCCTTGACGGCTGACCACCTTCGGCGCCAACGGTTTGCGATCTCTTTACTGCCTACCGACCCTGGGAGAGGTATGGCGAGAACTCATCCCCGGTGGCGTCGACGAACGCCTCCAGGTGACGCCCGAGCAGGGCGCATACGGTCCGGGCGAGCTCGTGCGCACAGATGTCAGCGGCCGCCGTGCACGCCGGTAGCCAAGAGCGATCCTAGGATCAGGTCAGGACTGAGCCGTGATGGCAAGTGTCGGTAACTGGGCCTGGGGGGCACATGACGGAGAAGCCCAAGACCTTGAGGGATGACTTCAGCAGGCGGGTAAAGGAGACCCTTGCTGCCAGGGTTGCTTTCCGCTGCAGCAACCCTGATTGCTCGGCTGTGACGGCTGGACCCAAACTTGGGGAAGGTGGTGCTGTCAATCTCGGCGTTGCCGCACACATAACTGCAGCGAGCCCTGGTGGACCACGTTACGATCCCGCTCTCACCCCCACCGAGCGCTCTGCCGAAGCCAACGGCCTCTGGATGTGCCAGAACTGTGGCAAGCTCATCGATAGCGACGTTACGCGCTATACCGTGCAAACCTTGCGCCAGTGGAAGGACGAAGCCGAACAGCGGGCCCTTCTGATGCTTCAATCGGGAGCCCACCCCGTTGATGAACCTCTCGCGCTTGCGCTGCCAAAGCTTGATTCTCCCGAATCCCTACTCGCCTTCGCCAGTACGGCCGTTGCTCGCGTCGGCCGTGAGAGAGAGATCAGAGAGCTGGGGGCGTTTCTTGAGGCAGATACATCGTTTTCGTGGTGGCTTTGGACTGGTTCCGCCGGTACTGGGAAGAGCCGCTTGGCGATCGAGCTCTGCCGTGCGAAAGCCGGGGTATGGCATGCGGGGTTTCTGCGTGAAGACAATCAGCGCGCCTTGGCGGAACTCCAACCGACCCGCCCAACCCTCGTTGTCGTGGACTATGCCGCTCAGCGAGGTGAGTGGCTTTCGGATGCGCTCTTCCGATTGAGTCAGCGCGTTTTAAGCGCACCAGTGCGCGTCCTGATCTTGGAGCGTCGAGCCCAAGGACCCTGGTGGGACCTGGTGCAACGAACACATCGTATGGAGGAGTATTTTCAGATTCAGGCGTGCGCATACGGTCTTCCGCGCGAGCTCGGTGGCTTGCCGCGGCCAGAGATTCGCAAGCTGGCGAAGGCCGTTGCGGATCGGGCTGGCGTCGTGCTGTCTTCCACGAGCGTTGAGGACATCGCAGACCATTCCGAGAAGATCGACCCCGACGGGCGACCGCTTTTCGCGCTCGTCGCGGCGTTGGACTGGCTGGACGGAAACGGTGTCAGCGCTGACCGTGACGCGGCGCTGCGACGCCTGATAGCCCGCATGGACGGGCAAGCGGTGCAAGCCGCCGCAGTTTCCCCGAAGAGCGTGCGACACATGCGGAACGCGCAGACTCTGGCAACTGCACTCGGCGGCCTCTCGGTCGAGTCCTACGCTCACCTCGTTCAGACGTTTGAACCGCCCACGGGATTGCTGCCCAACGTGTACAGCGATGTCCCCCCGGTGCCGCTCGATGATCTCCTTGATGGAGTTCGGCCCGACATGCTGGGCGAGTTGTACGTTCTCGATCGGGTAGACACGGCCGGCACCGAGCGCCTTGCCGCGATGGCCTTGCTCAAGCTGGCCTGGCAGAAGGACCAGGAAGCGTATCGGGCGTTCGTGGAACGCGCGGTCGGTGACCACAAAGAGCACGCGAGAGTTGTGGACTTGCTCGACGCTGGTGATTGGGCCGGGGCGCCAGCAACGTGTGCGGAGATGGCCGTGGACAGCATCCCGCTGCTTCAGCGCAGCGACCACCCTGTCCTGGATTGGATCTTCTCTCGGCTGCAGTCTGTGCAGGAATCCATCTCCGACGGGACGATGGGCGAGCTGATCGTGAATGCCCATTTCCGACGAGCCAACCTGGTCCTCAACGAAGGTGATGCCCGCAGGGCCAATGATCTCTACTCGAAGGCGCTGGATCTCTGTGAAGCGAACTGGCAGGTGCACGCGGGCCTCCTGAACAACCGCGGAATCTCGTGGTTGCGCCTCGGCGCCCGCGAAGCTGCCGGAGCAGACTTCACCGCGGTCATCGAGAGCTCGTTCGCAGATGATGAGTCCCGCGCATGCGCATTCAACAATCGTGCCGATGTTTTCGATGGCGACGGGGATGTGGGCTCCGCAGTTCGGGATCGTACGGCCATCCTCGAACTAGCAGAGACGACCTACAATCGGCGCTTCATCGCGCACATCCGTCGAGCGCTTGCGCTGCGGAAGTCCGGAGATTATGAAGGGGCCTATAGGGACATAGAGTCGATCCTGGATTCCTCTGACATCGTCAAGGAGCAAAAGATGTCAGCCAGGCTGAAACGGGCGGAGTGGCTCGTTGAAGAGGGGGAGCCCGCTGCTGCCAGGGTCGATGTGGAAGCTGTACTCGCGTCCGACCGGAATTTTGACTCGGTGGAGAATAAGGCCCGGGAGTTGCTGCTGGAGTTGTCCGTCGATACCCCCAGTGATGCCGAATGCTGAGGCTTTCTATCGTTAAGTTGGGGACTTTGTGACGGAGATCGCTAGCGGCGACACGCCTTCGTGACCTGCGCTGTACTAAGGTGCCAACAGTTTCTCGGATTCCGTGACTCCAGCCGCCGAAGCCACTTGGCATCAGTGCGGGTCGCGAACGCTACCCTGTGCCAGCTATGAATCCTGGTCACATCGCGCTGTGTCGCTCGGTGGTGATCTCGATATAGCTGCCGTCCGGCTGCCTCTTGCGGCGTGTGCTGGTGCGGACGCGTTCCTTCCATGCGGTTGCGACATGCTTCGGGAGGCGGAGGAAGTCGATTCCCGGGTGGTGGCACTCGAGGTCCGCCCAGAACAGCTGGGCGAGGTTCGGGACAGCCCCTCCTGCGACGTGTAGTCCAGGGCCGACTGCGCTCGGTGAGGTAGTCCATGATCAGATCGCGGAGCGGTCAACACTGCAGCTGGTAGCGGTCCACCAGCCTCTCGATGCTGACCTGGCCCGCCCGTCGCCTGAAGTCTCGCAGGGTTGCTGGCGCGTCGGACGGAAGAAGTCCAGTTCCTTGAGCCAGAGGTAGAACAGCGACCGCCCGCCCCCACGCATCCCGGCCTCTGCTTCGATCTCGCGAAGTTCGAGGCAGTCGCCGATCGTGATGTCGCGAACGGTGCCGCCCTTGGCGAGGATGATCGTGGCGGTCTGATTGCGCCTGGTAGCCAAGCCTGGCGGACCACACGCCCGATGCCGCCCCGGCCTCCAGGGCGCCAGCCCTTGCGTCGCCCATCACTACTTCCTGATTGTGCATCAGAATAGTCAGCAATGGGTCAGCATCAGCCCTGCCAGACCTGGTTCCACCCTGCCGAACGCGCACATGCCGGGAGCGACGCAAATAGCAGCCCTGACCTGCATGTTTGCCGCCCCACCAGGGGCATCGTAGAGCCACTTCCCCCAGGGGCATGCAGGTGTAGTCCATGTCCTCGCGAATTCCCTAATTAGAAATTAGCGAAATCCGCAACGCTCTTCGCTCTCCGCATGAAGAGTATCAACTCGACCAGAGTTCCACGCACTTGGCAAATCGGTGATCTCACTGGCGCCATGAAATCACTGCAAGACAGGACGGAATTCGCACTGCGAGGTCAGCAAGCGGTCAGCATCGTTCCGCGCGCCACACGCAACGTGGCTCACCGAACACGGAGGGTTTCCCATTTGCCGCGCCACCCGTCTCCACCAAGGGCTCCGGCACCGCCCCCAGCAGCCGTAAGCGCGTCCGCCCCCGCCACCCACCGCGGACGCCGCAAGATGCACCACATCGCCTACGAGGGCTGGGGGAACGTCCGCACACGACGAGCGCGGAGCCGGCGATGGGCGAACCAGCCCACACGGTCGCCGACGCCATCAGTAGCGGACAGGCCAGAGCGGCGGCCTGACTGCGCGTGAAATAGAGATCGCAGGTCAGACGAGGTGAGGTGGCGTCAACTCCATGGACCCACCTGTCGCGTCGGGGCGCGTCAGCTGAGGAACGTGCGCCGGGAGTCAGCCGTGCCCAGCCGATGATTGCCGATTCAGGAAATGTGCGGCTGCCTCGATCGCTTCGCTCTTGAGCTTTTCGACGGGTACGCCCCAGTCTTCGCCCCAGTCGTCCAGGTTGTAGGCGCACACGACGAGCGGCTGCAGCGCGTCGGGATAATCGAGGTCCCAGGCGACATCACGCCAGATCCGGAAGGCGCCGACCGCAGGGTCAAGGGAACCGTCCACCATCTGACCAGCAAGCCAGTAGACCAGGGCCCACCTCGCGGCCCGGGCGTCGGCAGGAACGTTGACCTCGAGCCCCAGCTCGTACAGCACCCGGTCGAAGAGGTCCGGCGCCTCGAGCTCTTCGTTGCGCCCGAGGCCGGCCAGCATCGCAAGGGACTCGCTCTCGACCCCGGCAAGCAGTGCGTCCAGACCGGCCTGAATGAGCGTGTCCGACCCGAAGTATCCACCGAACGCTCGCTCGTGCGCGAGACGGCTCAGCTCCTTGAGCGCCTCATCATGAGTCACCAGGCCTCCTGTCGGCGGACCGAACCGCAGCCTCCTATCGCCGCGACAACTGGCTTCTTGCCCCAGCAATCGGCCTCGTGGAGCTGGTGCCGGAGCAGCCTGCTGCCTTCAGCTGGCCAAGCAGGGACACCTACATGATTGTATCGGGGCCGGTATGACTACCCGCTCCCCCGAGTCACCGCCATCCGGATCCTGCACGGCGACCAGCGCGCCGGCGCTACCAGCCAACCGTGATCAAGGCGACTGCCCGGCGCTGTCCGGAGCCTGGCGGCAATGCAGGAACCCTGCCGAAGTCAGTCGCGCAGCGCTCAAACACCCTGTACTGGCCAGAAGTTGGCCAAGAAGAGACCAGTAGGCGGTCAGAAATCGGCATGGACACCTGTTGTTCATCACCGAGCTCTACCCGCATAGACCATGAGGCTGCTGCCATGGCGTCAAGTGCCCGGGACCCTGCCGGGCCCATCCCCCCACGGGAGCCCCCATGCGATCGACACACCGACTCGCCTCCGCGACCACCGCCATCGCACTCACCGCCGCCGGGCTCATCCTCGCCACCAGCAGCGCCCACGCAGCCACCTGCTCGCAGTCCCACCTGCCGCTGCCCGACGCCACCTGCCAGCCCGGCGCCTACAACCCCGACGTCACCCAGTCCACCATCAAATCCACAATCTGCGTACCCGGCTGGACCAAAACCGTCCGCCCGCCCGTCTCCTACACCACCCCCCTCAAGATCAAGCAGATAGGCGAGTACGGCTACTCCGACACGAACACCGCGGATTACGAGGAAGACCACCTCGTCCCCCTCGAACTGGGCGGCGCACCCCGCGACCCTAAAAACCTGTGGCCCGAGCCCCGTTACGGCAACCAGTCGGCCGCCAGCAAGGACTCCGTGGAGAACAAGCTGAAGATCGCGGTATGCAACGGCACCGTCAAGCTCAACGCCGCACGCAGCGCCATCGCAAATAACTGGACCACCGCGCTGTCGAAGGTCGGAATCGGCTGACAGGCATCCGCAGGGTGGACCTGTGTCCGGCGCTGGTGGCTGGTCCTTCCGCCACCGCCAGCGCCGACTGCGTCTCTCGCGTTGAAGCAGCCCGCTGCCCGGACGGAAAGCCCCGGCATCGGGATATCGGCTACGCGCCGTTGCGGAAGGCGGCGGAACAGTTGCGCGCTGCTCCAGCTTCGCCCGGACCGTTGACGGAGAGGCAACGCTTCGAGGGGCCTGCGGTGGTCAGGCAGGGGCGTCGTAGACCAGGGTGTACCGCCAGAACAGGCGACGGCGTATCCGGGCGCCGGGCAGCTCTTGGGCGGCCGCAGCCCGGATGTCGCTCAGGGTCTCTCCTGCTGGTCGGTGGTGGGTGCTGTCATGTGCAAGGGCAGCACAGCGGCGCGGGCCGGGTGCTTGGCCAGTCCCATGACCGGGTTCGCGAGTGCGGCCGGCAGGGTGGCGAGCAGGTCGGCCGGTCCGTCCTCCCGGTAGCAGCCGACGACCACGAGGCGCCCGCCCGAGGTAAGACAGCCCCGCAGTTCCCGCAAAGTGGCCACCAGAGGGAGGTGGTGCAAGACAGCGACGAGAGTGATGGCGTCCCAGCGTCGCTGCCGGTCACGGTCTGCGAAGTTGGCTTGGACGATGGTGACCGCAGGGTTGTCGGCGAAGCGTTCCGCAGCAGCGCGGGCGGTCGCCGGGTCGGGTTCGAGCCCGGTGACGGTGGCGGCGCGGCGGCGGAGCAGTGCGGCGAGATTCCCCGTGCCGCATCCGACGTCGAGGACGTTGCGGGCCCCCGACGCGGCCACACAGTCGGCGGCCCAGGGGCCGTAGTGATCGTTGTGACTCCACGGATGCCTCTGATTGAAACGGTGGAGGTGAGACAGCAACGCCATGGCACCACAGTAGTTGGACGCGGACCTCGAAGGCTCATGAGCTGTTCCGGCGGCTGACCTCGCCGCTTTCGGGATGGACCCGCAAGCCACGATGATCTACCTTGCTGACCACGTCGACGAGGGGCGACACCCTGCCACGGAGCCGGGCCGGAAATGACGAGAGACAGCCCCACAGCCTCCCGCAAGATTGCGGCCATGACCGTCTTCTCCTGCAGTGCCTGTCAGTACCGAATCAGCCCCGACCTCCGGGAAGTGCCGATGCCGCCGCCGGTGACGGAGGAAGCCCCGGGACACAGATTCCTGCCATCGCTGATGCCGCCCGGGTCGTATGCGGTCAGCCCTCACACCAGCGTGTTCGTCCTCAACCCCGACGACGTCTCGGGGGTGGCCAGACACCCTGACCGTGGGCGCCTCAACGGATGCTGCGGACTCGACGGCTTGGATGGCCCCAACTTCGTCTGCGATGCCTGCGGAGCCGAGGTCGCAACCCAGCAATCGGACTGCTGGTCTCAACAGCTGATCGCGTTGATCCCCGACGCAGTGACGACAGCCGTCTCGCCCTCCGCCTGAACCCGTGATGTTTCGGCGGCACCTGGCACGTGTTCGCCGGGACATGTGCGCTTTGCCGAACGACTCGTTGGAGGCGATGGCCACGCTGTTCATTTCCTCGCTGCGGTAGATCGTTCAGGCCGACAGGTCCGCCACGCAAGTGGATACCGCAAGGCGTGGATGGCGCAGAGGAGCCGGGCGCCGGACGGAGGCCGTCACACCGCCGCCCGTCGCCCGCGAGCTTCCTTTCGCCCCGCACGTTCCGGCCGCTCCTGGCCGCCGCCGACGCCCCGGCGTGGGTGGCCGCGTTCGTACTGCGGACCGGCTCGTACGACCACATCGCGGCGGCCCTGGCCACGCGCGGGCTGGTCACCGAAAAGACCACCGCCACCTTCCAGCAGCGCCGCTTCACCGACGAGCGGGAGCAGCGGTACGCCGTGGATGCGGTGGCGGCGACCGGGGAGGACCCGTGTGGGAAGGAGACCGAGGGCTGTTTCCACACGTCCCTGCACCTGTCGCGGCCCCCGGCGGACGCGGCGGCCCTCCCTCTGACGGCCCTGCTGCGGGCCTGACCTCCGCCTGCCGTCAGGCACCCGCGTCCGCATCGAGCAGCCGCTCCGGTGCCGCCTGCCGCCAGGAATCCACGATGATGTCGCGCAGCTCGCCGAGATCCTCCAGCGCGGCGAGCCGCACCCGCACCCACGAGGAACCCGCCTCGTGCGGCGGGACCCAGAACTTCTCCGGCTCCGCGGCGATCAGCTCGGTGCGCTCGTGCCTGGGGCAGCGGACGGCGATGGACGTCTCGTCGTCGGGGACCGTGATGTACATCTTCCCGGCGACTCGGAACGTGGGCATGCTCCACGCCTCCTTCTCCACCGTCTCCGGGAGAGCCATCGCGATGCGCCGGACGTCATGGGAATTGATCACGCACCACACCTTAGACAGGCGTTCGGTCAGCGCGCGCCGCAGGCGAGCAGCCCGGCGAGCCCTTCCTTGCGGGCCAGTGCCTCCAGGCCGTCCAGTGCCTCGCATGCCCGGTCCGCCGCCTCCGGGTCGCATGCTCGCAGGCCGCTCTCCTCGAACTCGTCCTCGTCCAGGCGCAGCACCGTGCCGCCGTCCGCCGAGACCCAGAGGTCGAGGTCGAGGTCCTCGACGACCAGCGTGCGGCAGTCGAGGGCCGCGGGGCGGGTGATGTCGCAGTACCAGCCCTTCAGAGTGCCGCCGGCGGAGCGGACTTCCTTGACCGCGTACCAGCGGTCGCGCCAGTAGTGCTCGGTGAAGACGTCGCCGTGCTCGAAGCGGACGAAGCCGAAGTCCCGGTCCGCCGCGCCCGCCCACGGGGCGCGGACGACGAGGTGGGTGCCGTCGTCGTGGACGACGGCCGCGGGGTAGCGCACCTTGGTCCGCCCCCTCTTCGACAAAGTGACCGTCACGTCACTGCCCACCGCCAGGATTGCCATGATGCTCTCAACTCCGCGCTGTTCGCCGTCAGATCCCGGCGGCAGCGTCTCCTGGCGAGGGGCGCCAGGTCCACCGCTTTCCGGCAGCCCGGCCGATAACTCATTCGAGTGATGACAACTTAAGAGCGACCGAGGATAGGCATCCGAAGTCGGTTTCGTACGAGGTCCGCCGCTACATCGGCTGGTACCGGCACATCACCCTGGCCATGCTCGCCCATGCTTTCCTGGCCGCCACTGCCGCCCAGGAGCGGGAAAAGGGGGAGCTCGAGGCGACGCGCCCGACCTCGTGGACCTCGCCCCAGCCGAGATCCGCCGTCTGCTGGCAGTTGCACACCGACGTTCTCCTGCACGGACAGAGCACACGGTGAACTGGTCACGACGGCGTCGCCGACACCAGGCCCGAGCCCAGCGTTGTCACTACACGCGGCGCGGTCACACGTTCGCGGGACGAGCCGGAAGAACGCGTCCCGTCTCCGGCACCACCCCGCTACACTCCCCAGACCCAAGCCGTTGACCAGGCAAAACACCAAAGTCCGGCTGGAGTATTAGAAGCCGTATCTCAACCGATCACGGAACGTGCAGGTCGAACGAGTTTCCCGCCGGGTGATCTTCCCGTTGTGCGTGCATGAAGACAGGGCCTCTCGGTAGCTCGGGGATGCGAATCGAACCGAGCAATGCCGGGAGGCCCTAGTGTCGTTGTTGTACGCGTCCGCGCCCGTCCAGTTCAACTCGGCTGCACCATCGTGTGATTGCCTCGCGCACGTGTACGGCAACGCGGCCGATCATCCCGATCGGGTGCGCCGGTATCCGTCGGACATGACAGACGCGGAGTGGGCGGCCATCCGTCCGTTGCTGCCGGTGCCGGCCTGGCTCCAGGGCAGGGGCGGGCAGCCCGAGGGCTACTGCCACCGTCAGATGCTGGACTCGATCCGGTATCTGGTCGCGGGCGGGATCGCCTGGCGGGCGATGCCCGCGGACTTCCCCGACTGGGGGCGGGTCTACGCCTTCTTCCGCCGCTGGCGCGAGCACGGACTGATCGCCGAGTTCCACGACCGGCTGCGCGGTCGGGTGCGCGAGCGCGAGGGCCGGGAGGCCGAGCCCACAGCGGGGATCATCGACGCGCAGTCGGTGCGGGCCGCCGCGACGGTGCCGACCGCCTCACGCGGCTACGACGGCGGGAAGAAGGTGCCGGGCCGCAAGCGGCACATCGTGACCGACACGCTCGGTCTGCTCCTGGTCGTCGCGGTCACCGCCGCGAACATCGGTGACCGGGACGCCGCCGCGGGCCTGCTGGCGCGGCTGCGTCGCCTGCACCGCGACATCACCCTCGTCTGGGCCGACGGCGGCTACACCGGCGACCTGGTCGACCGGTGCCGGAACAGACTCGCCCTCACCTTGGAGATCGTCAAGCGGACCGACGACACGAAGGGATTCGTGGTGCTGCCCAGACGCTGGGTGGCAGAGCGCACGTTCGCCTGGCTGATGAACTCCCGTCGCCTGGCCAGGGATTACGAAACCCTGCCCGCTACCAGCGAAGCGGTGATCCGGTGGTCGATGATCACGCGGATGAGCCGGCGCCTGGCACAGCCACGGGCCGCCGACCGGCGCTGAACATCCCCGACGACTCCTGCACGAGCCACCCGCGCTCCGCCAGGCGCCTGGCCTTCGAGCGCACCCCCTCGACCTTCGCCGGCACCGTCTCCAGGCCCAACTCCACCGCGATCTCCCTGGCCTTCAGTGGCCCCCTGCCCGCTGACCGCCCCTCCTCCAGCACACCAAGGATCCCCTGGTAATCCGGTGCCAGCACCGTCACCGGCAACCCCTCCCTCCAGGGCGCCACCGTCGAGCCCGCCACAGGCGAGGGAACGGTTTCCTGCTCCGCCCCGACCTCGGTCACGGCAGTGGATTCAGCCGCCGAGACAGCCAGGGCCTCGACCAGCTCCTCCCGCGCGATCACCCGCCGGTCCAGCTCGATCTCCGCAGCCTCCAACACCTCAGCCAGCCGGGCGACTTCCTCCCGCAGCCCCTCCACCCGCACCCGAGCAGCCGCCTCCCGCTCCTCCAGCATTCCCAGCACCGACGCCACCTCGCACCCCTCGACCATCAAGCCAACACAAGACGCCGCATCCCTGCCTCACCACACACGAGACCATGCCTGACCAGCAGGAATTAAACGATCACGTTCGGTTGAGAGACTGCTTCTATGTGTGGAAGCTCGTCTACAAGTGGGCAACCCACACACACCCGAACAAGCCGAAGCACTGGGTCACCGCCCGCTACTTCGGCATGTTCAACAAGGCCAGGCGGGACAGGTGGGTCTTCGGCGACCGCGACAGCGGCCGCTACCTCGCCAAGTTCTCCTGGACGAAGATCGTTCGGCACCAGTTGGTCAAGGGCAGCGCGTCCATCGACGACCCAGCCCTTACCGACTACTGGGCCGAACGACGTCGCAAGCACAAGCCAGCATCTGCATGAGCCGGCGAGCCATCAGGGCTTGCTTGAGCCGTGTGCTCGGACAACGAGCTCGCACGGTTCTGAGGGGGGACCGCCGCAGCAATGCGGCGGTCCTACCCGACCAGACGGCGAAGCAGGAGTGCGGCCTGGACGACTACCAAGTCCGCCGCTACCCAGGCTGGTATCGCCACATCACCCTGGCCATGGCCGCACACGCCTGCCTCACAGTCCTGCGGGCCCGTGTGCTCGATGCCGGGAAAGCAGAAACGGATCCTCCAACCTCATCCACCTGAGCCTCGCCGAGATCAGACGCTTGCTCACCCGCCTCACCGACCGCCAACCCACACCCGTCGACCACGTCCTGCACTGGTCATACTGGCGCCGCAGACGCCAACACCAGGCCCGCATTTGCCACTACACACGACGCGGCCACAGTCCATAGAACTGCCCACCCATCAGCACAAACACCGTTGCAGTACTAGGGCTTACGTCCTGTCATCCATGGCGCTGTCACCATCGTCGCGGTCCAGCTCCGGCTCGGGCCGTGATTCGCCAGGTAGGCCCCAGTGCTGCCGCACAGGCGCGCCGGGCGGGTCAGGCTGCAGATTTGAGAGGGCGTCCTCCCCAGCGGATGCCTTTCTCGCTTCGGATGCGGGCGCGTTCCTTGCGTTCGGCAGCTGGACACGGGGCTGCCACCGGTGGTTCGACGTAGAGCCCCGCGACCTGGTCCGAGTGATTACGATCAGCTGCAAGCGGGGCGTGAGCCGAAGCGGCGTGCGGTGAAGTCGGAGGGGAGAGCGCATGGCGGGCAGACATGACGTGGAGTTCTTCATCCCGTTTCCAGCCAGGAGCAACAAGGAGGACCCGGAGGCAGTCACTCGGCGCAATGTGGCCTGGCTAACGGGATACGGGCTGCTGCAGCCGGGGGAGACGACCGAGCGGTATCTGGACATGGGTGTTGCCGAGTTCGCGATGAAGCTCTACTCAGCAGCCACTGGGCCCCGGTTGGACATGGCACTCGACACACTGGCATGGGGCTTCTATGTCAATGACCAGATCAACGGGGACATGGGGCAGGACCCACAGCGACTGGTCGGGACGCTGCGGAAACTGATCGCGATCACGTCCCGCCCGCCGGGTGCGTGTGCCAGCGATACTCATCCGCTGGTGGTGGCTTGGGCCGATGTGTGGGCACGGCAGTGTGAAGGGATGTCGCAGGCGTGGCGGCGCCGTGCGGCCGGTCACTGGCGCCTGTGGTTTTCCAGCGCCCTTGCCTTGGCGGCCGACCGGGCCCGGGGCCAGGCTCAGCCTCTGCACGCACATCTGCAGGTGCGCCGGGCATGGATCGGGGCTGGGGCCTATACCAATCTGATCGAGTCCGCGTGTGGATTCGAGGCCCCTCAGGAGCTGTGGGACAGCGTGCAGTGGCAGGGCATCCAGGAGGCGTGCGCGGACTGCTTGTGCCTGCTCAACGACGTGTACTCGCTGGAGGTCGATGAGTTGACCGGCCAGCTGCACAACACCGTGGCTCTGCTGCAACGCGAACAAGGCGTCTCCCGCAACGAGGCCGTCCAAGAGACGGTGCGCATGGCCCGCGCCGCGATCGACCGGTGGCAGAGGCTCCAAGAGGATCTTCCGACGGTGTACGAGGCATTCTCGATCAGCACTGAGCGGCGGCGGGCCGCAGAGCTGTTCCTGGACGGAATCGGAGCGGTGGTACGGGCCAACTATGACTGGTATCGAAAGAGCGGCCGGTATGATCCCGACTTCCACCGTGACGGACCGGCCTACGCCAGGACGCTGCCATCCATGGACGACATGTCGTCACGCACGTAGGCCCCGGCCTCCTGTGGGCACATCACGCCCTAGCAGGGGCGAGGGAGCGGCGGGTGATGAAGCCGGTGTAGTCCGCAATGACACGTCTGACACCGGCATCGGGCGCAGCACGCCGGAGACATTCACGGGCTGCGGCCAGTCGGCGTGCGATCTCTTCCTCACACCACGCCCTGCCGCCACACTGCTCAATCAGAGTGGCGACGCGCTGCAACTCGTCAACGTCGGCAGCGTGTGTGCTGCGGTAGAACGCTTCGAGGTCGTTCCGGAAGGGGTGGCCGGAGCGCAGCGCCACGAGGACTGCCAGGGTCTTCTTGCGGGAACGGATGTCCGACCTGGGCGGCTCGGCCCGGCCGCCCGGGTCTCCCCAGATATCCGCTACGTCGTCCCGGAGTTGCCACACCACTCCAACATGTCCGCCAAACTCCGTCAGGGCATCCACCTGGTCCCGGGTCGCGTTGGTGTGCAGGGCGCCGAGATGGCAAATGCAGCGAAGCAGGGTGCAGGTTTTGGCTTCGACCACGCTGAGAGCCTCGTCGAAGGTGGTACAGGAGCGGCTTTCGAGCTCTACATCGAGTATCTGTCCCGTGCACACTTCCCGTGCTGTCGCGGCAAGTACCCGAACGGCCTCTCCGGTGTGTGGGCCTGGCTGGGCTGCCAGGACTTCGAATGCCAGGGCGAGCAGTGCGTCTCCCGTTTGCACTGCAGCGGGGGTTCCGAATTCCGCCCAGACCGCAGGGCTGCCGCGCCGTACTCGGTCCTCGTCGAGGATGTCATCGTGGATGAGCGTCTGGTTGCCCATCAGTGTCCATGCCACGGCGGCGTCTCGGGCCCGGTGCCACGGACCGCGATCCAAGGTCGCGCTCAACAGGACCAATGTGCCCAGCCGTAAACTGGAGCCAGTGAGCGCGGCGGGCTTGCCCTGCGGATCGGTCCAGCCGAAGTGATAGGTGACCATGGTACGGACGGGCTCCGACAACCACTCCACGCACTCCCGCAGCCGGGGCAGCACCAGTTCCCGTCCCTCGGCTAACACCGTTTCCGGGCTGACTGCCGCGGTACATCCCGGCGCGGTAGTCACGGGTGGTTGGCCATTCCTCATGCGCTCTCCCAGTCCGAATACTGCGATGCTCCATAGCCCTGCCCAGCGGGAAGGTCTTCCCACGCGAGATCAACTTGATGCGGCCGATGACTGCGAAATTCAGCATGGCCGGGCCTACTTAGAGCGTCCGCCAGTAGGTGGTTGTAGTGGTGCAGGCACGGTCCCCGATCATGGAGTTCTCTACGCTTCATGATCACCGGGGGAACCGTGCCTGCCGTCCCATCATGCATTCTCGACCCGATCCGCGACCAGTTCCTCGCTCTGCTGCCCACCCGGGAAGAGCGTCATTTTTGGGGTTGCCACAACCCGCGTATCGCTGATGCCGTCGTCTTCGACCGTTTGGTGCAGGTCCTGGTCTTCGGCTGTGGATACGAGCGCGTGGCCGACGGGCACTGCTCGGCCCGAGATGAGTCGTCAGCCAGCGACCCGGAGTCGCCCTTCCCCACATCTGCCCAGCCAGCCGATCGGACCCGGCTCGCCCCGAGGTAACAGCGTCACCTGAACCTGCGGATCCCGAGCCGGAAACGCAGCCTGACACCACCCACCGACGTCCGCTGTGGCTGAAGTCTGCACCTTCGTTGGCCGTGACAAGCGGGGTGCAAGGTAGGTCTGCACGGCCGTCGCCAGGCTTGTGCAGACCTACCTTTCATTCTCTGCGGCGGGCCGCGCCAGCGGTCGTCCGATCGCCAAAGTCCTCCGCTGGCGGACGGGCGGGACGGGCCTTCGGCAACAAGTGCCGGCTTCCCCCGCCGTGCACGGCGGGTCCGTGGCGGCAAGCTTGGGTAGGTGTGTGGGGCTGAGAAAGGGGTGCATGGTGAACATCGGGCCGATGCCGTTCTTCTGCGGGTCGCCTCTGGAGGAGCCGGAGGAATTCAGCACGCTGCGTGCCTGCCCCGGGCCGCGGCTGCTACGGACCGCTGCCGGGGGCGAGGGCTGGCTGGTGACGCGCTATGACGACGTCCGCAAGCTCGCCGCCGATCCGCGTATCGGCAGGTCGCATCCCCGTCCGCAGCAGGCGTTGCGGTTGTGGGACGCGGCCATGTTCGTCCCGCAGTCGAACTTCGACACCGAGCTCGGTGATCACCAGTTCTGGCGTCGCGTTTTGACACCGCGCTTTACCAGCCCCGACCTGAGCGCGCAGCGGGAGCTGGCCGTCCCCCTGCTTGACGGACTGATCGACACGATGCTGGCCGCCGGGCCACCCGCAGACCTGCGCCAGATGGTCGCTGAGCCTTTCGCCACCCGCCTGATTCTTGACTTCGTCGGCATCCCGAGCGAGGAGCACGCCCGTATGCGGGCCTGGTCGGATGCCATCCGCGTACCCGGCGACCGAGCGGCGGCCGAAGCCGCCCGCTCCGCCCTCCTCGGCCGGCTGGGAGAGCTGATCGACCGCCGGCACGCGGACCCTGCAGACGATGCGCTGACCGACCTTGCCAGAGCACTCACACCGCACGGCCCACTGACGCGGGAGCAGGCCATCGAGGCAGCCGGGCACCTGTTCTTCGGCGGGCACGAGACCGTCGCGGCCCGGATCGCCTACGGGCTGCTGTTCCTGCTGGCCCACCCCGACCAGTACCAGTCGCTCCACGATGATCCGTCGCTGGCTGCGGGCGCAGCCGAGGAGATCCTGCGCCTTGCCGTCCCTGGCGGGAGCTGGATTCCTCGGTACGCGCGCGAGGACATTCCCTTCCGCGGCAGCCTGATCCGGGCTGGGGACCTGGTGGTGTTCGCTCTCCAGGCGGCCAACCGCGACCCGAACCGGTTCACCGGCCCCAACCTGTTCGACATCACCCGAGCACCGAACCCTCACATCGCCTTCGGTCGCGGGAAGTTTTACTGCCTTGGGGCAGACCTGGCCCGGGTCGCACTGCGGACCGTCTGCGAACAGCTGCCCCAGCGCCTTCCGGGCCTGGGCCTGCACGCCCTGTGGGCGGTGCTGTCAACAGACAAGGAGCGGGTCACTGGCGGCCTGCGCACCCTGCTGGTCAGCTGGTGACCACAGACACCAGCAGGCGCAGCCACTCCGACCCATCGGGGGCGACGTACGCGACCTCGACCCCTCCGCCGACGGCCCGGCGGCACCGCCCGGCAGTACCCCCAACGCATGCACCACGTCCGGCTCACCCCGCCCCTCGCCGCAAGGTAGCTCTTCAGCCCGCAAAATCCCCCGCAAACTAAAAGCTTCAATCCGCAGCCTTCGACGTCACTGGACAGCGGAGTCGGGTTCCGGCTGATCGCGAAGCTGGTTAAGGGCATCCCGAACCGCTCGGACCACGCGTTCGCCGACAGCCGGCCGATGGGTCGACCGGCCCAGCAAGAGGCCGCCTCCGCATCTCTGCGAAAACGGCCTGCGACCCGCGTGAACGCCGGTCGGAACAGAAGGGGCCGACCCTGCTCTCCGCGGACCACATGAGTCTTCTATTGTTATCCCGCTGAATAGCCGGGCGAGAATTTCGCGGCCACGAGGCGCAGAATCAGCGACCCTGCCTTGCCGAGTTGCATATGCACCTCCTCGCAGTCGCCCTGCCGGTAAGTCCTCCGGCACCTTCCAGCATACTCCGCACGTGCCGTATCCGTATCCGTATGTGCATCGGCCGAGCATGGATTGTGCTGCCAATGATTTCCGTTCGGGATTTTTGATCGACACCCTGCCCAGAATGAGCCAAGAAATTCTCCGGCCGATCGCGGGAGCCGCCCGGCATCCCGCCCTCCTCGGGAATTTCGCAACCGTGATCTGATCATCACGCCGGGACCGACACTCTCCGCTGCACCCGGACCACCGCGCGCAGCCGACCACCTGTCACGCCGCTGACCTGGCCGGATGATCAATCGGCACCTACCCTGTCGGCGCAGGCGCTCGCGAACGAGAGCCGCTCTGTTCCTGTCTCGTCGGGATCCCCGCCCGCGCACGGTCGAGCGGTGCGCGCGTACGGGGCCGGAGAGGCAGGGGACATCGCGCGGGTGATGCGAGCAGAGGCGGGGTTGAGATAACGCAGACAGCGTCGGAGATCGCCGGGATCGTGGAGGTCCACCGGGTGACGGTGCGCAAGGCCCTGCACCGGTTCCGGCAGGGCGACGGGGTCGTTGGGTGTGCAACAACCCTGATGTTCGCCCCTGAGGCGCCCGTCTTCCCGTCGCTGTCCCGGGTGCTGACCAGGGTGGTGTATTGACAGCCACTCGGTGATCTCGTTTTGAGGCTATGCGGTCCTACCTTGGTCGTGGGTTGGACGGGCCATCGTAAGGTCCAGAGACCCAGAGACACCGGGTATGGCTTCTATGCGGTTGCCCTCGATGGTTCCACTCACCTGGCCGCCCGGCGTCTCACGACGACTCGGCCGCTGATTACTGTAGTGGCTCGTCTCGGATCGTTGGCCGGTTAATGGATGAGCCTCTGGCGTGGGCCGGGGGTTGGCTTCGGTCTGGCCCCGGAGACAGGCTTTGCCAAACGGTCGACCACTTGTTTTTCCTGGTCAGGTAGCTTTCAGGGCATCCATTGATCTTTGTGTGCGGGGCCGTTCGGCATGACCGACCGGGTCCGTGAGGAGGGGTGTGCCATGAGTGCGGTCGACCTTGCGGAGACGGCGGCCGGTCTGCCGGAGGCGTGGAGCTCTCGCAGGCTGGGCATGGTGGGGGCGGCCTGCGTAAAGGTACTGCGCATGGACGGGCTGCCAGTCGAGGAAGAGAGCCATGGGGCCGCCGAGGCTCTGCTGGTCCTCGACGGCCGGCTGGAGCTGGAGGTGGACGGCATGCCGCTGTCGGTGCGGGCGGGCGAGCTGTTCATGGTTGCGGCGGGAGCTGCACACACGGTCCGCCCCGGAAGCCGGGGCACGTTGGTGATCGTGGAACTGCCGGAGGAGTAACGGTCCTTCAGGCGGCCTTGGCCGGGTACTCGGTCCAGGTGCGGATGGGCGAGTCCGGGGCGAAGCTGGTCTTCGGCCCGGACTGGGCGTTGTGCCAGTGCATGTAGGCGGCGATGGCGGTGTTCTGCTCATGGTGGCTGCAGTGGTCGGTGCCGTTGAGGGCGAAGTAGCGCAGGGCGGCGAACTCGGACTCGGTCCAGTTCAGCCATGATCCGTAGGTCGGCAGTAAGACCAGTTCGACGTTGGCCGCGGCCCAGGCCCGCACATTGGCATGCTTGTGTGGGGAGAAGTTGTCCAGGACGACGTACAGCTTCTCGCCGGGCCAGCAGGCCCGCAGGGCCTTGAGCAGGACCAGGAACTCGCGCCATCGTTTGCGCGGCCGGATCCGGTAGTACAGCTTGCCGGTGGCCAGATCGAGGGCGGCGAGCATGTGCATTACCCCGTCGTACCGGTTGTAGGTGGCTCGCAGACGACGAGGTGAGCGGCGTGGACGCCACGCCTTGCCCTTGCGGGGCATCAGGTTCAGCGGCCCGAACTCGTCCACGCATACCACCCGGCCATCGGCCGACGGCGTGTCGTACAGCGCCAGGACCCGGTGCATCTTGGCAATGAAGTCCGGGTCGTTCGAGGATTTCCAGGTGGTGGTCGACTGCCAGGAGACTTTGCCCTCGCGCAGTATCCGCCGCAGGGTCTCGCGGCCGACCGCCGGGACGATTGACTGTTTCACCAGGTGCTCGGCCAGCTTGGTCAGGCTCCAGGTGGAGAAGGCGGTGATACGCCAGTCGGCGGGGGACGTCCGGGCGATCAGGCAGATGTGCTCGCGCACCTCGCTACTGATCGTCCTGGGGCGTCCCCCACTCCATTTTGGGTCCAGCGCCTCGAACTCCCGTTCGTTGAAGGCATGGATGACATCGCGCACATAGTCGGCGCTGACCTGCATCAACGAGGTGATGTCCGGCACCGACTGGCCCTGGGCGGACATCATCACCACGATCGTCCGCCGCAACTTCACCGGGTCCTTCGCGGTCCGGCTGATCTGCTGCAGCCGACGGCCCTCCTCCATACTCACGGGCCGGATGAACACTCCCGGACGACGCCCCACGACCACCTCCGCGATCACGACCTGGAAGCAGCCTGCCCCGCAACGAGTAGAGGATCAATTACCCGGCCAACAAACCGAGATGAGCCACTAGCTAGTGCTACTCAGCCGTTCCTCCAGGTCCAAGGACATCGAGCTGCTGGTCCTGCGGCACGAGGTCACGGTGCTGCGCCGCACGAACCCCAAGCCACGCGCTGACTGGGCCGACCGCGCCTACCTCGCCGCCCTGATCCGACGGCTGCCCAGGGCGCTTCGACAACACCGTCTGGTCACGCCCAACACCATTCTGCGATGGCACCGCCGACTGGTCGCACAGAAGTGGACGTACCCGAACCACGCCGACCGCCCGCCGATCGACGAGGCGATCGCCACGCTCATCGAACAACTTGCCCTGGACAACGCCTCATGGGGATACCAACGCATCCAGGGCGAGCTCCTCAAGCTCGGCCACAGCGTGGGCGCGTCCACGATCCGCAGAGGCCTCAAGCGCTTGAAGATACCCCCAGTACCCCAGCGGCAGACCGACACCACATGGCGACACTTCCTCCATACACAGGCCTCGACCATGCTCGCCGTCGACTTCTTCCACGTCGACTGCGCGATCAGCTTGCGCCGACTGTACGTATTCTTCGCGATGGAAGTCGGCACTCGCTCCGTGCACATCCTCGGCATCACCGATCATCCGGACGTCCCTGGACCACGCAGCAAGCCCGGAACCTTATGGCCGATCTCGGCGACCGTGCTGCCGAGCTCATGTGTCTTGTACGAGACCGGGCTGGTCAGTTCACGGCAGCGTTCGACGCGGTCCTAGCGGGAGCGGGCATCGAGGCTGTGAAGATCCCGCCCCGAAGCCCGCGAGCGAATGCGTACGCGGAGAGGTTCGTGCGCACAGTTCGATCCGAGGTCACCGACCGGATACTCATCTTCGGCCAGCACCAATTGCGCACCGTGCTGGAGGAGTACGCCCACCACTACAACGGGCGGCGGCCTCACCGCGGACAGCGGCTGCGCCCGCCACGACCCGACCATCCCATCGCCGACCTCTCACACAAGCAGATCAAGCGCCGACCGACCCTCGGAGGCCTGATCAACGAATACGAGCGAGCGGCGTAGAGACGCAGGTCATCGCAGGTGGCCCTGTTCTGGAACCCCACAGGCTGTGACCTGCAGTGGTAGCCACTGTGGTAAGGAGGGCGGTTGGGGGCTGCCCGTGCGGCGCGGCCCCTACTGTGTGCCCTACGCAGTCCCCTACGGTTCCCCCTACGCCGCCCTCGCTGGGAGCAGAGGCTAAAGCTGCAGGTCAGACCGCTTGGTAAAGGGGGGTCCCGCGCTTCGACAACCCTCCGTCCCCTCCCCTTGTCAGAGGGGTGTGTTATGTGTTGGGGGTGGGCGTGGGTCGGGGGCGTCGGGTTTCGGGGCGCGCTCGGGCCGCGGGGCCGGGAGCGCACCAGCCGAGCGGCTGGTGCGGGAGGGAGCGGGATGGGTGGGACGACGCGGCGGCCGTACGGGTCGACGGCCAAGACCCGGCAGATGGTCCTTGCCGCCCTCGGGGTAGTGAAGGTGGCGACGGCCGAGCAGATCCGGCAGTTGATGTGTCCCGGTACGGCCAGCGCGCAGACGGTCCGCAACGGTTGCCTCGACCTCGCCCGTGAGGGTCTGGTCGAGTCGCTGGGCTCGGCCAGCCGCATCAACGCGAACGGCAACCAGGTCACCGAGAAGCTGTGGAACCTGACTGGCCCTGGCCTGGAGGCCGCTGCCACCCTACTCGACCGCCCGACGAAGGAAATGGGCGGCACCGCCCGCGGCGCCGCACGCGCGGGAGCCAAGCACGCGGTGAAGGTTACCGACACCATCGCCGCGTTCCTGCAGACCTCGCCCGAGCCGACCCGCCCCGTACTCCGCAAACGCTCTCAGGCAGCCACCACGGCCCCCGCCAGCGTCCCGTCGCACGACGCCACGCCGGCGGCACCGGCGCCTCAGCAGCGTCCTGTGGGCATGGGGCGGATCGCGTCCTGGGCCACGGAAGTGGTGCTTCCCGTCGCCGGGACGCAGACCACGCCCGCGAAGGGGAGCCTCCGCGCGGACGCCGTCCTAACCGCGCCGGAGCACCGGCTGCCGGTGCTGTTCGTCGAGGTCGACAACGGCACCGAGAACCCGGTGACCCTCTCCTACAAGGTCAGCCGGTACCGCGACTTCTTCCGCCGCACCGTCAAGCACCCCTCCGCCAGCCCCGGCTGGCAGGACGACGCCCGGGTTCCGCTGTGGCAATTGATGTTCGACCCGTTGAAGGCAAAGCCCCGGAGCCGCGGCTACTGGAGACAGGACCACCCCCCGCTGGCCATCGTGTTCACCAAGAAGGTCGGTGCCACCGCGATGAACAACCGCATCGACCACGTAGTGCGCCTGACTCGACTCCACTGGGAAGGCCACTACAGGAGTGGGCACTCCTACAGCCCCAGCGAGGACGACAGCTTCACCGACTACCAGGACACCGTGCCGCTGCTGCTCACCACCCTCGACCGCCTCCAACAGCACGGACCGTTGGGCGCGGTGTGGTGGCGCGCCGGCCACGGCGCATGGGAAACGCTCGCCGACGCCCTGGCCAACCCCGACGGCAAAGCCGCCTACGAACACCGGGAGGCCGTACGGCGCGAGGAGGAGCGCCAGCAGCGGGAGCGGGAGCAACGCGAGTACGAGGAGCAGTGGGAGCGGGAGGAACGAGAGGCCAAGGCCCGGAGGGACCGTCAGCGGGCGCAGCGCGCTGCGGAGGAGGAAGCCAGGAAGTCAGCCGTCGAACCGGATCC
This sequence comes from Streptomyces gilvosporeus, assembly GCF_002082195.1. Classification (GTDB taxonomy): domain Bacteria; phylum Actinomycetota; class Actinomycetes; order Streptomycetales; family Streptomycetaceae; genus Streptomyces; species Streptomyces gilvosporeus. The sequence goes on along the minus strand of NZ_CP020569.1, from coordinate 7,014,634 downwards.
GACCTGTCAGCAATGCGGCGGCCCGCTGAAGAAGGCCAACACTGCCACCGACGACCCCCAAGAGGATCTCGCTCCGCCGCCCGACGGACTGCGCTGCGCGGCCTGCCGCATCCAGCTGGCCGAGCCCACCACACGCATCGGCCGCTTCATACGACGCGTCATCGATCGCCCGAGCTCGGACTCGGGCCGGTGGTACGTGTAGTAACGGCAGTGGTAAGCAGGCGGCGGTACCTACGAAGCGACCGGTGCCTTGGTCCGCAGGGCTTCGACCGATGGGCCCAGAAAGGCACTTTGTTGCCAGGGTCGGCGGTCAGCAGGACGCTCGTATGCCTGAGGTCAGGCGGTGCTTTCCAGCGGACCAGGGGTACGTCCTTGCGGACGGAGAGCTTGGTCCGCAGGTCGTCGAGGGTGGAGGTGCCGCGGGCGGAGGAGACGCCTCCCATCTGCACTACGGCGCAGTGGGCAGTGTCCACGGCACCGTCGAGGTCGTCGAGGTAGATGCGGGCCTCGGCTTCCCGCGCAAGTTCCCTAATAACACCTGCCGAGGCTCCATCCGGCAGACGCGGTGCCTGGTAGCCACCAGCAGGTGAGCACTCTCTTTTCCCTGGACTTCGAGTCCTGTTGACAGATCGTGCCCCTGCTGGTCGGCCAGGAGCGAAATCGCTGATGGGATGTCGTGCCCGCCCGATTGCGGCGTGAGCACAGCCTTATTAGGTCGCTGATGGTTCTCCTGCGGACTGCTGCCGATCGAGGTCGATGACGGAGGACGAGTTGCTGTTCGTTGGGGACGACTGGGCCCAGGACCACCACGACGTCGAGCTGATGGACGCCACAGGTCGCCGGCTGTCCAAGGCTCGGCTGCCGGAAGGCGTCGCGGGTATCGAGCGATTGCACGCGATGATCGGCGCCGAGCTCGGGGAGGACAGCAAGGCCGAGGTGGTGATTGGGATCGAGACCGATCGGGGCCCGTGGGTGCAGGCGCTGATCGCCGCGGGCTACACGGTATATGCGGTCAACCCGCTGCAGGCTTCCCGGTACCGGGAACGCTTGGCGGTATCGGGGGCCAAGAGCGACGCGGCCGACGCGCACATGCTCGCTGACATGGTGCGCACCGACTCTCACCAGTTCCGCCCGATCTCCGGGGACACCGCTGACGCCGAAGCGGTCAAGGTTGTGACGCGTGCCCATAAGACCTTGATCTGGGAACGTACCCGCACCACGCAGCGGCTGCGGCACGCCCTGCTCGACTACTTCCCCGCCGCCCTGGAGGCGCTCGACGACCTGGACGCCCCCGACACCCTGGAACTGCTCGCCAAGGCACCCGATCCGGTCTCCGCTGCGAAGCTGACGGCCACGCAGATAAGCGCGGCCCTCAAGCGCGCTCGCCGACGCGGCATCCCCGACAAGGTCACCAAGATCCAAGCCGTACTGCGCGCCAAGCACCTGGGGCAGCCCGCCGTTGTGACGGCGGCCTACGCCGTCTCCGTGCGCGCGCTCATCGCGATGCTGGCCACCTTGAACGAGCAGGTCAAGTTCCTGCATGAGCAGGTCGAGGACTTCTTCTGCCGGCACCCGAACGCCGAGATCATCCGGTCCCAGCCCGGGCTGGGACCGATGCTCAGCGCCCGGGTATTCGCAGAATTCGGCGACGACCCTCACCGTTACGCCAGTGCCAAGGCCCGCAAGAACTACGCCGGCACCAGCCCGATCACCCGCGCATCCGGCAAGAAGAAGGTCGTAACCGCTCGGCACGTCCGCAACGACCGGCTCATCGACGCGCTGATCGCCCAAGCCTTCTCTGCACTGCGGGTCTCCCCTGGCGCCAGGGCCTACTACGAGAAGCAACGGGCCCGCGGCATCGAATTCAACGCCGCCCTACGCCAGCTCGCCAACCGGCTCGTCGGCATCCTGCACGGCTGCCTCAAGACCGGCACATCGTACGACGAGGCGACAGCTTGGTCCCAGCAGGCCCATGCACTCGCCGCTTGACGCTACAGCTGGGGCAACCGGTCATCGGGTGTGGGGGACTTCCGCTCTTCCAGCCAGTAGAGGTACCGCCGGGCGTCCGGCTGATGTCTCCCCGCCGGGAGCTGATGGGGTGTCCGGTTCAGGGCACCCGGCAGGTCGGGGGCTGTCCCATGGAGGCGGGGGTGCGGCCGAGGAGACTGCGGGCGGTGCGGGCGAGATGGGCTTGGTCGGCGAATCCGGCTGACGCGGCGGCCGCGGCCACCGTGGTGCCGGGCAGGGTGGCAACGGCGGTCCGCAGGCGTGCCCAGGTTCTCAACTGCACGAGCGGCACTCCCACTGACGTACGGACCAGGGCGCGCAGACGTGTCGCGGACAATCCGACGGCGGCCGCGATGGAGCCGATTGCTGCGGGTGGGGTGTCGCGGGTGCTTTCCCCGATCGCATGGGCCACTCGGGGATCGAGGGGCTGTGCGGGGCCGGTCAGGGCGGTGAGTTCGACCGCGGCCGCGGCGAGGTCGGCGTCCGGGCCCGGTTCCGCGTTTTGGTCGAGGGCGGCGAGGAGGCGGTGCACGGTGGCCCGGTCGAGGTGGATCAGGCCCACGTCGGGAGGCAGTTTCCAGGGGTCGAGGAGCAGGGCGGTGTAGGAGGACGAGGCGCCAGCCGTGTGGACGAGCAGAGGGGGCACGATCACGCCGGCCGAGGTGACCGGACGCTCTCCTGGCAGCCGGGTCTCGACGAGTCCGCCGGGCGACAGGACGACTTTCCACACCGGGTGGCGGTGCACGCTGACGCTGAACGCGCCGGTCTCGGCGAACATCGCCCCGTTCGGATCCGAGGCGAACACCAGGCGGCGATCGTTTCGTTCAAGCGCCCACGTGCGGGCAGAGGTGATGCTCACGCCATGAACCGTATCGCGGCTGTTTCGTTGGGGATCTTCCTGTCGGGGGTGGGGGTGGCGCACTTCGTGCTGCCCAGCTACTTCCGCACCCTGGTCCCGCGATGGCTTGCCCGGCCCGCGCTCCTGGTCGCCGCCGCCGGTGCGACGGAGATCGCGGTGGGCGCGCTGGTGCTGACTCCGCGGTGGCGTGCGGCGGGCGGGTGGGCCGCTGCCGCGCTGATCACCGTCTACCTGGTCTCCCACGTCGACGCCCTGCGGTCTGCCCGTGCCGACCGAGCCCGGTTCCTGGAGCGGCCGGTAGGAGTAGCGGCCCGGCTGGTGGTCAACCTCTTCTACATCTGGTGGTCGATCGCTGTCGCCGAAGCGTCCACCTGATGCGGTACCGACGCGGACGAAGGACGCCCACCGCCGCTCCTCGGCCGCCATGCCCGAGCGCAGGTCTTCGGTGAGGGTGTCACGAATCGCCGCGCCGTCCCGTCCCTTGAATGTTCCCTCTGCTCGACGCACGCAGATCCGAACCCTTGAAGGAGTAGCAGCTGTGATACAGCCCTGGTGGCCACTGGCCGGCCTCGCCGTCATCCATCTCGCGGACGCCGCGATGTGCCTCAAGCCGGTCGGCTTCATCCGTGACTGCCTGCGGGACGTCGGATTCCCCCGCCGGTTCTGGCCGCTCCTGCCGCTGATGAAGACCGCGACGGCCGCAGGACTGGTCGCGGGCATCTGGTCCACCCCGCTGGCGGTGCTGACCAGCGCCGCCGTCGTCTGCTACTTCCTCACCGCCGTGGGCATGCACATCCGAGCCCGCGATCTGGGACGCAACCTCTTCCTCAACGCCTCGGGCATGCTCGTGCTCAGTACGGCCACCTTCGTGTTCGCCCTGCAGACCGCCTGAGGCAAGCCGGCGTCGAGCGTGGGTCCGCGGGCGAGAACACAACACCGGCCTGCCGCCGTACGACGCGTACGGTGGTGCCTCGGCACTCCAGCGGGAGCGGCACCAGGTCCCTTCCGGGGTCCGAGCGGTAGTCGGCCGATGGCGCTCAAGACCCGCTCCAAGTTCTCTTCGTCACACAACGATCTTGGACGCCCTCTCGGCATCCCCGGAGGGTGCAGCTCTCCCCGAGGGGCTGGTCTGACAGGGCGTGTCACGCCTTGAGGCGCTGTCTTGTCAAGGACACGAACGCCCAACCGTCGTTCTCGCGCAGAAGAAGGAGTTTCTCGTGTTTGCCGCCTACCTCGTGGTCACCCTCCTCACCTCGGCTGTCAACGGTTCGGCCGCCATCGCCAACTTCATCGGTCACGACTACCCCAAGAGTCAGGCGGACAAGCTGCGTGTGCCCCGGTCCTGGATGCGCCCGCTGGGCACACTGCTGGCGTTGGGGGCGCTGGGGCTGCTGGCCGGGTTCGCCGTGCCGGTGCTGGGCGCGCTCGCTGCCATGGGTCTCGGGTTGTACTTCCTTGGTGCACTCTGTGCCCACCTGCGGGTTCGTGACCACCAGCTGGGTCCCTGGGCCGTGTTCTTCTGTCTGCCCGTGGCTGCTCTGGCTGTGAATCTGGCCTACTACGGCACCCGGTGAACCGGTGCAGCTTGTCCCTCAGGAGGAGCCACTCCCGTCCCGGGACACACTGTCAGCATTCGGAACTACTCGTCTAGGGCCAATACCGGTGACTTAGAGCTCGCGCGGATAGGCGTGGCATCACGGGCGTCGCCCCGGGCGGTTGTCCCAGCGGTGGGTGGTCCAGGATCGCCTGATCAGACTGCGGACGATGATGATCGTATCCGCGAGGTCGAAGAAGGCGTCGATCACGACGGCGCGGCGTTCGTAGCAGCGGGAAAGACGGTGGAAGGCGTTCTGCCAGGCGTGGGTGCGCTCGACGTGCCACCGCCGGCTCGCCTTAATCGGTGCTTTCTCGCCCTTGTGCGCTATCCGACCGTGCAGCCCGCGTTCGTCGAGCAGGGCGCGGGTCTTGTTCGAGTCGTACCCAGCGTCCAGGTTCACCGTGATGTCGTCGGGCAGCGGCCCGAGTTCCGCGAGGCGGTCCAGGGTCGGGGCCAACAGCGGAGAGTCGTGACAGTTCGCCCCGGCCAGAACACGGCCGAGCGGGAGTCCGTAGCCGTCTGTCATGCCGGAGCGTTTCAGGCCCTGTTTTCCCCGGTCGACCGGGGAGCGCCCGGCGACCTCACCGCCGCCGGGGGCCTTGGTGAGGGAGCCATCGATGGCGACCTGATCCAGCATTAGGCCGACGATGCGGTCGTAGGAGTCGAGCGCGATCTGCTTCAACTGGCTGAAAATGCCGAGGCGGATCCACTCGTCGCGACGGCTGCGGATGGCGCTGGCCGAGCAGGCCGTATCAGCGATCGCCTCGTAGGGGCAGCCGAACCGCAGCAACTGCAGAAGCTTGTCGAACACGATCCGGTCACTGATGCGCGGACGGTGGCAGCGCAGAGGATGGTCCGGGTGGTAGAGCGGCCGCTGGGGCAGCAGCACCGAGAACTGGTCCCACAGCGGTTCGGTCAGCCATGACGGAAGGACAGGCACAGGTCTCCCCGGTGATCACAGAGCCTCGCGCTGGGGCTGGCGGCAGCGATCGCCTCGACTGCCTGCGTCCGACTGATAGGCCCTTCCCGAACGTCGCCGCATTCATGGTCGCACTCCAGAGTTGACCATCCCACCGCAGTGTTGTCATCATTGATGACAACACTGATGTTTGCGAGAGTGAGGGACGGACATGGCTGTGGGCAAGGGCCGGGCGGTGCGGTTGTCGCCGGAGCTGATCGTGGAGGCGGCCGTGCGGATCGCGGCGCGGGCGGAGCCGGACGGGCTGACCGGACGGGCTCTGGGAGAGGAACTGGGCGTGGACCGATCGGCAGTCTGGCGGCATTTCGCGGACCGGGACGCGCTGCTGCTGGCGGTGGGTGACCGGCTGCTGGCAATGGCCGTGGAGCGTGTGCCCGACAGCTTGGGGCCGCGGGAGGTTCTGCAGGAGCTGGCCCGTTCCCTGGTGGAGGTCTTTGAGGCCCACCCGTACGTCGGTGCGGCCGTCGCGTGCCGGACCACCCGCGGCCCGGGGGAGTTCGCCGCGATGGAGACGATGCTCACGGCGCTGGAGGACATCGGTCTGGACGAGGGCAGTGTGGCCCGCTACCAACGGATGCTCGCCGACACCGTGCTGGCGTACGCGGGCATGCGTGCCGGGTATGCCGCGCTCCCGCAGGAGGTGCGCGCCGCCGACGAGCGTGCCTGGGCCGGGGCGTACGCCACCATCTCCCCCGAGCGCTATCCGGCCATCACCGCGCACCTGCCCCACCTGGCCGCGCAGGACGACGAGGCCGTCTTCCAGACGCTGATGGAGGCGTTCTGGCTGGCCGTTGACGCAACCGCCCGCACCACCCCCAAGGACGACGCCGATGTCTGACCACCGCCCTGCTGTGGAAGCCGCCGATGAGGCTGACGAGGCTGTCGACATGGACCAGAAAGCCCCCCAGGACAGCGGTCCCGAACCGGCAGCCAGCTCCCGGTCCGCTTCCGCTGCCGGTCCCACCACCCGGGCCGTGGAGCCGACCGACCGCACCGTGGCCGCCTCGCGTTCCGCGAAGCCGCGGGCACGGCGCGCACTACGGCGCACCCTCATCGCACTGCCGGTGGCGCTTGGCGTGCTGGTGACCGGCTCCTACACGGCCACCGCGCTGCTGGACATCCCCTCCCCACCCACGCTGTTCCAACTGCTGACCACCGAGCCCTCGCGACAGGGCGACCTGTTCGACACCCGCACAGTCCCCGCCTCCGCCACGCCGGCACCCCTGCCCGTCCACGACGAGTCGCTTCCTGCGACCGTGCCATGGAAGGGCGAGCGGGTGCCGGTCGAGCAGTTCCTAACGACCACCCACACCAATGCCTTCCTCGTCCTCAGGGACGGCCGGCTGACTCACGAGTGGTACCGCGACGGGGTGGGCCCCACCACCCGCCTGTCGTCCTGGTCGGCCGCCAAGTCGGTGGTGTCCCTGCTCGCCGGGCAGGCCATCGGGCAGGGCAGACTCCGGGAAGACGACCGGCTGGTCGACATCCTGCCCCGGCTGAAGACGGGCGGGGCCTACGACGCCATCACGGTGCGCGACCTGCTGGACATGACCTCGGGCGTGGACGTCCCGGAGAACTACAACGAGTACTACCCGCTGACCGGCACCGCCCGGATGTACCTCACCCGTGACCTGCCCGCCTTCGCACAGGACCATCGCGACCTGCAGTTCCCGCCGGGCAGCCAAGGCGCCTACCACAGCATCGACACCGAACTCCTCGGCCAAGTCCTGGCCAAGGCCCAAGGACGGCCGCTGGCCGACCTCCTGGCGGACAACATCTGGGCACCGATGGGCGCACAGGACAGCGCCACCTGGAACCTTGACCACGACAACGGCGACGAGAAGGCGTTCTGCTGCATCAACGCCACCCCGCGCGACTACGCCAAGCTCGGCCAACTCGTCCTGAACAACGGCCGCGCCCAGGGCAAACAGATCATCCCCGCGGCATGGATCAAGCGCATCGCCACCCCAGCACCCCACAAAGTCGATGGCTGGGGCTACTCCGCGCAGTGGTGGCATCCGCCCGGCGGCAATGGCAAGGACTACTCCGCCCTCGGCGTGTACGGGCAGTACATCTACGTCGACCCCGTAACCAGGACCGTCGTCGTGAAACTCAGCGACTACGGCGACCAGCAAGACGAACAGGAGACCTTCGACGCCCTGCGCGCCATCGCCCAGTCTGGCTGACCTGCGCCTGCCTACCTGCCAGGGGCGCCGCACCTATCTGCGCGAGTTCTTAGGCGAGTTTCCGGCGGGTCGGCCTGGTCTTCGTAGGGCCGACCAAGGTCGGGTGGGGTGTGTCCGGCGGGGACGGGTTGCGGTGGTGGTTCCGCTTGAGCTTCCAGTTCGACATCTTGCGTTTGATGACGCGGGGGTTGGCGCGCAACCGACGGGCTGGCAGGGGCTGTTCGCGGATCTCACGTAGGGCTGTGGCCAGTGCCCGGGTCAGTCGGGAGGGGGGAAAATGCCGCCTGGTCGGTGACGTGGCGGCGGACGACGCCCAGGGTGCGGGTGAAGGAGAACCGGTCGGGGTCGTGGTCTGCCTGCCGGGCGGCTTGGTGCATCAGGTCCCGAAGGGCGTGGTGCACCAGGAGGAAACCGAAGATCTCTTGTTCGACGCCGGCCGGGTGCTGGGAGCGCAGGACCAGCCGAGGCCCGCCCTGGTGGGTCTTGACCTCGTCGAGCGTGCTCTCGATCTCCCATCGCTGGGCGTACAGCGCGGCCAGCGACGTGGCGGATGCGGCTTTGGGGTCCAGGATGGTGGTGATCAGCCGGTACACCGTTCCGTCGGGGGTGAGGGTGTACTCGATGACGCGGACACGGGCCGGGTCCGCCCGGCGGTTCTTGTCCCTGGCAGCGACGATCTCCGAGAGGTAGGAGCCGTCCTCCAGTACAGCCCGCACCGGCAAGACCGCGTCGCTCTTGACCCGCCACAGCAGGTCGGCGCCGGTCGCCGCGGCCGCCCGCCACAGATCGAAACCGCGAAAGCCCCGGTCAGCCAGCACCAGCATGCCCACCGTCAGCGAGCCGAACAGGCGCTGGGCCAGCTCGGTTTCATGCACGGCCAGCGGCCCGGCCTCGGCCGCGAAGACGGCATGGGTGCCGCACTCGACCAGGGCGGCCAGCCTCGCCTGCGGGTAGGCGCTCTTCTCCTGACCACGGCAGACCCCGGGCCGTCCGAAGAAGGCAGCGTTGGTCTCGGTGTCGGGTACGTCGAAGGTGGTGCCGTCCACGGCGACCAGCCGCCAGCCCCGATACCAGGAGCCACTCGTTTCCCTGGTGGCTACGGGTCTGCACACCCGGGCAAACAGGGCCCGAAGCGGTTCGGGGCCCAGCCGCAGCCGGGCCCGGCCGATCGCCGCGGTGGTCGGCACCCGCCACGTCCCCGACCAGCGGCCCATCCGCTCCAGCCCGTGCGTGAGCAGCCGAGCGACCTCCTCATAGCCCTGACCGGAGAACAGGCACATCGCCAGCACGAAATAGACCACCACCCGGGCCGGCAGCAGCCGGTTCCGCTGCTCGACCCGGCCGCACGCCGCGACCACCTCATCCACCAGCTCCGGCGGAAACGCACAGGTCAGCACCCCAAGCGCGATCCGATCCGAAAGCCTCTCGTCCGCCGACGACTTCACCTGTCCGGGCCTTGGCACACTCCACCCAACGACCCGAAACCCTCAAAGTCACCGGTATTGCGTCTAGGGCATCCGTTCGGGCTGAACGGCGGGCTGCCGACTGGAAAGGGACTGCTGGTTCACCTGGGCTCACGCACTCACCGTTTGACTCTCCAGCTCATGGGATGTCTGTCAAGTCCTGCATGTTGAGCTTGGGGGGCTCGTGGCTGGAGGCTCCTGGAGGTGGTCAACATGCCGGAGTCGCCCAGAGCGGGGAACGAACTGTCGGCGTACGAGCTGAAGTGCAGAGCCGCGTACGGATGAACGTGCAGAGCTTTCAGGTCATGTCTGGACGATCACTTGCGGCGCATGGTGGGCCGTTGATCTCCGGGATAGGCTGAGGTGGCAGAGTGAATGCCGGTTCGGGAAGGGGGATTTACGTGAACCAGCAGGTGATAGGCCAGGATCGATCCAGGGCGCTCGTTGTGCTCTTGGCGCTGGCTGCTGTGGCAGCAGCCGTAGGAAGTGTGGTCTTCTACCAGCAGACTGCGGTAAGGGCCCTGCTCATCGTTGCTTCAGTCGTTCTTGCAGTCGCGGCTAGCCGGACCAGGTCCGCGGCCAGGCCACGCAGCTGAACTGCAAGGCGATCAGCGCGAACATGGCCTAGGCGACTTCGGTCTCTCGCTCGATGGCCATGAGGCGGTTCTTCAGTCGGTAGCTGGGGCCGTTGATGGGGATCACTTCGCAGTGGTGCAGGAGGCGGTCGAGGATGGCGGTGGCGAGGACCTCGTCACCGAACACCTGTCCCCACTCGCTGAAGGTTTTGTTCGAGGTCAGGATGATAGAACCCTTCTCGTAACGCTTCGAGATCACCTGGAAGACCAGGTTCGCCTCGGCTCGTTCCAGGGGCTGGTAGCCGACCTCATCAACGACAAGGACGCTGGGCCGCAGATAGGAGCCGAGTTTGCTGGTCAGCCGGCCTGCGGACTCGGCGGTTTTGAGGTGGCGGACCATGTCGTCGAGGCTGGTGAAGTAGATCGAGTAGCCAGCCCGGCAGGCCGCGACAGCCAGGGCGACTGCGATATGCGTCTTGCCGACCCCAGGCGGCCCGAGCAGGGCGGCGTTCGCCTTGGCCTCGACGAACGAGAGGGTGGCAAGGTCCTTGACCTTGCGTGGGTCGAGTTCGGGCTGGAAGGAGAAGTCGTACTCGTCCAGTGTCTTGTGGTGTGGCAGCTTCGAGGTCCGCAGCCCGCTGCGGAAGCGGCGGTCGTCACGGACGGCGAGTTCCTCGGACAGCACCAGGTCGAGGAAGTCGAGGTAGCCCATCTTCCCTTCGTCGGCCCGCCGTGTGTACTCGTTGATGGTCTCTGCCAGGTGGGGCAGGCCGAGCTTGCCGGCCGTGGTGCGGATGCGGGTGCTGACCAGCTCGCTCAAGACGTTTCCCTCGTGCTCGGGTGGGTGGTGAAGGGGCGGGTGCCGGTCAGCTCGTCGTAGACCGACAGCGGGCGGCGGCCGACCTCGATCCGGGTGGCGGCGGCCCGGTTCAGCAGGGCCTGCAACGGGCCGGCTTCTTCGCCCCGGGGCTGCGGGTGGGGCCGGGCCGGGACGTCACCGGTGGTGGTCCGGCGTCCCTTGCCGGTAGGAAGGCCGTCCCAGTGCGTCTCCTCAACGACACGGACGCGGGCGGACGCGGTGGGCGGGCACCGAGTAGAGGTTGCCGCCAAAAGCGATCAGGCAGTCCTTGCCGACCGGCCGCAGATGCCGTTCTGCCACCAAATAGGGGGCTGGGGGCAGCGGCTTGAGGGCCGCGTGGTCGCGGGCCGCCCGCTCGCCGATCACGTCCCGGTGCGTCTTGTGGATCTGGGATCGCCGCTGCGGCACCCAGGCTGCGAAGGCGGCGTCCATCTCCTCCACGGAGGAGAAGGCTCGTCCGGACAGGACGTGGTCGCGGACGATGAGGACCTGGCGTTCGACTCGGCCTTTGCCGGTGGGCCGGTAGGCGGCCAGGACGTCGATGTCGAAGTCATAGTGGCCGGCGAAGCCGACCGCTTCGGGGTGGAGCGGGACTGCCTCGCCTGGGGCGACGTAGCGGCGGACGACGGTCTTGGTGCGGTCGTAGACGACCGTCATCGGCACCCCGCCGAAGTGGGCGAAGGCCCGCCGGTGGCAGTCGAAGAAGGTCTGCAGGTCCTGGCTGGTGGTGAAGCAGCAGAATGGGTCGCGAGAGTACGACAGGGTCATGTGGAAGGAGTAGACCTTCGGGATGCCCATGTGGGCGAGGACCTTACCCTCGTCGCCCCAGTCAACCTGAGCCTGGGCGCCCGGAATCACCTCGAACCTGCGGTGCATCCCCGCCAGTTCCTTCGGCGTGATGCCCAATTCCTCCGCGATCCGGGGCCGGGCTTCCTGGACGTAGAGCTTCACACGCTGGTAGTTGCCGGTGAAACCGTACTCCTGAGCGAGACGTTCGTGGATGACCGCGGCCTTCATCAGGATCTCGGCCCGCAGCATCGAATCGACCAGCGGAGCGAACTCGTCGATCACCCTCGCCCGCACCCGACCAATTGGCGACCGGCGCGGAGGCGATGCGGGCCCGTCGGCAGACAAGTACTTGCTGACCGTCCGCCAGTTCAGCCCGGTCTCCTTGGCCACCTCCGACAGGCTCATCGCCCCAGACTCGACCAAGCCGCGGAAACGCCGGAGTTCCAGCCAGCGCTCCGGGTCCAAGACCACGGCCCACCCCCCTCTGCACCCCTGAACAGGACATGCAGCAGAGTGCCGGACCAGCCCTCAACACATCAAGAACTCTGCACGTTCATCCGTACGCGGCTCTGCACGTTCACGTGTACGCCGACACGAACTGTCTTTCCTTCAATGCTCTGCTCGGGCCAGTAAAGGAAAACCACAGGATTGCCGCTGAGTTCCCCGGGACTCAGAAGTACTCAGCAATGTTGTGCGGAGAATTCAGCCCCCTCGGTCGTGGCGAAAATGCGCGGAGGGTCCCCGCAGACTTGCAGGGACCCTCTCATGCCCGTGTTGGGGCCAGCGGGGGCTGGTCAGCCGTTGCTGAGCAGGCGGGTGGCCTCGTAGGCGGCGATTTCCAGGGCCTGGTTGAGTGCCTCGGGGTGGCGTCCTCCGGCGCTGGCAAGGGGGCCGCGGCCTCCGGAGCCGCCGCCGACCGTTCGAGCCGCCTCGGCGAGGATCCGGCTGGCCTGAGTGCCGGCCTGGTGGAGGCCGGAGGAGATCGCGGAGGCGAGGAGAGCCTTGCCCTTGTGTTCGGCGCCCAGGACCACGACGACGGGGCCGCGGCCGAGTCGCGCGAGGGTGTCAGCGACCAGGCCGCGCAATTCGTCCGGGGCGATGCCCGTGACGAGTCGAACGACCAGCTGCCCCTGCCCGACGGGCTGGGCCTGGGTGGCGAGCTGTCCGGCCTGGTGCCGCAGTTCCTCAGCCCGCAGCCGGGACAGCGTTTCCTGCGCGGCCGCCAGGGCCTCCAGGCGCTTGCGCAGGGCTCCGGGAGCCTCGGTGGGGCGGGTACCGAGCAGGCTGGCGAGCTCGCCCAGCAGCCGCCGTTCGGTGTCGAGGTGGCGGAGGGCGCTGTGGCCGGTGAGGGCTTCGACGCGGCGGAGATTGGAGCCGATCGAGGACTCAGACAGCAGACTGAAGGTGCCGACCTGGGAGCCGTGGGCGACGTGGGTGCCGCCGCAGAGCTCGCGGGAGAAGTCGCCGATGTCGACGATGCGGACCCGCTCGCCGTACTTCTCCCCGAACAGCGCGATGGCGCCTGCGGCTTCGGCCTCGGCGCGGTCGGCATGCCAGGCCGTCACCTTCGGGTCGTCGAGGACGTGGCCGTTGACGGCCTGCTCGATGTGGTGGAGCTGGTCGGGGGTAAGGGCGGTGAAGTGCGCGAAGTCGAAGCGGAGCCGGTCAGGCTCGACGAGGGAGCCCTGCTGGCGGGCGTGATCGCCGAGGGTGGCCATGACGACGGCGTGCAGGATGTGGGTGGCCGAGTGCGAGCGCACCAGCCCGGCCCGGCGCTCGGCATCCACCTGGGCTTCGCCGGTCGCGCCGGTGGTCAGTTCACCTTCGAGGACGAAGGCGAAGTGGACTCGGAAGCCTTCCAGGCCGTAGCGGGTGTCGGTGATCCGCAGGACGGTGCCGTCGGTCGTGGTCAGGGTGCCGGTGTCGCCGATCTGCCCGCCCGCCTCGGCATAGAACGGCGAACGGTCCAGCACCAGCTCGACCTCGGCGCCCGCCCCGGCGGACGGGACGACGGTGCCGCCGGACATGAGGCCGGTGACGGTGGCTTCGGCGGACAGGTGCTCATAGCCGAGGAACTCAGTCCGCGGCAGCCGGGCGGCCAGCTCGCGGTAGGTGTCCATCTTGCGCAGGGCCTCGGCGGTCTTGGCCTTGCCGCCGGCCTTCGCGCGCTTCTTCTGCCCGTCCAGCAAAGCGGCGAACCGCTCCTCATCGACCGTCAGCCCGGCCTCGCGGGCGGCCTCGACGGTCAGCTCCAGCGGGAAGCCGTAGGTGTCGGCGAGTTCGAAGGCTGTCTCACCGGGCAGGGCCGCGGACCGCTTCTCGCGGGTGTGGGTGATCGCGGCGTCCAGCAGGCGAGTGCCCTGGGCCAGGGTGCGGGTGAAGGACTCTTCCTCGGCGGTGACGACCTGCTCGATGAGGGCGGCCTGGCCCGTCAGTTCGGGCCAGACATCGCTGAGGTTGCCGATGACGCTGGCGGTCGTGGCGGGCAGGACGGGCCCGTCGATGCCCAGGCAACGGGCATGGCGGATCGCGCGGCGCATCAGGCGCCGCAGGATGTAGCCGCGGCCGTCCTTGGCCGGGAGGACGCCGTCGGCGATGAGGAAGGCGATGGAGCGGGCGTGCTCGGTGACGACCTGGAAGGACACCTTCTCCTCGCCCTCGGCCGGGCAGGCCCGGCCGGCGAGGTCCTGGACGCTGTCGAAGGTGGGCAGCAGCAGGTCGGTGGTGCAGACGTTCTGGGCGTCCTGGAGGATCGCGGCGAGCCGGTCCAGGCCCAGGCCGGTGTCGACGCCCTTCCGGGCGAGTTCGCCGAGGATGGGGAAGTTGCCCTTCTTGTCGCCCTCGCCTCGCTGGAACTGCATGAAGACCAGGTTCCAGATCTCGACGTAGCGTTCGCCGTCGATGGCGGGGCCGCCTTCTTTGCCGAAGGCGGGGCCGCGGTCGTAGTTGACCTCCGAGCAGGGACCGCAGGGGCCGGGGACGCCCATGGACCAGTAGTTGTCCTCCATGCCGAGGCGCTGGATGCGGCTGGCGGGGACTCCGATGCGGCGCCAGAGGTGCTCGGACTCGTCGTCGTCCTCGAAGACGGTGATCCAGAGCTTGTCCTTCTCCAGCCCGTAGCCCTTGGTCAGGAGTTCCCAGGCGAAGGCGATGGCGTCTTCCTTGAAGTAGTCGCCGAAGGAGAAGTTGCCCATCATCTCGAAGAACGTCGCGTGCCGGTTGGTGCGGCCGACGTTGTCGATGTCCGAGGTCCTCGCGCACTTCTGGATGCTGGTGGCGCGGGGGAAGGGCGGGGTGGTCTCGCCCAGGAAGTAGGGCTTGAACTGGTTCATCCCGGCGTTGGCCAGCAGCAGGGTGGGGTCGTCCGGGATCAGCGGGCTGGACGGCACTTGCTGGTGGCCGCGGGAGGTGAAGAAGTCGGTGAACGTGGTGCGGATCTGCGTCGAGCGCATGGCGGCATGGCCTCACGAAGAGAGTCGTGGAAGGTGGGGGAAGATCACACGCCGAGCCGGGCCGAGAACAGGGACTGAGAGGGTTCTCAGTTCTCCAGCTCGACGCAGATAGCTCGCGCCCCCACGGTGTAAACCATGACTCCAGATCCGTTGATCACATCGGTGGTGCAGCAGACGGCCATGGGAGAGGCGGGTCTGCTGCACCACCGACTGTAGCGGGTCCGGCGTCAAGATCGCTTAGCGTGCGGGGGCCGACACCTGGTGTGGTGCCCGTCCGCCCGCGGCCAGGCCGAGGAGGCCGGGGCCGATCTGAGCGGGGTCGGTCAGCACCACCGGGCAGCCGCCGGCCGCGAGCGTGTCCGGCCCGGCATAGCCCCAGCCGGCCCCGGCGAAGGCGACACCGGCCTCAAAGGCCGCGGTGCGGTCGGTGAGGGTGTCGCCGACGAACACCGCGTCGTGCGGGGCCGCGGCGAGGCGGGCCAGGGCCAGGAAGATGCCGTCCGGGGCGGGCTTGGGCTCGGCGTCCTCCCGGCAGACGGTGACATCCAGCAGGTCCAGGACCGCTGGCGGCAGCAGCCAGGGCAGCCGGGTGAGGGTCTGCAAGGTGACCAGGCCCGTCGCCGCCCCGGTGTCCTTGAGGGCCATGAGCCCGTCCAGGACGCCGGGGAAGATCCGGGTGTCCGCGGCGGTGGCCAGCGCGACATCCCACCACAGCTCGCAGAGCCCATCCGGATCGCGGACGCCCAGGGCGGACAGCACCTCGACCCTGGGGGTTGTCACGGCTCCCGGCGGCAGATCGCGGGCCGTGACCCGCCGCCCGAGGGCGGCGGTGGCGACCCCGGCGAGGGTGGCCAGATGCGCGTCCTGGCTGTCCAGCAGCACTCCATCCAGGTCGAACAGCACCACCGGCCTCACGACGCCGCCCCCGAAGAGCCGGGCAGGTCGGCCTCGGCCAGCAGCGGGTGCAGGGCGACACCGTGCTCCTCCAGCAGTAGCCGCCCGCCAAGCGGCCGTTCCAGCACGCAGAGCGCGTCGGTGACCGGGGCCCCGGCGACCCGCAGTATCCGGGCCGTGGTCAGCAGCTGCCCGCCGGAGCGGACCACGTCGTCGACCAGGACGACCCGGCGTCCCTCGATGCGGGCGCCCTCGATCTGCCGCTTGGAGCCGTAGCCCTTGGGCAGCCGCCTAAGGAACGCGGCCGGCAGCCCGGTCGCCGCCGCCAGGGCGACGACCAGCGGGACCCCGCCCAGCTCGATCCCGGCCAGCACTTCGGCGTCCTCAGGGACGAGGGCGGCCATGGCGTCGGCGACGTCGTGCAGCAGCTGTGGGTCGGCGGCCAGACGGTACTCGTCGAAGTACCCGTCCAGCACCTGCCCGTCGGACAGGGTGAACCTGCCGGTGACGCAGGCGGTGTCGGCGATCCTGGACGCCAACATGCTCGTGGCGGTGACGGTCACGCGCGGGCCTCCTTCCCGTCGGTCTCATCGATCAGGTCGTGGAGCCGGGCGGCGAACGCGGAGGCCGACGCGACCTGGCCAAGGAAGCCCAGCGGCCGGGTGGGCGTCTCGAACAGCCACTTCTCCCGCCGCAGGAAGGCCAGCAGCTTCAGCGCGGTGGGGCCGGTGATCCAGACGGGGACGGGGCGGATGTTGCCCGCGTAGTAGAGGGCGGCGGTCAGCTCATGCAGGGTGCCGACCCCGCCGCCCATCGCGACCACCAGATCCGCCGCATCCAGGTAGTGGTTGAGGCGGGCGCCGACGTCGGGCAGGTGGACCTCGTCGGTGACGTGCGGGTTGAACTCGCCCCACTCGGGGTGCTTGTCGGCGAGGGTGACCGCGGTGACCGTGCCGCCCTTGGAGGCCGCCCCGCGAGCCGCTGCTTCCATCAACCCGTTGTAGCCGCCGTGCCAGAGGGCGAACCCGGCCCCGGCCAGGGCCATGCCGACTTCCTCGGCGAGCCGTTCCTCATCCGCCGAGGCCGGGACGACGCCGCCGAAGAACACCGCCGTCCTCTCCCGTCCCAGCGTCGTCATGCCAGCTCCAGGTAGCTGCGGTAGGCGGTGATGGCGTCCGCGAGACCGTCCAGCGCGTTCGGGCAGGCCCGTTCGGTCAGCCTCAGCACCCGGTCCAGGGCGGCATCGACATCGGCGGCCTCGGGGACGGCCCGGGAGGTGATCGCGGCGTCCAGGTCGGCCAGGCAGGCCCGGCCGATCGGGGTCAGCGCGATCTCCTCCCGCAGCTGATACCAGCCCCAAAACCGCGATGCCGGGGCCAGCGCGGTCTTGATCAGGTCCTTCGTCGCGGTGTGCAGCATGTGCCACTCGGCATAGGCAACGAACCGCTGCCCGCGCTGGATGCGCTTGTGCAGCAGCACCGCCAGCACCAGGTGCTCGATCAGCAGCTCGGTGCACGACCTCGGCCGCCCCAGCAGCTCGGCGACGTGACAGCAGGCCTGCTCGATCTGGGCGGTGGTGATCTCGGCCGGCGGGCGGTCCAGCAGCACCTTCCCGGCGACCTTCCGGCGGACGCTGGTGATCTGCGAGGTGGGCGCGAGGTAGAGGTCGACCTGATGGAGCTTGCCCTCGTGCTGGACGAGGAAGACAAACCCGATGCCGCCCAGGTCCGCGACGATGGTGTCGCGCCAGCCGGGCAGCAGGGCCCCGCCCGCGACCGTCATCAGGTCGTCCAGGGCCGCAGTGAAGGCGGGCAGGTCACGGTCGTGGACGCCGACGACGAAGTCCACGTCCGACAGCCGGTCGGCGGTGCCGGAAGCGAGCGAGCCACGGACCAGCAGGTGGGTGACCGCCGGGGCGGCCGACATCAGCTCGGCGATCCGGGTCAGAAGAGGCAGCTGGGTGGGCCGGTTGGCCTCAGCCAGTTCGGCCAGGTCCAGCTCGGCCGGAGCCGGGGCCAGGGTTGCGGTGGGCATGCGCGTAAGTCCTTCCAGAGCTCGGGGGAGACGAGTGCGGCCTTACGAGGCCAGGGCGAGGAGCTTGGACTTCGCCGCTGTCCAGCGGCGGCTGGCCTCGGCGTCACCGCGGACGGTGTGGAGGTCGGCGTTCAGGTCGTAGGCGGTGCCCTCGGACAGGGCGAAGGAGTAGAACAGCCGCAGCAGCAACTGCTCGGCAGCGTCGGTGTAGCCGAGGTCGGCCAGGCGCCTGGCGGCGGCGAACCGCTCGGCCAGCACCGCCTCCGTCGCTGGCGGCAGGTGCTCGGCGGCCGCAGGCGCATCGGCCCGCCCGGCCAGGCGGTCGTAGGCGTCGTCCGCGTAGACGTCCGCGATCAGGTGGATCCGGTCCGGGCCCAGCAGGTTGCAGACCCCGTGCGCGTAGGTCGGGGTCAGCCGCCAGATCCGACCGCCGGCCATGTGGACCTTGGTCCCGCCGGTGACCAGGAACGCGGAGGAGTTGGTGTGCAGCGGGATGTGCAGGCGGTGGCGTTCGACCTGGTCGAGCTCGTCGTAGTCGCGGTGTTCCCAGAGGAACGCGTTCGCCTCCAGGCGGGCGAGCCGAACCCACATGTAGGACAGGCCCAGTTCGGCCAGCAGGTCTGCGGTGGCGGGCATGTGCTCCAGCAGGGCGGTGGGGCGGGCGGTGCCATCGGCGATCCTCACGTCTGCGGCTTCGCCGGAGGCGTTCATCAGCGACGTGGTCCACCAGCCGCCGGATTGGAACTCGCCGTACTCGGCCTTCCAGGGCGCCGGGGCCGTCAGGGCCTCGTGCCGTATCCGCTCGATCAACTGCCCATCCAGCCGGTCCAGCTGGGCGATCTGCCTGGACAAGGCCGCGGTCGGCTGTGCTTCGTCCATGGTGTCCCTCTCGTTCTCCCACCCCGGGCAGAGCCCGAGGCGTGCGGATAAGGGGTGAAAGGCGACGCGTCCGGCCTGATGCCCTCGCTTCATCGCCGGGGGGGAGCCGTCCGATGCCCAAGGCCCCTCGGCCGGACGCGGCGCCGTCATCAGACTGATCCGGCGGCGTCGTCGCAGGTAGTGAGAGGTCACCGCCCCCAGGGGGCGGTGCGGCCGCCCACTGCGGGCGGCGGGCCCGCCCTCGCAAAAGGGTTTGATCGCATGCCAGGACAGGCAGGCATTCGTTGGTCACCACCAGCGGCGCAACCAGCGCCGCCTCGCGGGGCAGGCGGGGAGGCACCCGGTGAAATCCCAGACCGCGCAGCAAGCCAGAGCCGTCCACGACGTCTCCTGCGGGAAAGCCCTGCGGGAACGTGCCCTGGGCCGGGCCGGCTCCCCCGACCCCGTGCCGGCGGCCCTGACCACCAAGATCGCCGCCGAGATCGCGGACCACTGCGGCCACCGGCGCCTCAAATGCCGCCGCCTGGCCATGGGCTGGACCGTCGCCCAAGCCGTCGACGTGGCCCACCGGCTCGTCGAAACCGAGGGCATGCCCAAGGTCGGGATGTCCGAGCGCTCGTGGAAGGACTGGGAGGCAGGGGGGCTGCCCAGCTCCGACTACCAGGACCTGTTGTGCCGTCTGTTCGCCACCAGTCCAGTCGGGTTGGGCTTCGCCCACGACTACTCACCCACCCCCGAGGCGGATGCGAACGCTCCGCTTCGTGGCGGGGACGGGCCCGATGGAACACTTTCCGAAGGGGACGCGACCCGGACCGGTGCGGACTTCACGGAGGTGGAGGCAACGAACCGTCGCGACGCGGTGAAACTCGCCGGACTGGCCATGGCCGCCCCGGCCGCCGCAGCACAGATCCTGGAACAGGCCGCTGCCGAGGCCATGGAGTTCACCCAGCAGGCGGAAGCGACATCGCTTGGCTCGGGAACCCTGGACCACCTCGACCTCGCGGTCACCGAGTTCAACCGCGCGTACTCGCTCAAACCGCCCAAGGCGGTCTTCGACGCGATGATGGACTACCGGCGCAAGGTCAACCGTCTGCTGAAGGCCAAGCACACCCACAGCCAAGAACGCGAACTGCTGGCGTTCGCCGGATGGCTGTCCGAACTCCTGGCCTGGCTCGCCCACGACCTCGGAGACGCCCGCACCGGTCTGGCGTTCGCCACCGACGCGTTCGTCCACGGCCAGCAGGCCGGACACGGCCAGCTGTGCGCGTGGGCGATGGACGCCGCCGCCTCCATCAACCTGTATGAACAACGGCCCGCCAAGGCCCGTAACGCGGCCCTCAAGGGCCTCAGCGAGGCCCCAGCCGGCCATCCGCTGACCGTGCGGCTGCATGCCCAGGCCGCCCGCGCTTCCGCCGCCGACGGCGACGCCGAAGGCTTCACCACCGCCTTCCACGCCGCCCAGGAAGCCCACCGGCTCCTGCCGCCCCGCTCACCCCGCCGCTTCGGCATGGACGTGATGCCGCTGGCGGACTACGCCCTCACCTCGTATCCGGCGACCTCGTTCATCTGGCTCGGGCAGGCCGAGAAGGCCCGCCATCATGCCGAACACGCACTGGCGACCTATGAGGCGGCCCCTGAAGCGTCCCGGTCACCGAGCCGGGAAGCCATCGCCCGTATCGACCTCGCCATCGCCCATGCCCAACTCGGCGACCCCAGCGACGCCGTTGTCCTCGGCCACCGGGCCCTGGACTCAGCCCGCGTCGTCGACTCCGTCCGCAACCGGGCCAGGGACCTCACCTCGTTCCTGACCCGCCGCTATCCCCGCCAGTCGGCGGTCGAGGGCCTGCGCGAGCACCTCGCAGCTCTGGACACGGCCGCCCGCCCGGCCCTGCCCGCAGCACCCTCTGGAGCGTGAAGGAGACCGATGCCCACCCAGCAATCGCAGCCCGCCGAGCACTCCCTCAACATCCGCAAGCCGTACTTCGACCTGATCGCCAGCGGTGCCAAGACCATCGAAGTCCGCGTCGGCTATCCCAAGATCCGCAAGTTCGCCGCCGGGGAGACCCTCCGGTTCACCTGCGAAGACGAATCCCTCAGCACCCGCATCATCGAGGTGAAGGAGTACGAGTCCTTCAAGGCGATGCTGGACGTCGAGGACACCGCCGCGATCGGTGGCCCGGACATGACCCACGACCAGCTCGTCGCCGCGATCCGCGACATCTACCCACCCGAGAAGGAAGCCCTCGGCGTCTTCGCCCTTCACCTCGCCCCGCTGCCCTAGTGACGATCCTTCCCCCCTTTTCGGGGAGGGAAGGATGTACCGGCGAACGTACTCAGTCGCGTACGGCTCTGGCATGCGCCCGCACAACGCACCCACAAACCGCGGACACAACACGCGGACACAAAAAACCGCCGGCCGTCGCGCCCCGTGGGGGAGAGCACGACGGCCGACGGGTGGCGCCAATCTGTCGGGTGAACCGGGTCGCCGGCGATACCGGGTCGCCGGGGTGGTTACTTGATGACCTTCAGCAGCTTGTTGGGCGTGCCGGCGCCGGGGTTGCTGATCTTGTCCGGGGTGGCGCCGTCCGTCAGGGCCTTCTCGACGTCCGCGGGCTTGGCGTCCTTGTGGTCGGCCAGGTAGACCGCGGCGGCACCGACGACGTGGGGGGTCGCCATGGACGTACCGGAGATGGTCTTGGTGGCGTCGTCGCTGCCGTTCCAGTCCGAGGTGATGTCGGTGCCGGGGGCGTAGAGGTCCACCACGCTGCCGTAGTTGGAGAAGTCGGACTGCTCGTCCTTGTTGGTGCTGGAGGCCACGGTGATGGCTTCCTTCACGCGCGCCGGGGAGCCCTGGCCCGCGTCGGTGGACTCGTTGCCCGCCGCGACACCGAAGGTGACACCGGAGTCGATGGCCTTCTTCACGGCCGCGTCCAGTGCCTCGTCCGCGCCGCCGCCGAGCGACATGTTGGCGACCGAGGGGCCCTTGTGGTTCTTGGTGACCCAGTCGATGCCCGCGACGACCTGCTCGGTGGTGCCGGAGCCGTCGCCCTTGAGGACCTTGACGCCGACGAGCTTGACCTTCTTGGCGACACCGTGGGCGGCGCCTCCGATGGTGCCGGAGACGTGCGTGCCGTGGCCGTTGTCGTCCTCGGCCTTGTTGCTGCCGTCGACGGCGTTGAAGCCGTAGGACGCGCGACCCTCGAAGTCCTTGTGGCTGATGTGGATGCCGGTGTCGATGACGTAGGCGGTGACGCCCTCACCCGCGCTGTCGGGGTAGTTGTACTTCTTGTCGCCCTGGGTGTCCGTCTGGTCGATGCGGTCCAGGCCCCACGACGGCGGGTTGTCCTGGGTGCCGTCGATGTGGAACGTGTGGTTCTGGACGACCTTGTCGACGGCCGGGTCGGCGGCGAGTCGCTTGGCGTCCTCTTCGCTCATACCGCTGGTCGAGAAGCCGTCGACGGAAGAGAAGTTCCGCTTGAGCTTGCCGCCGTACTTGGAGGCGAGGTCGCCGCTCTGGGCGGTGCGGACCGAATTCTTCAGCATGACGATGTAGCTGCCGTTCACGGCTCCCTTGGCCTGGGCGCCGTAGATCTTGCCCTCGGTGGGAGTGGTCGAAGCGCCGGCGGTGACGGCGGTGACGGCGGCGATGCCAGTGGCGGCGACCGCGGCGGTTAACGCCGTGATGAGCCGCTTTTTGCTGGAACGCTTGTGATCCATTGCGAGGGTTCTCCTCGTTCGTGATGTGGGGGGAAAGCGTTGCGCTAGGGCCCGACGTGACCGGACGATCTACGGCGGACTGGTTCGAAACCCTGTCGGATTGACGGGGTCAATTCAAGGGCCGCCGGATCGTGTGACATAAGCAACAACCCTGCAAAAGGCGGATAGTTCGCAGAGTCGGGCAAAGGTGTCACTTAGTTGAAGCGGAGCGACTCAACTCCCTTTGCGTTCACGCAATCCAGGTGTAATAGAGGGCGGCTAGGGGCGGTCGACTGCCCGCACCCCGTCGCCCTCTGGGGCGCGTCACCTCTGATGGCGGGCGAGCACCAAGTGCCCGTTTCCGACCAGTCGTTGGCGCAGCGCGTCCATGCCGATCGCGCCGCTGTAGTACTCCTGGAGGCCGGGGCGGCGATCTTGTCCTTGCGCTCGGGATAGCCGCGTACGGACTGGGCGGGCGCGGCACGCAGGGTGCCCGCGAGGGCCATGCCCGTGGCCCAGTCGTGCCGGGCCGAGCCGAGCGCCCGGTGGCCGAGCGCCTGCCAGCCGGTCGACAACAGCCAGTCGCCCAGGGCCAGTCGGACCATGCTCGGCGGGCGGAGGAGGAAGTCGGTAAAGGCCATCGCCTCCTCCTTGTACGAGCAGTCCGCGGCGACCGACAGGGTCTGCGGGCTCACGCCCTGGTCGAGGGTGGTGTCCTTGGGGGCCGGCAGCACCGTCCAGTCCGCGGCCCGGGGGCGCGGCGTCGGAGCGCCGTGGTGCGGTGGCGAGGGTCATGGCCCGCACTCCTCGCGCCGCGCTCCCGCCGTCGGAACTGCCGGCGTCGCGCCCATCCCTCGCCCGTTGTCCGCGGCCCCATCGCCCGTGCCGCCGGCCCGTCGGTCGGGCGGTCGGGCGGTCGGGCGGTGCCGGTCCGGCGGCCGAAGCCGGTGGGCCGTCGGCCGCCGTCATCGTCGTGACGGCGGTCCGCGCCGTCACGCATCCGGCCGGATTCCGTGCGGGGCGAACCGTCCCCCTCCCCTTCGGATGTCTTCCGGGCGGGCGCGGGCGACCTGCGACACTGAGGGCGTTCCCGCACCGCAGGAGGCACCACGTTGACTCCTCCCCCTCGTAAACGAGGAGGATTCCTAGCTCACTTCGCCTGCGGCCCGGCGGACGCGCAGGTCTTACAAGATCAGCGCTAGCCGGGTACGAGACCAGCCCGGACGAGCATCACGCGGGCGGAGTTCTTGTCCCGTGGGGACACGGTTCCGCACGCGGTGCACGTATACGTTCTCTCGGAAAGAGGTAGGCGGTGCTTGGCTCTCGCTCCGCAGTGTGCGCAGTCCATGGTGGTGTGCGCGGGGTTGACCAGGTGCAGTTCACGGCCGTGCTTGCGGGCCATCTCGCCCAGGGCCGTCTTGGTGGCGCCGATCGCGGCATCGGCGGCCTTGCGGGACATGGTCGACTTCGCGAGGAACTTGGGGCGGAAGTCTTCCACGGCCAACGCGTCATGGTCGCGCACGACGCGTTTGGCCCACTTGCGGGCGGTGTCCTGACGCTGCCGGGCGACCTTCTTGTGCAGCTTCGCGGTCTGCCGCTTCGCTTCACGGTAGCCCTTCGAACTGGGCTGGCCCTTCTTCGGCTTCCTGCGGGCCATCATCCGCTGATAGCGGGCGAGCTTCTGCGCAGCGCTCTTCCCGTGCTGCGGGTGGGGAAGATCGTGGGCGTCGGATGTAGTGGTCGCGGTTTCCTTGACGCCCCAGTCGATGCCGATCACGTGCCCGGTCTCGGGCAGGTGATCCGTCACCGCGGGGACGACGAAGGATGCCCACCAGTGTCCAACGCTGTCCCGGTAGACGCGCACGCTGGAGGGTGGCTTGGGAAGCTCCCGCGACCACACCACCCGCACCACGACCCCACCGGCGAGGTGCAAGCGCCCGTCCTTGAGCCGGAACCCGCGCTTGGTGTACTCCAGAGTGGGACGCGCCTCGCGCTTCTTCTTGTACTTCGGCATCCCGGCCCGCTGCCGCATGGGAAGCCGGGCCTTGACGTCCTTGAGTGCCTTCGCGCGGGACCTGCCGAAGCCGCGTATCAACTGCTGCTGCGGGACGCACGCGCCCTCGGCCAGCCACGGGGTACGGGCGCGGGCGTCGGTCAGCATCGCGGCGAGCTGCACCGGACCACACGTCTGCTTCTCGCCGGTGACCTTGTTGTGCAGATACGTCGCCTTCGACTTCGCGACGCACTCATTCCACACCCAGCGCAACCGGTCCCACTCCGCTTCGAGCGCGACACGGGCCGTGGACGACAGACGAAGCCGGTAGGTGTACCGGCAGTGCCCGGCATCCTCCATCTTCGCTTCCGTCGTCATGCCCAACAACCTGTGAGCACTGACAGTTGAGATTCCTTGGCCAAATGGGCTGCCCCACCACACCCGTGGTGGACGCCAAATCGCCCTGGCGGCGATTCGCCTTTCCCTGCCCTGCTCCGCAGGAGCTTCGTTTCCTCCTCCGGCTGAAGCCGGAGGTATCCACGAAGGAGAACCAATGACCGAGACGACCGCCGCCTTCACCGAGGCGCGCGCCCGGGACGTCCTGGCCGCGGCCGGGCGGCCCGAGGCGGCGGCGGACGCCCGGCTGCTCTCGCTCGGCGAGAACGCCGTCTTCGCGCTCGGCGAGCGCGGGCCGGTCGTCCGGGTGGGCCGCAGCGCCGAGCTGCTGGAGCGCGCCGAGCGGGAACTGGACGTCGCCCGCTGGCTGGAGGACGTCGGCGTACCGGCCGTACGCGCCGCCGAACCGCAGGCCACCGTGGTGGACGGGCATCCCGTGACCTACTGGCGGCGGCTCCCGGAGGCCGTCCGCCCCGCCGGGCCGGGCGATCTCGCCGCACTGCTGAAGGTGGTCCATGCGCTGCCGGAACCGCCGTTCGCCCTCCCCCGCCGCGAACTCCTCGGCGGCGTCGAGCGCTGGCTGCGGCTGGCGGGCGATGCCGTCTCGGCGCAGGACGCGGAGTATCTGCGCGGGCGCCGCGATGCGTTCGCGGCGGCCGCGTCGGCGCTGGAGTCGCATGTGGGCCGCGGCCCCCTGCACGGCGATGCGCTGCCGCGTAACGTCCATGTGGGGCCGGACGGGCCGGTGCTGCTCGACCTGGAGACCTTCTCCTCCGATCTGCGCGAACACGATCTGGTGGTGATGGCGCTGAGCCGGGACCGCTACGGGCTGGCCGCGGAGGCCTATGACACCTTTGTGGCGGTGTACGGCTGGGACGTACGGGACTGGGCGGGGTGTGCCGTACTGCGCGGGGCCCGGGAGACGGCGAGCTGCGCCTGGGTCTCCCAGCACGCGCCCGGCAACCCCGCGGCCCGCGAGGAATTCCGCCGCCGGATCGCCTCGCTGCGCGAGAAGGACGCGACCGTGCGGTGGTACCCCTTCTGACGCCGGCGGTCGGGCCGGTGGTCGGGCCGGCGCTCAGGGGACCTGGTACGGGATGAGTGGCCAGGCCCCCTGGACTATCGCCGCCGGATCGCCTGAGCGCCGCAAGTACGCCTGGAACGAGGCGGCTTGATCGGCGGCGGCCTCCTCCTGGAGGGCGTGCAGGGCGCGCGGTGAGGGAATCGCGACGGCCGGGTACGTCTCCCCGATGCGGCGGGCGACACCGGCCGCGGCCGCCGCGTCGGCGCCCGCTTCGTGCGCGCCGTCCAGCCGCACGCCGTAGTGGCCGCACAGCGCCTGGAGCGCGCGCTTGCCCTTGCGGTAGCGGTCCACATGCTTGTCCAGGACCAGGGGGTCGATGACCGGCGCGGGCGCATGGCCCAGGCGCTCGGTCAGCGTCCGTACGCCGTGGCGGCGGCACTCCCGGTCGAGCAGCGACAGGTCGTATCGGGCGTTCATCACCACCAGCGGTATCTCCGCGCGCAGCGCCTCGGCCAGCGCCTCGGTGATCTCCTCTGTCGCGGCGGCCGGCGCACTGCCGTGCGCGCGGACGAAATCGGTCGAAATGCCGTGAATTTTGGCCGCTTCCTCGGGAATCGGGATCCCCGGATCGATCAGCCAGGACTGCTTGCGGGCCACCCGGCCGTCCCCCTCCAGGCGGATGAGCGCGGCGGTGACGATACGGTCCCGCTCGATGTCGGTCCCGGTGGTCTCCAGGTCGAAACCGACCAGCAGCTCCTGATGCCAACTCATGGCCGGCCCCTCCTTCGGTGGTACATCCCCCGTTGCCGTTTCACTCTCGCATGCGCCACTGACAATCCCCCGGCCGCCCGTCGCGGCACGGCAGCCACGGCCCGTCGCCCGCCCCTACTCTGACCGCATGGACCTACGGCTGGCAGGACGCGGAGCGCTGGTGACGGGCGCCGGTTCGCGGATCGGGGCGGCGATTGCGGGGACGCTGGCGGACGAGGGCTGCGCGGTCCTCGTCCACGGCCGGGACGCGGCCGCCGCCGCGGCGGTGGCCGAGCAGATCGCGGCCCGCGGGGTGCGCACCGAGGTGGTGCTCGGCGATCTGACGGAACCGGGCGTCGCCGAGGAGGTCGCGGTCACCGCTCGCGACTTCGGGGCCCGGATCCTGGTCAACAACGCCGGCCCGTTCGCCGGGGGCGACTGGGGCGGCACCGGTCCGGCCGACTGGCACACCGCGTTCGAGGGCGATGTGCTGCCGACCGTGCGGGTCACCCAGACCCTGCTGCCGTCGCTGCGGCAACACGGCTGGGGCCGGGTGATCACCGTCGGGCACCGGGCCGCGGGGACCGCACCGCCCGCCGCGGCCAGGGCGGCCATGGTGAACATGACGACGAGCCTGGCGCACCATCTCGCGGGCACCGGGGTCACCGCGAACTGTGTGAGCCCCGGGGTCATCGTGGCCGACGAGGAGCGCATCGACGGTTCGGCGGGCGAACGCCCGGGGCGCCCGGCGGACATCGCGGCGGCGGTCGTCTATCTGGCCAGCCCGCTCGCCGACTACGTCAACGGGATCGAGCTGCGGGTGGACGGCGGGTACCCCGAGACCCCGTAGTCGAGGGCGCCGCACGCCCCACGAGGCCCCCGCACACCTCACGACACCGGCCGCGAGTCCGCCCACACGCTCTCGAACTCCTCCCGGTAGACCTCGAAGAGCCCGTGCTCACCGTCGCGCCCGTCCGACCGCACGATGTCGCGGCCGCCCCCGCGCAGCACCAGCACCGGCGACTCCATCCCGCGGCTCTTGCGCAGATAGCTCTGCACCACCGCCAGACCGTCCGCCCCGTCGCCGTCGACCAGATAGGCGGTGAAGCGGGGGGTCTCGTCGAAGACCTGGATCTCGAAGGCGCCCGGGTCGCGCAGCCGGGCCCGTACCCGCCGCATATGGAGGATGTTCATCTCGATGGAGCGGCTCATCTCGCCCTTCTTCAGGCCGATTTCGCGCTCGCGGCGACGGACCGCGCTGCTGGCGGGGTTGAGGAAGAGCAGGCGGATACGGCAGCCGGATTCGGCGAGGCGGACCAGGCGGCGGCCGGAGTAGTTCTGGACGAGGAGGTTCAGCCCTATGCCGACCGCGTCCAGCCGGCGGGCGCCGCCGAAGAGGTCCTCGGCGGGGATCTGGCGCTGGAGCCGCACCCGGTCGGGGTGGACGCCGACGACGTCGGCGTAGCGGTCGCCGACGAGGTCCTCGACCGCGTCGATGGGCAGCCGGCCCGAGATCCGGGTGCCGGTGCCGGAGCCCAGTATGTCTAGCAGCCGGGCCGAGGCCCGCTCCGCCTGGGCGAGGACGGTGCGCGACAGCGCGCGGTTGCGGGAGACGATGTTGCGGGCGACCTCCAGCTCGTCGAGGGCCAGCTCGACCTCGCGGCGGTCGTCGAAGTACGGCTCGAAGCAGGGCCAGTGCTGGACCATCAGCTCGCGCAGCTGGGGCAGGGTCAGAAAGCTGAGGATGTTGTCGTCGGCGGGGTCGAGGAGATAGCCCTTGCGGCGGCTGACCTCGCGGACCGCGACCGCGCGCTGCACCCATTCCTGCCCGGCGGGCCCGGCCGCCGCGATCACCCATTCATCGCCGTGCACCGGCTCGTATACGGGGCGCAGCACGGCCGCCACCACGGCCCGCAACCGCTGCTCGACCAGATTCAGCCAGATGTAGGCACGGCCGGCCCGGCGGGCGCGGGTGCGTACCTCGCTCCAGGCCTCGGCGCCCCAGTCGAGTTCCGCCCCGATCTCCATCGGCCGTGCCAGGGACACCGCTCCGGGCGGTGCGTCGACGGAGCCGCCCTCATGACCCTCGTGACCCTCGTCACCAGGGGGCAACTCCAGCCCGCCGCTCACCTGCCACCGCCTTCCGAACCCCCGTGCCAACGATCAAGGCAGACTACTGCGGCGCGGGGGGTGGTGCAGCAGGATGGTCCGAGTCGGCGGCCAACTCCCCAGGAACGCGGGGTGCGTTGCCACCGCGGTGCGGCCGGGGAGTGAGCGGATTCATAGCCGTGACGTCGGTGGGAGCCGGATGCCGCGGGCCCGTTCCCACGCGATGGGGTGTTCCGGTGGGCCGCCCGTTGACCGTACGACTTTGGCAGGGTCTTGATAAGCCTCGGTAGGACCATCCGACATCGAGACCGCTGCCCACGTTTCGGCGAAGATGCGGTGAATTTCCGCCCGGCGGGACCTGGCTGGGGAAGGATTTCGCTTCGGCCCGCGGACGTGTGCCGCGGAGTCGCCGCAGCCCGACGAGAAGGTGGAAGAGTCTACGCATGCAGGTCTGGCCGGGACAGATGTATCCGCTGGGTGCCACCTACGACGGGGCGGGCACGAACTTCGCGGTGTTCTCCGAAGCCGCGAGACGCATCGAGCTGTGTCTGCTGCACGACGACGGGTCGGAGACCGCCGTCGAACTGCGCGAGAGCGATGCCTTCGTGCGGCACGCCTACCTTCCCGGGGTGATGCCGGGGCAGCGCTACGGCTTCCGGGTGCACGGCCCCTACGACCCGGGGCACGGGCACCGCTGCAACTCCGCGAAGCTGCTGATGGACCCGTACGCACGGGCGATGAGCGGGCGGATCGACTGGAGCGAGGCGGTCTACGGCTACCACTTCGGGGGGCCGGAGGCGCGCAACGATATGGATTCGGCGCCGCACAGCATGGCGTCGGTGGTGGTCAATCCGTACTTCGACTGGGGCGACGACCGTCCGCCGCGGACCGCGTATCACGAGACGGTGCTCTACGAGGCGCATGTCAAGGGCCTGACGATGCTGCACCCGGAGCTGCCGGAGGAGCTGCGCGGCAGCTATGCGGCGCTGGCGCATCCGGCGATCATCGACCATCTGACGAAGCTGGGGGTCACGGCCCTGGAGCTGATGCCGGTGCACCAGTTCGTGCACGATCACCGGCTGGTGGACACGGGGCTGACGAACTACTGGGGCTACAACACCATCGGGTTCTTCGCACCGCACAATGCGTACGCCTCCTGGGGCGACCGCGGGCAGCAGGTGCTGGAGTTCAAGACGGCGGTGCGGGCGCTGCACCGGGCGGGCATCGAGGTGATCCTCGATGTGGTCTACAACCACACGGCCGAGGGCAACCACCTGGGGCCGACGCTGTCGTTCCGGGGGCTGGACAACGCCTCGTACTACCGGCTGACGGACGACAAGCGGTACTACATGGACACCACCGGCACCGGGAACTCCCTGCTGATGCGCTCTCCGCAGGTGCTGCAACTGGTGATGGACTCGCTGCGCTACTGGGTGCAGGAGATGCATGTCGACGGGTTCCGGTTCGATCTGGCGGCGACGCTGGCCCGGCAGTTCCACGAGGTGGACCGGCTGTCGTCGTTCTTCGATCTGGTGCACCAGGACCCGGTGGTCAGCCGGGTGAAGCTGATCGCCGAGCCGTGGGACCTGGGCGAGGGCGGCTATCAGGTGGGCAACTTCCCACCGCTGTGGACGGAATGGAACGGCAAGTACCGCGACACGGTGCGGGATCTGTGGCGGGGCGAGCCGCGCACGCTGGCGGAGTTCGCCTCGCGCCTGACGGGGTCGTCGGACCTCTATCAGGGCGACGGGCGGCGGCCGCTGGCCTCGGTGAACTTCGTGACCTGCCATGACGGCTTCACGCTGCACGACCTGGTCGCGTACAACGACAAGCACAACGAGGCCAACGGCGAGGACAACCGGGACGGCGAGCGCTTCAACCGGTCGTGGAACTGCGGCATGGAGGGACCGGCCGACGATCCCTCGGTGCGGCGGCTGCGGGCCCGGCAGATGCGCAATTTCCTGGCGACGCTGATGCTGTCGCAGGGGGTGCCGATGCTCAGTCACGGCGACGAGTTCGGGCGCAGCCAGGGCGGCAACAACAACGCGTACTGCCAGGACAACGAGCTGTCGTGGGTGCACTGGCCGGAGGGCGGCGGCGCCCGGGAGGACGCCGAGGACGCCGCGGCGGACTTGGAGGAGGAGCCGGACGACGAGCGGGAGCTGCTCGCCTTCGTACGGCAGATGGTGTGGCTGCGGCGCACTCATCCCGTCTTCCGGCGGCGGCGGTTCTTCCAGGGGCAGCCGGTGGAGGGGACGCACGACGATCTGTCCGATATCGCATGGTTCACGGCCGAGGGCGAGGAGATGGGCACGCGCGACTGGCAGTCGGTCCATGCCAAGGCGCTGACGGTGTTCCTGAACGGCAGCTCCATCTCGGAGCCGGGGCCGCGCGGGGAACCGGTCTCGGACGACTCCTTCCTGCTGATGTTCAACGCGCACGAGCAGGACAAGGAGTTCACGGTGCCGGCGCACCACGGACGGCAGTGGCAGGTGGTGGTGGACACCGACCGGCCGAGGGCGGTGGCGGACGGGCAGGGCGCCAAGGTCAAGGCCGGTGATCTGCTGACGCTGACGGGGCGGAGTCTGCTGGTGCTGCAACGGCCCGCGTGACCGGGCGGGCCGCGGCGGTCGGCCGGGTGGCGGCCGCTACGGCGAGGATCAGGACGGCGGCCCCGACGGCCACGGCGAAGGCCGCCTGCGGCCCGTAGGCGTCGGCCAGCCGCCCGGAGAGCGCCAGCGCCAGGGCCTGGCCGCCGACCACCGCGCTGGTCAGGAACGCCATCGACTCGGCCAACCGGGAGGCGGGCACCGCCCGTTCGGTCAGCCCGAAGACGGTGATCAGATGCGGCGCGAAGGCCACGCCGAGGACCACGACGACCAGATACAGCGCCCCCAGCGTCCCCACCCACAGCAGCGGCGCCGACAGCGCGACCAGCGCGACGCCCGCCGCCCGCCACCGGGCCGGCAGTCCGATCCGTGCGGGCACCAGGGCCAGCGAGAGGCCCGCGGCGGCGCTCATCACGCCCATCGCGGCGTAGACGAGCCCGGCCTGCGCGGGCCGCCCGAGGTGGGCGGTGAGGGCGGTGATCCCGGCCTGGCAGGCGCCGAACATGGCGCCCTGGAGGGCCATCGAGGCCCGCAGGGCCCACACCCCGCCCGGCAGCCGGGTGCGCGCACGGCGGGCGCCGGCGGGGGCCTTGGCGGGCCGGAGCGCGGTCGCCGTACGGTGCAGGGCGAACGCCGAGCCGCAGCCGGCCAGCAGGACGGTGGCCAGCGCGAGGGCGACGGCCGGATGGGCGAGCGTGGCGGCCAGCCCGACCAGCGCCGGACCGAGCACGAACGAGACCTCGTCCAGGGTTCCTTCGAGGGACAGCGCGGCGCCCACCAGCCGGTCGTCGGCGCCCGCGCGACGGGCCAGCGCCACCGTGCGGGTACGGGCGAGCGGCCCGATCTGCGGCACGCTCGCCCCGGCCAGCAGGCCGATCGCCGCGAGCGGCGGCGTCGCGATCCGCGCCAGGGAGCCCGCCACCAGGGCGGCGACCGCGAGCGCGTTGAGCCAGCAGGCGGCCAGCACGACCGGCCGCTGGCCGTGCCGGTCGGCGAGCCGGCCGGTCAGCGGCCCGGCCGCGGTCTGCCCCGCCGCCAGGGCGCCGCCCACCAGACCGGCGGTGGTGAGCGAACCGCTGGTCTCGGCCACCAGCAGCAGGCTGCCGAGCTGGCACATGGCGGTCGGCAGCCGGCCGAGGAAGGAGACGACGGGCAGCAGCGGCCCGCCCAGGGCGATCACCCGGCGATAGGTGGCGTAGGCAGCGGTCATCGGCCGACGCTATCCGGGGCGCGCCGCGTGCCCCACCCACCGGACGTACGAAGGGCCGTCGCCAACCGCCCCACCGGCTCGGAGGAAACGACAGCGCGCCAGGAGCCGGGCGGATGACACACAAGGGCCTCCACGGGGTACGGGTGTTCCCATGACGCCGCCCTCGAGTCCGTCGCCGACCGCCACCTACCGGCTACAGCTCCAGCCGGACTTCCCGTTCGCCGCCGCCGCGCGGGCGGTGCCGCAGCTCGCCGCGCTGGGCGTGTCCCATCTGCATCTCTCCCCCGTCCTGGAGGCGGTGCCGGGCTCCACCCACGGCTACGACGTGGTCGACCACACGGCGGTACGGGCCGAGCTCGGCGGCGAGGGCGGGCTGCGCGCGCTTTCGGCGACCGCCCGGGCGCACGGTCTGGGCCTGGTCGTCGACGTCGTGCCGAACCATATGGCGCTGCCCGCCCCGGTCTCGCTGAACGGGCCGCTGTGGGCGGTCCTGCGGGACGGGCCCAGTTCTCCGTACGCCCGGTGGTTCGACATCGACTGGGCGGCGGGGCAGGGCGGGCGGCTGCTGCTGCCGGTGCTCGGGGGGCGGCTGGGCGAGGAGATGCGGCAGCTGCGCGTCGAGGACGGCGTGCTGCGCTATCACGCGCACGCCTTCCCGCTGCGCCCCGGTACGGAGGGGCTGCCGCTGCCCCGCCTCCTCGAAGCCCAGTGGTACCGGCTGTCCTGGTGGCGGCTGGCCCGCAGCGAGCTCAACTACCGGCGGTTCTTCACCATTTCGGAGCTGATCGCCCTGCGGGTGGAGGACCCCGAGGTGTTCGCGGCGACCCATGGCACGCTGCTGCGGCTGCTGCGCGAGG
This sequence comes from Streptomyces gilvosporeus, assembly GCF_002082195.1. Lineage (GTDB taxonomy): Bacteria > Actinomycetota > Actinomycetes > Streptomycetales > Streptomycetaceae > Streptomyces > Streptomyces gilvosporeus. The sequence goes on along the minus strand of NZ_CP020569.1, from coordinate 6,981,417 downwards.
GCGTCATCGACGGACTGCGGATCGACCATCCCGACGGCCTGGCGGACCCCGGCGGCTATCTCGGCCGGCTGCACGCCGCCACCGGAGGCCGCTGGACCGTCGTCGAGAAGGTCCTCGGCGCCGACGAGCGGCTGCCCGGGAGCTGGGCCTGCGCGGGCACCACCGGCTATGACGCGCTGCGGCACATCGACGCGCTGTTCGTCTGCCCCCAGGGCGCCGGCCGGCTCTTCGCCCACTACCGCGACTTCGTCACCCCGCTGGCCGACGAGGGCGGCGACTGGGAGGAGACGGTGCGCCGGGCCGCGTACGAGGTGGTCACGCACGATCTGGCCGCGGAGGTCGAGCGGCTGGTGCGCACCGCGGTGCGGATCGGCGAGCGCGCGCCGCGGCCGGGCGACCATGCGCCGTGGGCGCTGCGGCAGGCGATCCGGGAACTGCTGGTGCGGCTGCCGGTCTACCGTCCCTACGCCGCGGATCCGGGCCGCGCCGGGCAGGACGCGGCGATGCTGGGCGAGGCGGCGGCCCGGGCGCGGGGCACGTTCCGGGTGCCGGAGGAGGCGGGGGCGGTGGACCTGATCCACGATCTGGCGCTGGGGTGGCGGCAGGGGGGCGGGGCGCCCGAGGGAAGGGACCGCGGTGACCGGGATCCGGCCGAGCGCGGCGACCTCGCGGGCCCTGCCGACGCGGTTGACACGGCCGACGCGGCCGACGTGCCCGATGCCGCCGACCGGGCCGATTTCGCCGCCCGCTTCGCCCAGACCGCCGCCGCCCTGCGCGCCAAGTCCGTGGAGGACACGGCCTTCTACCGCTATCCGGTGCTCCTGTCGGCCTGCGAGGTCGGCGGCGACCCCGGCACACCCGCGCTCGGTCCGCAGGCGTTCCACGACTTCTGCGCCCGGTTGCAGCGCGACTGGCCCGCCACCGGGACGGTGCTCTCCACCCACGACACCAAGCGCAGCGCCGATGTCCGGGCGCGTATCGCGGTGCTGTCGGAGTGCCCGGACCGGTGGCGCGATGCGCTGGGACAGACGGCCGACGGGGCGGGCGGGCACCTGGTGGCCGAGGGGACGGTGGATCCCATGGTGTCCTGGCTGGCCTGGCAGACGGTGTTCGGGCTGGGCGGGCCGTCGGCCGGTGGCCCGGCGGCCGCCGAACGGGTCGCACCCGCGGTCCTCAAGGCCGTACGGGAGGCCGGTCTGCGCACGTCCTGGACGGAGCAGAACGCGGAGTACGAGGAGGCGGTGGCGGAGTTCGTCCGCGGCGGGCCCTGCGGCCCGGCGGCCGACTCGCTGACCGCGCTGCACGACGAACTGGCCCCGTTCATCCGCGCCAACGTGCTCGGCGCGACGCTGCTGCACCTGACGATGCCGGGGGTGCCCGATCTCTACCAGGGCACCGAGCGGGAGTATGCGGCGCTGGTCGACCCGGACAACCGGCGGCCCGCCGTCTTCCGGCCCGAGCTGCTCGCCGAACTGGACGGCGGGGCCGCGCCGCGCGATCTGTCCGCCGAGAAGCTCCGGCTGACGGCCGCCGCGCTGCGGCTGCGCCGCGCCCACCCCGAGTGGTTCGACGCCACCGCCGGCTACGAGCCGCTGGACGCCGAGGGCCCCGCCGCCGAGCACTGCGTGGCCTTCGGCCGCGCCGGGCGGGTCGTCACGGTCGCCACCCGGCTGTCGCTGCGCCTGGTGGAGACCGGCGGCTGGTGGGACACCGTCCTGCGGCTGCCGTCGGGCGGCCCCTGGCGCGAGGCGCTGACCGGACGGGTGGTGGACGGCGGGACGGCGGTGGGACTGACCGAGCTGCTTTCCCAGTCGCCGGTGGCGCTGTTCACCGCGGGGTGATCCGGGCCGCGGCCGGCCCGGTGGCGCCGTGCGGTGCCGTGCGGTGCCGCCGCCGGCCCACGCGTGCGCGGATCCGCCCACCCGCGGAACAATTCGGTTGCGGACGGGCGTACGTCACCTGCCACCATGGCCCCGTACGCCCGTCTCCCCCTCCGTTCCCCCACATCTCAGGAGCCCCGAATGCGCCGATTCCTCGGAACTACTCACCGCCCCTTCCGGACGACAGTTCTCGAGGACTCCTCCTTCCATGGCTCCTTCGCACCTTCCTGCGCGGTTCCCTGCGCACACCCTCAACATCGGGATTCTCGCCCACGTCGACGCGGGTAAGACCAGCCTCACCGAGCGGCTGCTGTTCGACGCCGGTGTCATCGACCGGCTCGGCAGCGTCGACGCCGGTGACACCCGTACGGACACCGGCGCGCTGGAGCGGCAGCGCGGTATCACCATCCGCTCCGCCGTCGCCTCCTTCACCGTCGGCGACGTCCAGATCAACCTCATCGACACCCCCGGCCACTCCGACTTCATCGCCGAGGTCGAACGCGCCCTGGGGGTGCTCGACGGCGCCGTCCTGCTGCTGTCCGCGGTGGAGGGCGTCCAGGCCAGGACCCGGGTCCTGATGAAGACGCTGCGGCGGCTGCGGCTGCCCACCCTGCTGTTCGTCAACAAGATCGACCGGGTCGGCGCCCGGGGCGAGCCGCTGCTGGCGGACATCCGTCGGCTGCTGGTCCCCGTGCCCGTAGCGATGACGTCGGTGACCGGGCTCGGCACCCCGGGGGCCCGCGCGGTGCCGTACGACCTGCGGGATAAGCGGGCCAGGAACCGGGTCGCCGAGGCGGTGGCCGAGGCGGATGACGCGATGCTCGCCCGGGTGGTGGAGGGGCCGCCGCCGTCCGCACAGCGGGTGCGCGCGGCGCTGACCGCCCGTACGGCCGACGGATCGCTGCACCCGGTGTACTTCGGTTCGGCGCTCGGCGGGCAGGGGGTCGGCGCGCTGACCGAGGGGATGGCGGGGCTGATTCCGCCGGCTCCTGTGGCAGCGGGCGGGCCGCCGCGGGGCACGGTGTTCGCCGTGCACCAGCCGCCTGGCGGCGAGCGGACGGCCCATGTCCGGCTCTACGAGGGCGTGTTGCGGCCGCGTCAGCAGATCACCCTGCACCGGCGCACGGCGGACGGCGGACGGGCCGCGCTACGGGGGCGGATCACGTCCCTGGAGGTCGTCGGGCGGCCGCCGGGTGCCCCGGAGCCGCTCACCCCGGGCCATATCGCGGTGATCCGCGGACTGCCCGGCATCCGTACCGGCGACCGCCTCGGTGAGCTGCGGGATTCCGACGACGCGCTGTTCGCCTCGCCCACCCTGGAGACCGTCGTCCGGGCACACGACCCGGCGCACGCCGCCGTCCTGCGCGCCGCGCTGCTGGCGCTGGCCGACCAGGACCCGCTGCTCCAGGCGCGCCCCGCGGACGGCGGCGCGACCTCGGTGCTGCTGCACGGCGAGGTGCAGAAGGAGATCATCGCGGCCACGCTGCACGACGAGTACGGCATCGCGGCTCACTTCACGCCGAGCCGGGTGGTGTGTGTGGAGCGGCCCTGCGGGGTCGGCGAGGCGTCGTACGAGATCGCCAAGCGGGGCCACAGCGGGCACTGGGCGACGGTCGGGCTGCGCGTCGAGCCGGGTGCCTACGGTTCCGGCCCGGTCTTCGCCTACGAGACCGAACTGGGCGCGTTGCCGCACGGCTTCCACCAGGCCATCGAGGAGACGGTCCTGGCGACGCTGCGGCAGGGGCCGAGGGGGTGGGCGGTGACGGACTGCCGGGTGGTGCTGACCCGCTCCGGGTTCGTGGGGCCGATGAGCACCGCCGGCGACTTCCGCGCGGTCACCCCGGGCGTGCTGCTACGGGCGCTGCGCCGGGCCGGGACCCGCCGCTACGAGCCGTATCACGCCTTCGAGGCGGAGCTGCCGTCCGATGCGCTGGCAGCGGTCACCGCCCGGCTCGCCGCGCTGGACGCGGAACTCGGCGAGACGACGGGCGGAGTGACGGGCGGGACGACGGGCGGAGAGGGGAACTGGCGGGTGCGCGGGACCCTCCCGGCGCGCCATGTCCGGGAGGCCGAGGGAATGCTGCCCGGTCTGACGCACGGTGAGGGCGTGTGGACCTCCCATCCTTCGGGGGACCGGGCGGTGCGCGGGGATGCGGGCGGCGGGGACGGCGCCGCTCAACGCTCCGTCAGGACGTAGTCCACCCGCCCGAACGTGATGTGATCGCCCGGCCCCACGGGCACCTCGCCCACCACGCGGCGCCCGTTGACGCAGGTGCCGTTGGTGGAGCCGAGGTCGCGCAGCATCCAGCCGCTGCCGGCGCTGCGCAGTTCGGCGTGCGCGCGGGAGACCGTCTCGTGGTTGAGCCGCAGGCCCACGCCCGGCGCCCGCCCTATGAGCAGCGGGAACGGGCCCGGCTCCGGCAGCAGCAGCTTCGGCAGTCGCTCCATGCGCCAGGCCCGGCGCACCCTGATGTGGAACGCCGACACCCGGCCGACCGTGCGCAGGACCGCGCCCTGGAGCTTGCCCCGGTTCTCCAAGTCAGCGGTGGCCAGGGCGAGATCGGAGTGCTGCTGGGCGGTGAGGACGAGTTCCAGCCGACGCAGAAAGGTGTCCTGGGACAGGCGTCCCTGCGCCGCGCCGTCGCGCAGCAGGTCGAGAGCGCGTTCCCGGTCCGCGTCGGACGGGCGCATCGGCCCTGCGGGGAACTCGAGCGAAGTCATTCTGTGATTCTGCGGCGGGCGTGAGCCGCTGTCCAGCGAGGTGTCGGCCTGCGCCGATGCGACGGGTGCGGCAGGCGGGACGCTTGTGGCCGGCGGGACGGATGCGCGGCGGAATGGCGCAATCAGCGGCGCGAAGTCACGCCATCTCGCCACGTCTGCCTGTCGGGAGGGCGGACGGCGTGCTTTCGTCGTCGGGAGGGCGGAAGGACCGGGGCAACCACGCGGGGCGGGGCGGCCCGGGGCGAAAAGGCCCAGGAAGGAGTCAGCACCGTGCTGTTCGAGGTGTGGGCGCCGAGCGCCGAACACGTCACGCTCCAGTGGGCGGGCGCCCGGGCCGGCGAACCGCCGCTCCCTCTGGAGCGCGATACGGAACGCGACGGCTGGTGGCGCGCGACCGCGCCGGCCCGCGACGGCGACCGCTACGCCTACCGACTCGACGGCGGCCCGCCGTTGCCCGATCCGCGCGCCGCCCGGCTGCCGGACGGCCCCGGCGGCCCCGCGGCGGTCGTCGACCACACCCGCTTCCCCTGGCGGCACCCGTGGCCCGGCCGCCCGCTGCCCGGTGCGGTCCTCTACGAACTGCACATCGGCACGTACACCCCCGAGGGCACCTTCGACGCCGCCGCCGAACGCCTCGCGCACCTGGCGGATCTGGGGATCACCCATGTCTCCCTGCTGCCGGTGTGCCCGTTCCCCGGCCGGCACGGCTGGGGCTACGACGGGATCGCGCCCTGGGCGGTCCATGAACCGTACGGCGGGCCGGACGGGCTCAAGCGGTTCGTGGACGCCGCGCACGGACACGGCCTCGGGGTCGTCCTCGACGTCGTCCACAACCACCTCGGCCCCTCCGGCAACCTCCTCCCCTCCTTCGGGCCGTACTTCACCGACACCCACCACACGCCCTGGGGGACGGCGGTCAATCTCGACGCCCCCGGCTCCGACGAGGTGCGTCACTACTTCATCGGCAGCGCGCTCGCCTGGCTGCGCGACTACCGGATCGACGGACTGCGGCTGGATGCGGTGCACGCGCTGCACGACTCCCGCGCCCGGCACTTCCTCACGGACCTGTCCGCCGCCGTGGACGCGCTGGCCGGCCATCTGCGGCGGCCGCTGTTCCTAATCGCCGAGTCCGACCGCAACGATCCGCTCACCACGGCACCACGGGCGAGCGGCGGCCACGGCCTGCACGCCCAGTGGAACGACGACTTCCACCACGCCCTGCACACCGCCCTCACCGGCGAATCCCAGGGCTATTACGCCGACTTCGCCCGCGCCCCGCTCGCCGCCCTCGCCAAGACCCTGACCAGCGGCTTCTTCCACGACGGTACATATTCCAGCTTCCGCGGCCGCACCCACGGCGCCCCGCTCGACCCGCGCCGCACGCCCCCGTACCGGCTGCTGTGCTACGCCCAGACCCACGACCAGATCGGCAACCGCGCGCTCGGCGACCGCCTCGCGGCCACCCTCTCCCCCGGCCTGCTGGCCTGCGCCGCCGCGCTGGTCCTGTGCGCGCCCTTCACCCCGATGCTCTTCATGGGCGAGGAGTGGGGCGCCCGGACGCCCTGGCAGTACTTCACCGACCATACGGATCCGCAGCTGGCGGAGGCGGTACGGGCCGGCCGCCGCCGGGAGTTCGCCGCCCACGACTGGGGCGGTACGGATGCCGACTGGCCCGACCCGCAGGATCCGGCCACCCGTGACCGCTGCGTCCTCGACTGGTCCGAACCCGACGGCGCACCGCATGCCGCCCTGCTCGCCTGGCACCGGACCCTGCTCCGCCTGCGACGCGAACTCCCGGCACTGACGGATCCGGATCCGGCCCGCACCCAGGTGCTCCACGACGAGAAGGCCCGCTGGCTCTCCCTACGGCGCGGGCCCGTCCACGTGGCTGTGAACCTGTCACCCGACTCGGCGGCCACCATCCCGCTCGGCACCCCCACCGGGCCCGCGCCGCACCTGCGCGTCCTGGCGGCTTGGGGCGATGGGGACGGGGACGGTGGGGAGGGGTCCGCCGGGGACGGGGTGGTGCGGGTGGGGGCGGAATCGGTGGTGGTCGTGGGGGAAAAATCGGTCCAGGGGGGATATTCCGATGTAGGGGAAATCCCCTAGGGGATGAGAAGACCCCTACGGGCCATAACGTCCGGGGAGCGGGGGATGACTCCCGGCGGCGGGGCCCGAACAGGCAGAAGACCCAGAAGCCGCGGAAGACTCAGAACACGCAGGAGACGCAGAAGACGCAGGAGTTGCAGATGATTCAGACATCGGATGCGATCTCCTCCATCTCACCCCATCAGGTACCCGTCAATACGTAATGGAGATATACGCGTCGAGGCACGACTGTAAGGGACCCACGCCGGAATTTTCCGCAGAGGTTATCCCGTAAGGCGGCGCGCGAGGATTTTGACCTCAAGGCTAACAAATCTCCAGGTCAGACTTATTCCTGCAAATTCCCGCGAATCGAGCCCTTTCCCCGGGCCACGTTGCCAGCTCCTGGTGGCGCAATTTCAAGCAGGTAAAAAAACCGCATGCCACGTTGCCCCGCGCTCAGCAGCCGTGATTACATTCCGCGAACACCGTCGCCGCCACTGACGTCCCCAACGTCCGCCATCGGCTGCGCGGTAACATCGCACCGGGCCGATTGACTTGACGGTCGCTCGGCCGGCGCGAATTCAAAGGCCAGTGATTTGAAGGGAACGGCACGCTATGCGCTTCACCTCCGAGATAAACGCCTCCGAAATTTCCGACAGTGAGCTGGACGGAATTTCCGGCGGGCTCGCCAGCGGCAGCCTCGAGATTGCCGGCCACGGCGGCTCGGTGAACGTCGGCGACGTCGCCGGTACCGCCCAGGCTCTCGCGGCCTCGACGCCCGCCTCGCAGCTCGCCCAGCTGGTCCAGGTGCACACCTTCGGCCTCTGAGCTGCACGCCTGCACCCTGCGCGCCGCCTAGGCCGCATCCGAACCCCGGGACTCCGCGTCCCGGGGTTCCTGCATGTGACGACCATGTGACGACGCGACGGCGTGACGGCGTGACGGCGTGACGGCGCAGCGACAGCACAGCCCCGGCGAGGTTCGCGCCACAATCAGACCGGCACGAATCCCCTTAAACAGGCACACCTTCACCTCACCCAGCGCCCCGTCCAGCGCCCCGCTCCCCCTCCGGGCGGCACCCCGCGAACGATCAAACAAACGGCGGGTTAGCATATGAGCGCCGCCTAGCTCGAAAGATACGCCTGTGACTGTCAACGACGACTCGTTCACCAACTGGAAGAACCGCGAGGAGATCGCGGAGTCGATGATCCCGCTCATCGGGAAGCTGCACCGGGAGCGGGACGTCACGGTCCTGCTGCACAGCCGCTCCTTGGTGAACAAGTCGGTGGTCAGCATTCTCAAGACCCACCGGTTCGCCCGGCAGATCGCCGGCGCGGAGCTCTCGGTCACCGAGACGCTGCCGTTCCTCCAGGCGCTCACCACGCTCGATCTCGGCCCCTCGCAGATCGACATCGGCATGCTCGCCGCGACGTACAGGACCGATGACCGCGGTCTCTCGGTGGAGGACTTCACCGCCCAGGCCGTCGCCGGTGCCACGGGCGACAACAAGATCGAGCGCGCCGAGGGGCGCGATGTCGTCCTGTACGGCTTCGGCCGCATCGGCCGCCTCGTCGCCCGTCTGCTGATCGAGAAGGCCGGCTCCGGCAACGGCCTGCGGCTGCGCGCCCTCGTCGTCCGCAAGGGCGGCGACCAGGACATCGTCAAGCGCGCCTCACTGCTGCGCCGCGACTCCATCCACGGGCAGTTCCAGGGCACGATCACCGTCGACGAGGCGAACAGCACGATCGTCGCCAACGGCAACGAGATCAAGGTGATCTACGCCAACGACCCGACGGAGATCGACTACACGGCGTACGGCATCAAGGACGCCATCCTCATCGACAACACCGGCAAGTGGCGCGACCGCGAGGGCCTCTCCAAGCACCTGCGCCCCGGTATCGACAAGGTCGTCCTGACCGCCCCGGGCAAGGGCGATGTCCCGAACATCGTCCACGGCGTCAACCACGACATGATCAAGCCGGACGAGCAGATCCTGTCCTGCGCCTCGTGCACCACCAACGCGATCGTCCCGCCGCTGAAGGCGATGGAAGACGAGTACGGCGTCCTGCGCGGCCACGTCGAGACGGTCCACTCGTTCACCAACGACCAGAACCTGCTGGACAATTACCACAAGTCCGACCGTCGCGGCCGCTCGGCGCCGCTCAACATGGTCATCACCGAGACGGGTGCCGCCTCCGCCGTCGCCAAGGCGCTGCCCGACCTCAAGGCGAAGATCACCGGCAGCTCCATCCGCGTGCCGGTGCCGGACGTCTCGATCGCGATCCTCAACCTCCAGCTCGCCCGTGAGACCACCCGCGAGGAGGTCCTCGACTACCTCCGTGACGTCTCGCTGACCTCGCCGCTCAAGCGCCAGATCGACTTCATCAGCGCCCCGGACGCGGTGTCGAACGACTTCATCGGCTCGCGCCACGCCTCGATCGTCGACGCCGGCGCCACCAAGGTCGAGGGCGACAACGCGATCCTCTACCTCTGGTACGACAACGAGTTCGGCTACTCCTGCCAGGTCATCCGCGTCGTCCAGCACGTCTCCGGGGTGGAGTACCCGACGTTCCCGGCGCCGGCGGTCTGATCCCGGCAGTGAGGGGCAACCGCGCCGGTGGGCGTGCGGTTGCCCCTTTGCCTTGCGGCTGGTGACGAGTGCGTGCGGGCCCGCCCGGCGTTCGGGACTGCCCGGGCGTCCGGGCGCAGCGGGCCGCGGGCGCACCTCCGGCCCGGACTCGTTCGCCTGATCGTCCATCCCATGGCCAGGTGATGGACACTGTGTCTATGCCCCTGCATCTGTCGGACCTCCTGTCCCGGCCCGACCTGAACCTCTCGGTCGCCTATGACGTGCCGCCGCAGCTGCTGGCGCGCACCATCGAAGCGGCGACCGTCTCGGACCTGCTGACTCCGGGCAAGTGGCTCCAGGGCGGTGAGCTGCTGATGACCATCGGCCTGCTGCTGCCGATGGAGCCGGCCGCCTGCCGGGCGTATGTCCGGGACGTGGCCGAGGGCGGCGCGGCGTGTCTGGCGCTGGGGCTCGGGCAGGGGCTGCCGTACCAGGAGGCGCCCGAGCCCCTGGTCCGGGCGGCGCGGGAGGCCGGGCTGCCGCTGCTGACGGTGCCGGACGAGGTGCCGTTCATCGCCGTGACCAAGGCCGTTTTCGATGCGCGGGCCGATGAGCAGCGCGCGGTGCTGCACCGGGCGTTCGCCACCCAGCGGCGGCTGACCGCCGCGGCGGCCGGGGACGGGCTGCGGCCGATGCTGGAGGAGTGGACGGCCGCGACGGGGGTGGGCGCGGCGGTGCTCGACCCGCTCGGGCGGCTGCTCGCGGCGGGTGAGCGGGGGGCCGGTCCGCCGCCGGCGGAGGCGCGGGATCTGATCGAGCGGGTCGCGGCGCGGGGGCTGCGCGGCAGCGCGTCCAGTACGGCCGCGGGGCGGCAGCTGGAGGTCCAGCCACTGGGCGCGCGGCGGCTGCGCGGCCTGCTGCTGCTCACCGGGCACCCCGACGACGCCGCCCGTTCGGTCGTACCGGGTCTGGTCTCCCTGCTCTCGCTGGAGCTGGAGCGCCGCCATCTGCGCGATGAGCCGGAGCGTCGCCGCAGGTCGGCGCTGCTGTCGGAACTGCTGGCCGAGGAGGAGCCGACGGGCGGCCGGGCCCGCGACATCCTGGCCTCGGCCGGCCTGACCGCGGAACGGGTGCGCGGTGTGGCGGTGGAGCCCGCGGGAACGGGCCGGAGCGCGCCGTCGCCCCCGGAGAGCGCCATCGCCGATATGGCCGCGGACCTGGCGCTGGCGATGCCCGGGGGCCTGGTCAGGGTGAGCGGCACGGTCGTCGAGGCGGTCGTCGGCGAGGATCTGGACACCCGCGAGGTGCTCGGCCGGTTCGCGCCGCGCTGCCCGGCCGGGATCGGTCCGGCGGTGGCCCCGGAGGCCGTACGGGTCTCGCTGCGGCAGGCGACCGGGCTGCTCGCGGTGAGCCGTTCGAGCGGCGCGCCGGCCGAGGCCCGGGAGAGTCAGGCCAGCAAGCTGCTGCTCGATCTGGGCGACCGCCGCACGCTGCACGGCTATGCCGACACCGTGCTCGGCCCGCTCGATCTGGCCGACAACGGCGAGGAGTTGATCGCCACTCTGGCGGCCTGGCTGGAGACCGGCGGCGCCTGGGACGCCACCAGCCGCCGCCTCGGCGTCCACCGCCACACCGTACGCAACCGCCTCGACAAGGTCATGGCCCTCACCGGCCGCCGCCTGGACGATCCCGACGACCGCTTCGACCTGTGGCTGGCCGCTCGCATCCGCCGCGGGGGGCCGCCGGCCGTCCTCTGAGGAGACCGCCCGGCCCCGGTACTCGAAGGCCCGCAACGCGCCCGAACCCGCCCGCACTTCACTCTCGCCCCGGCACCGTCTTTACTTCGACCATGGCTTATGAGATCCGCAGCATTCCCCGGGACGCCGCCCCGGCGCCCGCCCCCGGTCCGGCGCCGGGCCGTGCCCCCGGGCGCGGCAAGTTGGTGGCGGTCAGCGATCTGCACGTCCGGTACGACGAGAACCGTGACATCGTCGAGCGGCTGCACCCGGAGTCCGACGACGACTGGCTGCTGATCGCCGGCGATGTCGGCGAGTACACCGCCGACATCCGCTGGGCGCTCACCCTGCTCAGCAGCCGCTTCGCCAAGGTGGTGTGGGTGCCGGGCAACCATGAACTGTGGACGCCGAGCGAGGACCCGGTACAGCTGCGCGGCGTCGCCCGCTACCAACATCTCGTCGGCATCTGCCGGGAGTTGGGCGTGCTGACTCCGGAGGATCCCTACCCCGTCTGGGAGGGCGAGGGCGGCCCGGTCGTCATCGCCCCGCTCTTCCTCCTCTACGACTACAGCTTCCGCATGCCGGGACTGGCCACCAAGGACGCCGCCCTGGCCGCCGCCGAAGAGGCCGGTGTGGTCTGCACCGACGAGTTCTTCCTCCACCCCGACCCGTACCCGACGCGCGAGGCGTGGTGCCGGGCGCGGGTGACGGCCACCGAGGCCAGACTCGCCGCCGTCCCCGAGGGGTTGCCCACCATCCTCATCAACCACTGGCCGCTGGTCCGCGAACCCACCCGGCCCCTGTGGCACCCGGAGTTCGCGCTGTGGTGCGGCACCGAGGAGAGCGCCGACTGGCCGCGCCGCTTCCGGGCCGCGACCGTGGTCTACGGCCATCTCCACATCCCCCGGTTGCTGATCTGCGACGGCGTGCCCCACCAGGAGGTCTCGCTCGGCTATCCGCGCGAGTGGCGCCGCCGCTCCGCCGCACCGGGCCGCCCGGTGCAGATCCTGCCCGCCACGGCCACGGCCGTCTCCGACCCCACCGGAACCCACGCATGATCGAAAAACTGCTGCCGGCGCCCATCGCGACGGCCGAGTCCTTCGAGGACCTCCCGCTGTCCGAGATGTACCCGGAGGAGTGGGCGCTGGTCGAGAACGCGGTGCCCAAGCGGCAGAAGGAGTTCGGCACCGTACGCGGCTGCGCCCGCACCGCACTGTCGCACTTCGGCATCGACCCCGCCCCGATACTCCCCGGCCCCGGCCGCGCCCCCCGATGGCCGGACGGCATCGTCGGCGCGCTGACCCACTGCAACGGCTACCGCGCGGCGGCGGTGGCCCGCGCGCGGGACATACTGACCGTCGGCCTGGACGCCGAGCCCAACCAGCCCATCAACGACCCCGGGGTGCTCGACCTCGTCGCCCTCCCCGAGGAACGCGCCCAGCTCCGCCACCTGGCGAAGGTGGAGCCCGAAGTCTGCTGGGACCGCCTGCTGTTCAGCGCCAAGGAGAGCGTCTACAAGGCGTGGTACCCGCTCACCGGCCGCTGGCTGGGCTTCGAGGACGCCCTCCTCACCCTCGACCCCACCGACGCCACCTTCACCGCCCGCCTCCTCGTGCCCGGAGCTCGGGTCGACGGGGCAGAGCTCACCGAATTCAGCGGGCGGTGGATGGTGGAGTCGGGGTTTGTGGTGACGGCGGTGGTGATGGGGCGGTAGGGGGCGGCTGGTCGGGGGGCGGGGGTGCGTCCCGGTGGAGCATCCAGGTGCCCTGGTGCCACGGTCGCCGATCCCCCCAGTCCCCCGGTCGCCGGCCCCCTCGGTTCCCAGGAGCAAGTTCCTTGGTCCCCGCATCTGCCCCGGGCGCGGCCGTTCGCTAGGGTCGGTCGCCGCAGCATCAGGGAATCGGGGGAAACATGCTGAAGAGCAAGGCGGACACCATCGCGGCGGCCACGGCCGTGCTCGCCGGGCTGGTGGTTTTCGTGATCAGCAGCAGCGACGCCCCGAACACCGGAGTCCGCGACGCGGGCGAGGCCGTCCAGCAGATGCAGGACGGCGACATGATCACGGTCGACGGCGACACCTTCGTCCTCGAAGTGCGCAACTAGGTTCCGTCAACTGGCAGGCGACCCACGGCAGATGACGCAGATGACGCACCTTGTGGAGCGTGGAGCACACGTGTGCATCATGGGCGTATGACCGATCTTGGAGAGTCCCCGGCCCGCCGGTCCCCGAGCGCCGTCGATGCGGATGCGTTGCTGGCGCTGGCCGACGGTTATCACGCGCGCAGGGTGCGGCCATGGAGCAGTCGCGTGGTTGCCGGGCACCTGGTGAAGCCCTATGCGATCGAGGCGCCGGGACGCGGCGTGACGGACGAGAGCCTGGAGACGGCCCTGCGGCTTGCCGCCGATCACCTGTCATCGGCGTATCTGCGGGGCTCACTTGGGCTTGCCGTGCTGCTCGTCCATGCCGGTGGCGACGGTGACTACGTCCTGGTGCAGACGTGGATCGAGGGGTACATGTCCGACCTCGCCGTCTTCGTCGGTCCGGCCGGTGATGCCGCTGGGCTGCGGCCCGGCCGGTCGGGTCTTGCCCCGTGCGTGTGGGAGGCGGCGGTTCTGGCGCACGAACGGGATGCCCTCAGTCGACACGTGCTGGACGGTCAGGGTGCGCTCGACGACCGGCTCGCGGCCTGGCGCGGCGATGTGCTGGAGGGAGAGGTCCGGTGACGGGAGCCGGTTCGGCCAGGGTGCGCCGCGCACGCGTCGCCGATCTTGCACATCTCGCCAACCTGGCGTCCGAGCACGCCGCCTACGAGGGGGCGACGCCCCCGCCGACCGACCTGGCCCGGCGGCTGGCGACGCTGCTGTTCGGTACGGAGAATCCTCGACTGCGGTGCTTCGTCGCGGAGTTGGACGACGGCGACATCATCGGGTACGCCACGTGCGCTCCGGAGGTGTCCACCTGGGACGGGGCAGAGTACCTCCACATGGATTGTCTGTTCCTGCGCGAGGGCCACCGGGGCCGGAAGGTCGGCCCCCTGCTGATGGAGGCCGTGCTGGCCGAAGCACGTGCGCTGGGACTCGGCCAGATCCAGTGGCAGACCCCGCCCTGGAACGCGGACGCGATCAGGTTCTACGACCGGTTGGGAGCCCAGGCGAAGGAGAAGGTGCGGTACCACCTGTCAGTGGGCTGACCTCCGCGGACGCCTCACCGGATCCGTTCTCTGCCGCGACGCGGGATTGCGCGCTCGCGCGCTCGTGCAGTTCGTCCGGGTGCTCACGGGGTGCTGCCGTGGTGCTGGTGGTTCTCCTTCGCCAGGACCGTAACTCCTGGCATCAGGGGCTCCACACCTCTCGGAACAGCACCTCGCACTGGGGCAGACAGGGGTTGTCCGGGCGTCGCCGCGATGCGAGGTTCGATGTCCCGGCAGCTTTCTACGGCAGGAACGGAACCGTGACCATTTCGGCAACGCGGCAGAACGACTGGCTGCGCCGCTTTCATCCCGCTCCGCAGGCCCGGATGCGCCTGGTGTGCTTTCCGCATGCGGGCGGGTCTGCGAGTTACTACTTCCCGATGTCGGCTGCGCTGTCCCCAGCCGTGGAAGTGGCGGCCGTGCAGTACCCGGGTCGGCAGGACCGCAGGCGGGAACCGCGCATCGAGGACATCGGCGAACTCGCGGACCGGATCGACGCGGAGCTGCGGGCCGATGGCGACGGCGCCGGTCTGCCGATGGCGTTCTTCGGCCACAGCATGGGCGCGGTGCTGGCCTTCGAGGTGGCGCTGCGGGTGGAACGCCGGGGCGAGCGCGGCCCGGTCCGGGTGTTCGCCTCGGGACGTCGAGCGCCCGGCCGATTCCGCTCCGACACCGTCCACCAGGAGCCGGATGCCCTGCTGATCGAGGAGATCCGACGGCTGGGCGGCACGGATTCCCGGTGGCTGGAGGACGACGAGCTGAAGGCCGTGGTACTGCCGGTGATCCGCAGCGACTATCGGGCGGTGGAGCGGTACCGGAGCAGGCCGGACGCGGTGATCGATGCCCCCGTCACCGTCCTGACCGGCGACGCGGATCCGCACACCACCCTGGAGGAGGCGGAAGCCTGGCGGGCGCACACCCGCGGCGATTTCGCGCTGTCCACGTTCAGCGGCGGGCACTTCTTCCTGGAGCGGCACCAAGCCGCGGTGATCGACACGGTGACCGAGGCACTGGGGCCGTACCTGGAGCCGCGGTAGCGGCGCCCGCCCAGTGGAGTGCGGGTGCGGCCGGCCGTGTGGGGGTGACACGGCCGGCGCACTCGACCGCTAGAGGTCGGCGCACAGCCCGCCGACTCTGCTGGAGAGCGTCTTGGGCAGGTCCCGGCGGCGCTGCACACGGAGTTTCCGGTAGATGCGGGTGAGGTGCTGCTCCACGGTGCTGACGGTCACATACAGCTTGGCGGCGATCTCGCGGTTGGTGTGGCCGTGCGCGGCGAGCACGGCGACCCGGGCCTCGGCTCCGGTGAGGGCTTCCGCCGCGGCGTTGGGCGAGCCGGTGCTCTGGGCCGGTATCTCGATGCGGTTGTCGGGTGCGGTGTCACCGGGGAACAGCCGCTGGCACAACGGCTCCGCGCCGCAGAGTTTGGCCGTATGCCATGCCTTGTGGGCGAACATCCGGCCCCGGTGCACATCTCCGGCGGCCCGGTAGCCGCGCCCCAACTCGCCCAATGCCATGGCCAGTTGGACACGATCACCACCGTTGCGGAGGATGCCGACGGCCTCCTCCAGCGCTTCGAGGCGCTCGCGCCCGGTGCCCGCGGTGCCCAGGGCGCGCAGCATCATGCCGCGTTCCCGGGCCGGGCTGAGGGACCGCTGTTCCTCGGCGAGTGCGAGGGCCTTCTTCGGTTCGCTGATGGCCAGCCAGGCGTCGGCGGCGTCGATGCGCCAGGGGACGAGTTCCGGGGCGTCCATGTGCCAGCGCCGCATGAGGTCACCGCACATGAGGAAGTCGCCGAGCGCGGCGTGGAAGCGGCCCGTCGCCAGGTACCAGCGCCCTCTGGCGCGGCGGAAGTGCAGTCCGGGCAGGGTGTCGAGGTGGCTTTCGGGAGCGGTGTGGTTGAGCAGCTCCATGGCGTCGTCGTAGCGGCCCATCTCGGTGTACGCGAGGACCAGGGTGGCCAGCGGGAAGTACGCGGCGACGCCCCACGCCTGCCGCGGCAGTGCCGCTAAAGCCGACTCCGCGTGGTCCGCGGCGGTGACGAGATCGCCCTGACGGCGCGCGATCTCACCGCGGACCGCGGTCAGCAGCGCCTGCCACGTCAGCCCGTAGCGCTCATCGCATTCGGCCAGGAGCCGGTCGCACCAGGACTGTGCGAGGTCCGTACTACCCGCGTAGAGGAGCGCAAAAAGAGCGAGGGCCAGCGGCCAGACCGAGCCGTCGGACAGCCGGAAACGCTGGAGCAGCCGGGTGGCCAGGATCACGCCCCGCTGCGGCGAGTCGCCGGACAGCGCCGCGGAGACCGCCGATGCGGCGTGCTGGTGGGCGATGTATGCGGTGTCGCCCAGAGGTTCGGAGGCGAGGGAGACGTCCGGCAGTTCGCCCGGGGCGACGGCGAGGTGGGCGGGGCTGATCACGGCGAGCCACTGCCGGGCGACGGCGAGCGCCTCGCGCTGCTCGGCGCTCGACCAGGTGGCGGACCGCTCCAGCACCTCGAGGACGGTGGCGGCCTGGTCCAGCCAGCCGCCCCAGATCAGATAGCCCACGCACACGATCAGCTCGTCGGGCGTGAGCCGCTCCTGTGTCATCTCCGGTACGAGCGTCGACAGATGCTCACCGAGGGCCGACGGGTTGGACCGCCACAGCACATTGGCGAGCCGGACCTGTACGGCGATGCGCTCCTGCTCTCTGGTGCTGCATTTCTGAGCCAGCGTCAGACAGTCCCGGGCGAACGTGGCGTCGCCGTCGAGCAGCGCGTATTCCGCCGCCTCGCGCAGCACGGGGACGGTCCATTCCTCGCCCTGCGGCGCAGTACGGATGAGGTGGCGGGCCACCTCGGAGGCCGCGGCGCCGTCGTTGCGCAGCAGCACGGCGGCGCGGTGGTGCAGGCCGGCGAGTTCGGCCTCCGGTACCGCGTCGAGGACGGCCCGCGCGCCCGCCTCGTCACGGAACCGCCCGTGGCGGAAGAGTCCGTTGTGGGCCAGGCCGCGCACTCCGGCCTCGATCACCCGGGTGGGCAGGTCGAGGAGTCGGCTGAGCAGGGTTGCCGTGGCGGCGGTGGCGAGGACCGCGGTGCCGCGGGCGAGGGCCAGCGCCTCGGGCCCGCAGCGGTGCAGGGTCTCGATGACGGCTCCGGCGTAACTCTCCCCGCGCGTCAGTGCCGCAGCGGTCCCTTCGTGCTCGTCGCCGTACGCCAGCTGATCCTCCAGCAGCGCCCGGACCAGCAGCGGATTGCCGCTGGTGGCCGCGTACAGGTCGGCGGCCAGCGCCTCGGACGCCGGTCCCGGGAGGCACTGGGCGAGCATCCGCGCCACGCCGTCCTCGGAGAGCGGCTGGAGGCGCAGGCGCCGGCAGTGGGGCTGGCTGAGCAGTTCGCCCAGGGGCGCCGAACGGCCCTGGGGCAGCTGGGAAGAGGCGGTGACCACCATGAGAACCCGTGCGCTGCGGACGCGATGGGCCAGGCTGGTCAGCAGCTGGAGGGAGAGTTCGTCGCCGAGGTGGACATCGTCCACGGCGATGACCATCGTCCGGTCCTTGGCCAGCTCCAGGACGGATTCGGCGATGGCCGGGAAGAGACGCACCGTGCAGTGCTTCCTGTCCTCGGGCTCCTTGTCCATCAGGCGCAGTACGTCGTCGCGTACCGCGGATTCCTGCGGGAGGCCGGCGAACAGTCTTTTGGCCAGTCCCAGCGGCCAGCGCTGCTCCGCCGCGGCGCCGGTGGCCTCGAGCAGCAGTGCGCCGCCGGCGACGGCCTGTTCGGTGAACTGCACCAGGAGTTCGGTCTTGCCGGTTGCCACGGCACCGGTGACCACGGCCACCCGGCCGCGCCCTTCATCGGCCGCGTCGCGCATTTCACCGAGGGCGGCCAGCTCGGTCTCGCGTTCAACAATGAATGATGACGTCAACAAAATCGTTTCCCCCGTACCGCAGCGCACACGAGATAGGCCTGCGCACCGCAATGGTCCCGATCAGGAATGGCAGTAAAACCGGCAGCCGCGGGAGGTCAGCCCACGGAAACTGCCGCATATCGGCGCACCCGCCAGAACGGCGGTGCACGCGTAACAGTCGATGACGTCCAAGAGGCCGTTCGGTTCAATTCCGGCGGAACCGTGGCCCGGTCGCCGGAATGCCTCTCCACTGCCCCTGCGGTGTGCGCATCCGCTCTGTGTCACCTCCCTGTGACGTGCGGTCACTCCCCCTGAGTGCCGCTCGAATCGGAAATAAAACGACCTGTCGGCCGGTTTTTTTACCGTGAAGCTGTAGGGCCGTAAGGCCGCGGGGATCCATCCCGGATCCCTTGCGCCGGGCGCGTCAGTGGCGCGCGGTGCGGCGAAGGCGCCTCTACGCCGACTCGCACCGTATCGAAGGAAAGCGAACGAGCCACGAAGCAGTTGGTGATTGTTCCTTCATACGACACCCACTCCCGCTCACACAGGTATGCCCACGTCGCCAGGGCGGATGGCACGAACCCCTGTTCTGGCGCATTACGCATTTAACCAGCGAGACAAAGGTAGGGGGTACCCCTAAACCTGTTGTGCAAGGGGTAGACGAGTCACTTGAGTCGCTCGGAGCATCACCAGTCCCACTGACAACGATGCCTGAGGCGCAGTTCAGAGGAATAGGGAATGAACAATTCCACTTATCCTCCGGCGAGTTGGGTGATCGCACAGTGATGGACACCACTCGCCTCGGTGCGTGACTCCGACGCCCTGCACCTCAACTCCACCTGAACCAGCGGGGATCCGGCACCCGGGTGCATAGGGGTTGTTCACCCTCTGCGTCCAAAAATAGCCTCTGGCCGCGGACGCAACGTCCCCTCGGCCGAGCCTTCGGGACCGGCCGGCGCCCTGCCGGCCGGTCCCGAGGCAGGAACGGGAGCCGGAATTCACCGATGACGCGGCAGGCACCGCCCCCGCGCCCTTCGGAACACCCGCACCCCTCGGTGCGCTTCGCCGTCACCTGCACGCTCCTCACGGAACGAGGTATTTCGACCATGACCACGCACTTGTCCCCACAGGAATCAGCGGTGGGCATCGCCGGCACCGTGCCGGAGGCACTGCGGCTGCGCAGCGTGAAGGAGCCCGACGAGACCGCGTTCGTCTTTCTTCGCGACGGTGAGGAGCCGGAAGCCGCGCTCACCTACCGGGAGTTGCACCAGGCCGCACTCGACCGGGCGGCGGCGCTGACGGACGCGGGACTCGCCGACGGCCGGGTGGTGCTGCTGTACCCCTCGGGCCTGGAATTCGTCCGGGCCCTCCTCGGCTGCATGTATGCGCGCGTGGCGGCCGCCCCTGTCCAGGTGCCCACGCGGCAGCGCGGTCTGGTGCGGCTGCGCCGGATTGCGGACGACGCGCGGGTGACCACCGTGCTGACCACCGGTGCCGTCAAACGCGACCTGGAGGAACGATTCGGCGACCGGCCGGAGCTGGCCGGGCTCACCCTGATCGACACCGAGGCGACACGGGAGGGCGCGGGCGCCGGCTGGACCGGTCCCGAGCCGGCCGGCGACGATGTCGCGCTGCTCCAGTACACCTCGGGGTCGACCGGCGACCCCAAGGGCGTGGTGATCACGCACCGCAACTTCCTGAGCAATGTGGCCGAGACCGAGGAGCTGTGGCCCTCGCCGTCGGACGGCGCGGTGGTCTCGTGGCTGCCGCTCTTCCACGACATGGGCATGCTCTTCGGCATCATGCTGCCGCTGTGCTCCGGAGTGCCCGCCTATCTGATGGCGCCGGACGCGTTCATCCGCCGGCCGGGCCGGTGGCTGGAGGCGATCTCGCGGTTCCACGGCAGCCACGCCGCGGCGCCCAGCTTCGCCTACGAGCTGTGTGTACGGGCCCTGGCCGAGGGCAAGATCGCCGACGACATCGATCTGTCGTCGTGGCGGGTGGCAGCCAACGGCGCCGAGCCGGTGCGCTGGCACGCCGTCCGCTCCTTCACCGAGGCATTCGCCAAGGCGGGTTTCGCCGCCACCGCGATGTGCCCCGGGTACGGCCTCGCCGAGAACACCCTCAAGGCCACCGGCAGCCGCTGGGACGAGGAGCCGACGGTGCTCTGGGTGGCCTCGGAGGCGCTGACGGCCGGCCGGGTGGAACGCTGCCGAGCGGGCGCCGAAGGAGCCCAGCCGCTGGTGAGTGCCGGTGTCACCGTGCCCGGCACCCGGCTGCGGATCGTCGAGCCCGGATCCCGTACGGCGCGCGGTGAGCGCCAGGTGGGAGAGATATGGCTGGCCGGCCCATGTGTGGCCACGGGCTATCTGGACCGCCCCGAGGAGAGCGCGGAGACCTTCGGCGCACGGGTCGCCGGGGAGAGCACCACCGCGTATCTGCGCACCGGTGATCTGGGGTTCGTGCACGACGGCGAGCTGTACGTCACCGGCCGGCTCAAGGACGTCATCATCCGCAACGGCCGCAACTTCTACCCGCAGGACATCGAGCTGTCGGCGGAGAGCACGGTGCCGGGACTCCAGCCGAACTGCGCCGCCGCCTTCTCCGTGGACGACGGCAACCAGGAGCGGCTGGTCCTGGTGGTGGAGGCCGACGGCAGGGTGCTGCGCAGACTCTCCTCCGAAGTGGTGCGGGAGCTGATCCGGCAGGCGGTACGCGACGGCCAGCGGCTGGACCCGGACGAGATCGTGCTGGTGCGCCGGGGTGTGCTGCCGCGGACCACCAGCGGCAAACTGCAGCGGCGGGCCTGCCGACAGCTGTATCTGGCCGGTGAGTTGAAGGCCGCCGTCGCCGCCACCGCCGTCCTCACCACCGCCGCCACCGCTACGGAACGGAGCGCCAGATGACCAAGCAGACGACCGCCGAGCGGCTCGCCGAACTCACGGAACTGCGCACGGAGTTGGCGGCACACGCCGACTCCGATGCCGTACGGCGCCAGCACGAGCGGGGCAAGCTCACCGCCCGCGAGCGCATCGAGGCGCTACTGGACCCCGGCACCTTCGTCGAGCTGGATGCGGTGTCACGGCACCGCAGCCACGAATTCGGGCTCTACGAACGGCGGCCGCTCGGCGACGGTGTGGTCGTCGGCCACGGTCTGATCGACGGGCGCCGGGTATGCCTGTTCTCCCAGGACTTCACCGCCTTCGGCGGCAGCATCGGCGAGGCATCGGGCGCCAAACTGCACAAACTGATGGACCTGGCGGTCAGCATCGGCTGCCCGGTGATCGGCATCAACGACGGCGGCGGCGCCCGTATTCAGGAAGGCGTCGTCTCCCTCGGCTACTACGCCGAGCTGATCAAACGGCATGTGGACTGCTCGGGCGTCATCCCGCAGATCTCGCTGCTGATGGGCCCGTGTGCGGGCGGTGCCGTCTACGCGCCGGCGCTCACCGACTTCGTCGTGATGGTCGAGGGCCTCTCGCATATGTTCGTCACCGGCCCCGAGGTGCTGCGCAGCGTGACGGGCCAGGCGGTCGACCGTGAGGAGCTGGGCGGCGCGCACAGCCACAACACCGTCTCCGGCAACGCCCACTACCTGGCGCAGGACGAGAAGGAGGCGTTCGAGTACGTACGGCAGCTGCTGTCGCATCTCCCCTCCAACAACATGGAGGATCCGCCGGTCTTCGAGGCTCCCGCCGAGAGCGGCCGGAGCGCGGTCGACAACGAGCTGGACACGCTCATTCCCGACCAGGCGAACCGGCCGTACGACATGCTGCGCGTGGTGCGCACCGTCCTCGACGACGGCGACCTGCTGGAGGTACAGCCGCTGTTCGCACCGAACATCATCTGCGGCTTCGGCCGGGTGGACGGGCACAGCGTGGGCATCGTGGCCAACCAGCCGCTGGTCTCCGCGGGGGTCCTCAATATCGACGCCAGCGAGAAGGCCGCGCGGTTTGTCCGGATGTGCGATGCCTTCCATGTACCGGTGCTGACCTTCGTGGACGTACCGGGCTTCATGCCGGGCCTCGACCAGGAACACGGCGGCATCATCCGGCGCGGCGCCAAGCTGCTGTACGCCTACTCGGAGGCGACGGTCCCGATGGTCACGGTCGTCACCCGCAAGGCTTACGGCGGCGGTTACGGCGTCATGGGCTCCAAGCACCTGGGCGTCGACATCAATCTGGCCTGGCCGACCGCCGAGATCGCCGTCATGGGCGGTGAGGGCGCGGTGGGCGTACTGCACCGGCGCGCCCTCCAGCAGGCGGCGGACCCTGAGGCGGAGCGGGCGCGGCTGCTCGATGCCTACGAACGCGCCCTGCTGAACCCCTATATGGCGGCCGAACGCGGCTACGTGGACGCGGTGATCATGCCGCATGAGACCCGGTCGGCCGTTGCCACGGCACTCGAGACGCTGCGCGGTAAGCGCGCCAGCAGACTGCCGCGCAAGCACGGGAACATCCCGCTTTGACTCCTCCCCCTCGTGAACGAGGGGGATTCCTAGCTCACTTCGCCTGACACCCAGCAGGTGGCAGGGCTTACAAGATCAGCACTAGCCGGGTTGAGACCAGCCCGGACGAGCATAACGCGGGCGGAGTTCTTGTCCCTGCGGCACGCTCGCCCCTTCGGCGAGCCACGACGTTGCCCTGCGGGCCTCGGTCAGCATCTTGTCGAGCTGCGCCGGGCCGCAGGTCAGCTTCTCGCCGGTCGCTTCCGCGGCCCGGTGGAACAGGCACCGAGCGCACCCGGCATCCTCCGTCTTCGCTTCCGACGTCTTGCACATCAACCTATCGGGGAGGACTGACAGTTGACTCGGATTGAGCTATGCGGTGTCCCTCACCTGCGGGAATGGTGGACGCCGAATCACCCTGGCGGCGATTCGGCTATCCCCGTCCTGCTCCGCAGGAGTGCGATTTCTCCCCCACGTGAACGCGGGGGCATTCTCGGAGGAATCCGGTGACGGCGAACGGGGCGCCCGTCGCCGCCGCCGGGCCCGACATCCAGGTGCTGCGGGGCAACGCCACCAGCGAGGAGGTGGCCGCAGCGGTGGTGGCGATCCTCGCCCGGCTCCACTCGGGCGCCGCCCCTCCGGCATCCGAACACCGGCCCGCGCGACGCACCTGGGGGGCGCCGGCCGCGCGGATGACCCACGCACCGGGGCAACGGGGCGCGGGGGCCTGGCGCTTCGGCGTATGAGGGCGGCGGGCCAGCCGGGCCGATGGCAGTCGAGAAGACCCGATACGAAGAAATCGACACGAAGAATCCGCCGCGAAGAGCCGTCGAGAAGAGAAACGAGAGAACCGATTGTGCGCAAGGTACTGATCGCGAACCGTGGCGAGATCGCCGTTCGGGTTGCCCGAGCCTGCCGGGACGCCGGGATCGGGAGTGTGGCGGTCTACGCCGAGCCCGACCGGGACGCCCTGCATGTCCGTGCGGCAGACGAGGCCTACGCCCTGGGCGGTGACACCCCGGCCACCAGCTACCTCGACATCGCCAAGGTGCTCCAGGCCGCCGCCGACTCCGGCGCGGACGCCATCCACCCCGGCTACGGCTTCCTCTCCGAGAACGCCGAATTCGCCCAGGCCGTCCTGGACGCCGGACTGACCTGGATCGGCCCGCCGCCGCACGCCATCCGCGACCTCGGCGACAAGGTCGCAGCCCGCCACATCGCCCAGCGCGCCGGCGCACCCCTGGTCGCCGGCACCCCCGACCCCGTCTCCGGATCCGACGAGGTCGTCGCCTTCGCCCAGGAACACGGCCTGCCCATCGCCATCAAGGCCGCCTTCGGCGGCGGCGGCCGCGGCCTGAAGGTCGCCCGCACCCTCGAAGAAGTCCCCGAGCTCTACGACTCCGCCGTCCGCGAGGCCGTGGCCGCCTTCGGCCGCGGCGAATGCTTCGTCGAGCGCTACCTCGACCGCCCCCGCCACGTCGAAACCCAGTGCCTGGCCGACAAGCACGGCAACGTCGTAGTCGTCTCCACCCGCGACTGCTCCCTCCAGCGCCGCCACCAGAAGCTGGTCGAGGAGGCCCCGGCGCCCTTCCTCTCCGACGAACAGAACGCCGAGCTCTACCGCGCCTCCAAGGCCATCCTCAAGGAAGCCGGCTACGAAGGCGCCGGCACCTGCGAATTCCTCGTCGGCCAGGACGGCACCATCTCCTTCCTGGAGGTCAACACCCGCCTCCAGGTCGAACACCCCGTCACCGAAGAGGTCACCGGCCTCGACCTCGTCCGCGAAATGTTCCGCATCGCCGACGGCGAGGAACTCGGCTACGACGACCCCGCCGTGCGCGGCCACTCCTTCGAATTCCGCATCAACGGCGAAGACCCCGGCCGCAACTTCCTGCCCGCACCCGGCACCGTCACCACGTTCGACGCACCCGCCGGCCCCGGCGTGCGCCTGGACGCGGGCGTGGAGTCCGGCTCGGTCATCGGCCCCGCCTGGGACTCCCTCCTCGCCAAACTCGTCATCACCGGCGCCACCCGCGCACAGGCCCTCCAGCGCGCCGCCCGCGCCCTGAACGAATTCACCGTCGAGGGCATGGCCACCGCCATCCCCTTCCACCGCACGGTCGTCAAGGACCCGGCCTTCGCACCCGAACTGACCGGCTCCACCGAACCGTTCACCGTCCACACCCGCTGGATCGAGACCGAGTTCGTCAACGAGATCCCCCCGTTCGAGGCGCCGGGAGAGGCGCCGGGAACCGAGGAGACGGGGAGCGACGCACGCGACACCATCGTGGTCGAGGTCGGCGGCAAGCGCCTGGAGGTCTCCCTTCCCTCCTCGCTGGGCATGCCGCTCGCCCGCGCCGCGGTCGCCGGCGGCGCCAAGCCCAAGCGCAAGGCCACCAAGAAGTCCACCGGCGCCGCCTCCGGCGACGCCCTGGCCTCCCCGATGCAGGGCACCATCGTCAAGGTCGCCGTCGAAGAGGGCCAGCAGGTCGTCGAGGGCGAACTGGTCGTCGTCCTGGAGGCCATGAAGATGGAACAGCCCCTCAACGCCCACCGCTCCGGCACCATCAAGGGCCTGACCGCCGAGGTCGGCGCCGCCCTCACCTCCGGCGCGGTGATCTGCGAGATCAAGGACTGACCGCACGAGGGCTGGACGACCGGACCGGCCGGAGCATTTTCTTCAGGGTGTTCTTGGGGTCCACCGCGATCACCTCGAAGTTCCGTACGGTGCACTGCACCCGCCGGAAGAGATTCTCCGGTCCGGTGACAAATACCGTGCGTACGCCGAGATTCACCAGTGAGTTCACCACGGCGGGCCAGTCGATGGGGACATCGAAGGTATCGAGGAGCATGCCGCGCATATCCTCGGCCGTTTCCACCACGCGGCCGTCCTGGTCGGCGATCACGGGGATTTCCGGGGCCCGGACACCATATCGGGGAAACACTGCGTCCGCCGCCCTGCGACGGAGTCCGTGGAAGGCTCTGGCGTGTACCGGCGGGCGCATCGTGGCCATCGAGTATCCGCCCATCGCGCTGACGGATTCCTTGAAATCGGCCAGCAGTCGGGCGCTGAGCGACACCATGAAGAAGCCCTCGTCGAGGCGGCCGGAGATCTCGTACCAGTGGCCTTGTTCGGCGAGTTGCGACAGGTACTCGTCCAGGCTGTGCTCGGGGACGCGCATCACCGAGTGGGTCACCACGTCGGCGTGCTCGGTGGCGAAGTACTCCTGCTCGTCGCGGGCGAGTTCGGCGGTCATCCGCACCACGTCGGGGAAGTCGAGGGAGCCCGTCCAGACCGCGGCCGCCTTCTGGCCGAAGCTGGGGCCGACGCAGTAGTCGGGGCGCATGCCCAGCTCCTCCTCGGCACGGTGGGCGAGCGCGAGGGAGTTGACCAGAAAAGCCACCTGGGTATATTCGGAATATTCCTCTTCGGACTCGTAGAAGCGGTCCAGAAGGGAATATCCGAGGGCCGCGTCGGCGATCGGGAGCAGCCGCCGGACATAGGGGTCGAGCACCATGAACTTTCCGACCGCGGCGAAGCTTGACGGCCCCATTCCGGGGAATATCAGAGCGGTCTTCTCGTTCATCGGCGCTACACCTCATATGAGTCGGCAGTCAGTGTGAGTCACGTTATGGCGGGCACCACACGGGCCGACACCCCATAGAACCCCTATGCCGCCCGGCACCCGAGCGATGACCAAGGTGCTGACAGGGGTTGTCCGGCTTCCCGGCGGAGAAATAGCGTGCTTTCGCCGACCCCTGAGGTCTCGTATTCCCCCGTTCCCGGACCTGGTGAATTTCCGCGCCAGCACCGCCCAGCGGCCGAGAGGTTTCCCCCATGACGTCAGCCACCCCGACGCCGATGACCATGCTCGTGCCGGACTTCCCCTTTTCCTATGACAGTTGGCTGGCGCATCCGGCCGGCCTGGGGACCCTGCCCGCCGGACGGGCCGGTACGCCGGTGGCCGTCGTCGGCGCCGGTATGGCCGGGCTGACGGCGGCGTACGAACTGCTGCGCCTGGGTCTGCGGCCGGTGCTGTACGAGGCGGAGCGGATCGGCGGGCGGATGCGCTCGGTGCCGTTCCCGGCCGCCCCGGAGCACGTCGCGGACATGGGGGCCATGCGCTTTCCCGTCTCGGCGCGGGCGCTGTTCCACTACATCGGCCTCCTGGGCCTGGCCACCCGGCCGTTTCCCAACCCCCTGTCCCCTGCCACCCCCGGCACCCTGATCGATCTGAACGGGCAGCGGGAGTGGGCCCGTACCGCCGAGGAGTTGCCGGCCGTCTTCCAGGAGGTCGCCGAGGCGTGGGAGAAGACCCTCCAGGAGCGTGCGGAGCTTTCCACCCTGTGCAGCGCGATCCGGCAGCGGGACACCCGAACCCTCAAGCTGGTGTGGAACCGGCTGGTGGCGGCCTTCGACGACCAGTCGTTCTACGGCTTTCTGGCCACCAGCCCGGCCTTCCGGTCCTTCCGCCACCGCGAGATATTCGGCCAGGTGGGTTTCGGTACCGGCGGCTGGGACACCGACTTCCCCAACTCGGTGCTGGAGGTCCTGCGGGTCGTGGTGACCGAGGCCGACGCCCATCAGCTGTCCCTGGTGGGCGGCGCCGAGCAGCTGCCGCGCGGGCTGTGGGAACACCGGCCGGAGCGCCTGGTCCACTGGCCGCGGGGCACGTCGCTGGCATCCCTGCACGAGGGGTCGCCGCTGCCCGGCGTGACCGCCATCCGCCGGGCGGCGGACGGTTTCCGGCTCACCGATCGCAGCGGCGCGACCCGCACCTATCCGGCGGTGGTCTACACCCCGCATGTGTGGACGCTGCTCAATCGCGTCTCGTGCCCGCCCGATCTGCTGCCCGCGGAGCACTGGACGGCGGTGGAGCGCACGCACTACATGGGGGCGTCGAAGCTGTTCGTGCTGACGGACCGGCCGTTCTGGCGCGATACGGCGCCGGGCGGCGGCCGGGAGGCGATGGGCATGACGCTCACCGACCGGCTGGCGCGCGGGGTGTATCTCTTCGACGACGGTCCGGACCGGCCCGGGGTGATGTGCCTGTCGTACACCTGGAACGACGACTCGTTGAAGGTGGCGACGCTGTCGGCCGGGGAGCGGCTGGCGGTGCTGCTGGAACGGCTGGCGGAGATCTATCCGGGCGTGGACATCGCCTCGCATGTCATCGGCGATCCGGTGACCGTCACCTGGGAGACGGAGCCGCATTTCATGGGCGCCTTCAAGGCGAATCTGCCGGGTCAATACCGGTATCAGCGGCGGCTGTTCACCCACTTCCTCCAGGACGGGCTGTCCCCCGCGCAGCGCGGTCTGTTCCTGTGCGGCGACGACATCTCGTGGACCGCGGGCTTCGCCGAGGGCGCGGTGACCACGGCGCTGAACGCGGTGTGGGGCGTGGTGCGGCATCTGGGCGGGGCGTCCGCCGCCGGCAATCCGGGGCCGGGCGATCTGTTCGGCGAGCTGGCGCCGGTCGAGCTGCCCGATGCATGACGCCCGGTGGGTTCGTCCGGGCCTGCCGTCGTGAAGACAAGGGATGGTAGGGGGGCGGATAAGGGTTCCCCGGCGGCTCCGCAACTTGAAGACTCTTTCCTGGTGAGGGGCGTGTTCCGCCCCTCCGGACGGACGGCCGCGTCAATCTTCCGCACGCCGTCCCGCCGGTGCGACTGCTCCCCGTGAATACCGGGACCACTCATGCAGCACACCGGCCATGCCCGGCATGAGGAAGGAAGCGTGCGACCACATGAGCGCGAAAATCTTTGCCCCCGACTCGGTACGGACCCTGGACGATTTCGAGCGCGACGCTCTCCTCATCGCACAGGTGCTCCGCGAGCAGGGCGTCGGCCCCGCAGAACGTGTCACGCTCAAGGCCGGCAACTCCCCCGCCTGGATGGCCACCCTGCTCGCGTTGATGCACCTGGGTGCCTCGATCGTGCTGGTCGACCAGCAGGAACACGCCGAAGAGACCCGCCGGATCATTCTGCGCACCGGCACCAAGCTGGTGCTGTGCGACGAGGACGCGCCGCTGGACGCCGGTCAGGAGGCGCTGCATCTCTACGAGTTGCTGGTGTCCGCGGCCGGCCGGACGCCGGTCGAGGAGCGGCTGGACATCGAGACCTGGTGTGATCTCCCGGACGGCCTGATCATGTGGACGTCCGGCTCGACCGGCTCCCCCAAGGGCGTGGTGAAGTCCGGCCGGAAGTTCCTGGAGAACCTTCGGCGCAACGCCGCGCAGGTCGGGCACCGTGAAGACGATGTGCTGCTGCCGCTGCTGCCCTTTGCCCATCAGTACGGGCTGTCCATGGTGCTGATCGCCTGGCTGGTGCGGTGTTCCCTGGTGATCGCGCCGTACCGGCGGCTGGACCGGGCGCTGACCATGGCCGCCGAATCGGACGCCTCGGTCATCGATGCGACGCCGGCCAGCTATCGCAGCATGCTCAACCTCGTCACCCGCAAGCCGGCCCTGCGCCCGGCCCTGGATGCGGCGCGGATGTTCTGCGTCGGAGCGGCGCCCCTGGACGCCCCGCTGGTCGAGAGGTACGTCGGCGAGTTCGGGCGGCCGCTGCTGGACAGTTACGGCAGTACGGAGCTGGGCAATATCGCGTTCGCGACGCCGGAGAACCCGGTGGCCTGCGGGCGGGTCATGGACGGCATCCGGCTGCGGGTCGTCGACGACGAAGGGCGTACGGTCGCCGCGGGCCAGGCGGGCGAGCTGGAGGTCGACACCCCCGATGCGATGGAAGGGCAACTGGCCGAGGACGGCACGCTGGTGCCGCTGCCCGAAGGCTGGCAGCGCACGGGTGACCTCGGATATCTGGACGCGGACGACAACCTCTACGTCCTGGGCCGCAAGTATGCGGTGCACCGGATGGGCTACACCCTCTATCCGGAGCTGATCGAGCGGTCGGCGGCCGCCAAGGGGTGCTCGGTCAGGATCGTCGCGCTGCCGGACGAGCGGCGGGGGGCACAGCTGGTGTTCTTCGTGGAGGACGACGAGGGACGGGAGACGGCGTACTGGCGGGAGCGGCTGAAGGACCTGCTCGCCGCCTACGAGCGTCCCGACCGGGTGGTGGTGCTCGACCGCTTCCCGCTCAACCGCAACGGCAAGCCGGACAAGCGGCAGTTGGAGCGCCTGGCGCAGGAGTGAGGCGGGCGCCGGAGGCGGCCCGCGCGGAACGCGGAACAGAGCCCCGGGACGGCGGTCCGTCCCGGGGCTCTGTGGTGTCCCCGGCCGGCCACGGGACCGGCCGGGAAGCGGTTGCGGATCAGACCTCGCGCGCCGAGCGGCTGGCCGCGTAGTACTCCCGCAGCCACTTGCCGATGACGGGGTAGAGCCGGCGGGAAACGGCCAGCAGTTCGGCCGGGGGCGTGAACTCCGGGTCCAGTTCGTCCGCCCAGGCGGAGAACGAGTTCTGGAAGCCCGCCTCGATGAGCATCGGGTACATCACGGGCATGCGCCAGGGGTACTCGTATCCGGTGGCGAGCAGATGGGTGGAGACGGTCTGGACGATCTCCTCCCGGCTCTCGGGGGCGATCGGCGACCGTACGGGCCGGAAGGCGTCCCAGTCGAGGTGGTGCTCCTCGCCGAGCAGACGGCGCGTCATCTCCTCCGCCAGGAGCGGGGAGAGGTGCAGTCCGTCGCGGTAGGTGCCGGTCATCATCCACAGTCCCTCGACACCGGCCTCGCCCAGCAGCGGGAAGCCGTCGAGCGACACCGGGCGGTTGCCCACCTGGAGCTTGTGCACACCGCTGCCCCACAGGTCGCGCCGGACCTGACGGGCCGAGCACTCGAGCAGGAAGAGGACGTCACCCATGGCGGGGATGGTCACCGGTTCCGGCGAGATGACGTTGGTGGCGCCGACGTAGACCTCTCCTTCGCCGCGCGGCAGGACGTGCAGGCCGCAGGCGAAGGCGCGGTTGGGGGTGCGCAGCACGCTGCGCGGCCCGCTGCCGCCCTCGGTGCGCATCAGGGCCGAGACGCCGTAGCCGCTGACCAGGCGCGGGATGCGGGCGGACAGCTCGGGCATGGTGTCGAGCAGTTCCTGGGTCCGGGCGCCGCCGGCCAGGACCACGCGCGCGCTGGACAGCTGCGCTCCCGAGGCGAGGGTGACGCCGTTGATGCGGCTGTCCTGGTGATGGAGCCGGACGGCGGTGTCGTCGACGACGGTGCCGCCGCGCCGGACGAAGGCCGTCTGGAGCCGGTCGAGCAGTTCGGGGGTGTTGACGGCGTGTTCGCCGGGGATGTGCATGGCGCGCAGGGGGCGGGCGTTGGGGTCGGGGTCCAGCCATTCGATGTCGGCCGGGTCGACGTCCTCGTACGGCTCGTCGTACGTGTCGAGCATGTCGCGGATGGCGGTGAAGTTGGCGTCGTCGATGGCCGCCATGCCGACGGTGTTGAGCATGACGGTGGTGCCGTCGGCGGTGCGGATGTCCTCGCCGGGGGCGTCCTCGTCGAGCGCGGTCAGCCAGGAGTCCCACATCTTCGCGGCCCGGACGCCGAAGTCCATTTTGGTGCGGCCGTGTTCGGACTTCAGCAGCGTGGTCGTGACCTCGCCGAAGCAGCCGAGCATGGCTCCGGCGGCAGTGGAGGCCGCGGTCGGCCGGTGGGCCTCACCGATGAGTGCGACCCCGAGCCCGCGGCGGGCCAGCGTCAGCCCGAGCGAAAGACCGAGCACTCCATTGCCGACGACGACCACATCAAAGGTTTTTTGATCGATAGAGCTGGTGGTCACGGTCACAGTCTCCCTTTTGGCTGGGCTGACGAGCGGGGCGCGCGCCGAATTCCGCATTCCGCACGGCCGCGCCCCGAATTCCTGTGGCCAAAACTAAGCGGCCCCTATTGCCCGGCCAACCCCTAACCGCCCCTTGATGGATGAGGGGGTTAAGGGGATTTCCCCCAGCTCTTTTCCCGTTCTTGGACAACCTCTCACCAGCGGTGCTCCGGCGGTTACGGCGGGGTGCTCAGGTGGCGACCTCGACGGCGAGGCGCCAGGACCGCTGGGTGTCGTCGGGGCCGGTTTCCAGCGTTCCGCCGACCAGTGCGAGGCGTTCGCGCATTCCGGTAAGGCCGTATCCGGACACCGGCGGTCCGTCGTCGACGAACTTCGGGCGCGGGATGTCGTTGCACACTTCCAGCCGCACCTGATCGGTGCCGTAGTCCAGGGCGACGGTCACCGCGCCTCCGGGGGCGTGCTTGGCGGCGTTGGTGAGTGCCTCGCGGGCGGCCCGGACGAGGGCGACGACGGGCCCGGAGGGCAGCGGGCGCACGGTGCCGGAGGTGGTGAGCCGTACCTCGGTGTGATGGTCGCGGCCGAAGTGCTCGACCAGATCGGCCAGCATGTCCGGGAGGGGGATGACATCGTCGCGCAGCGCGGCGACGGCGGCCGCCGCCTCGGCCAGACCGTCGTCGGCGAGCCGGTTGGAGCGCTGGACCCGGGCGCGTGCGCCGTCGATGTCGCCGTTGTCCAGCAGGGAGTCGGCGGCCTTGAGCTGGACGGTCAGCGCGCCGAGGGAGTGCGCGAGGACGTCGTGGATCTCCCGCGCGATCCGGGCCCGCTCGCCCAGCACGGCCACCTGTGCCTGTTCCTGTTGCATCAAGTTGGCCTGGTCCAGCAGCTGTTCGGCCTGGTGGGCACGGAGTTGGTACTGGCGCTGGTTCAGGCCGAGGAGGGTGAGCAGGAGCAGCATGACGGTGTAGCCGGCCAGATCGCCCAGGCCGGCGCCGCCGGCGGCCGAGGTGAGCAGGGTCAGCAGCAGGCAGCCGCCGACCACCATCCACAGGGCGGCCGTCCGCGGCCGGTGCCAGGCGGTGAACCGGCCGAGCACCACGCTCACCATGATCACGGCGGTGGAGTCATGGGCCCAGCCGGCGGTCGCGGCGGGCAGCGCGGCGCTGAGCACCAGCGCGATGCCCGCCGCGCGCGGCCGGTTTTCGACGAGGAAGTGGAAGACGAACCAGCAGGCGAAGCTGGCGGCGTAGACCGCCCATACGGCCACGGAGCCTTCGCGGGCGGTGGCCAGCGTGCCGATCAGCAGTCCGAGCCCGACGATCTGCATGACCAGACTCGCGGGGGCGTATGACGCCGGGAAAACCCCCCGGCCGTCCGTGGCGCGCACCATCTCTCCCGACCGGACGTCGCCACGAACACCGGGCTCGGCTACGGCTGTCAGCGACGGCCTACTTTGCGATAGATGATAGCCATGACGACCAGCGCGATGATCACCGCGCCCACGATGATGCCCATCTTCCAGATCTTGTCCATCAGCAGGTGCTGGAGCATCTGGTCGTCGTCTTTTGCGGCAAGGATGAATCCTGTCATGGCCGGTTGCTCACCTTCGCCGGTCGCGGTCGTTGAGCGCGGACATCACGCCGTTCAGCAGTCCGCCGCGGCCGCCGCCCCGGCCGCGGTTCTCCATCACGGCGCGGGCGATCGGCATGGCCTGCCGGCGCGCCTTGTCCAGCGTTTCCTGGCTGACCGCTCCCCGGCGCTTCAGCGCCATCAGCACCACCCCTCCGACGATGACGAGAAGCAGTACGCCGACCGCGATCAGGGCGAAACGCAACAGCACGAAATTCATCAGCCCACCACTCCCCAGCGCTAAAGCCATGACTTTTCCTTCCACTTCCTTTTCCTTGCCGAAAGCTCTGTCGGCCCGGAATCTCAATCGGCGCTGTCAGGCCACTTCGAGCTTCTTCTTCGACGCTATCGCGGCCCTCGGCCCGACCGGGCCGGTCCACGGGTGGAACCGGGGTGGAGCCAGGTGGATTTCTTCTCTCCACCCGCGGCACGGGCGTGCCTCATGCCGGGTCGCCGTCCGCCGTCCGCCAGGCCGCTGCCCCAGCTTCTGCTTCCGCCCCTGCTTCCGCTTCCGCCTTCGCCTTCTCCTCGGCTTCCTGGGCCATCGCTTCGGATGCGCTCAGCTCGCGCAGCGGTACCTCTTTGAGGCAGAGGGCCAGGATCAGGGTGACGATCATGGTGGCGGCGCCGA
Source organism: Streptomyces gilvosporeus (assembly GCF_002082195.1). Lineage (GTDB taxonomy): Bacteria > Actinomycetota > Actinomycetes > Streptomycetales > Streptomycetaceae > Streptomyces > Streptomyces gilvosporeus. The sequence continues at coordinate 6,947,908 of NZ_CP020569.1, read as the reverse complement.
TGAGGAAGCCCAGGTCCAGAGATGCGGCGACGCCCTCGCGGAACGGCCGTTCCAGTACGGGGTCCATCGTCTTCAGGAACGACGAGTCCGTGGCCAGTTCCTGGCCGCCGTGCAGCAGATGGAAGAAGGCGCTGTTGCGCGGTGCGGAGGCGACCGCGGGGTCGTGGATGGCCGCGGCGACCGCGGGATCGGCGGTCGCGCGGTCGACGGCGTCCGCGATGTTGGTGCCCAGCGTCCCGAAGAGGACGGAGAGGAACAGCGCCACGCCCAGTGCGCCGGCCATCTGCCGCAGAAACATCAGCGAGGCCGTCGCCACGCCGGTGTCGCGGGCCGGCACCGCGTTCTGCGCCGCGACCGTGACGGCCTGGGTGCAGTTGCCGATCCCGATGCCGAAGAGCAGGACGAGGGACAGGGGGATCCAGATCGGGGTGTCGATGCCGACGAAGGAGAAGGCGAACATGCCGACGGCGGTGATCGCGGCACCGGCCACCGGCAGGATCTTGTACCGTCCCCGCCGCGAGATCAGCGCCCCCGAGACCACCGTGGCGATCATGATGCCGCCCATCATCGGCAGCATGACCAGCCCGGACTCCATCGGCGTGGCATCGCGCGCCAGTTGCAGATAGAGCGGCACGAGAGAGACCGCACCGAACATCCCGACGCCGACGGTGATGGCGGTCAGGATGGCGGTGCGGTAGGTGGAGATACGGAACAGCCGCAGCGGGATCAACGCGTCGTCGCCCGCCCGTCGTTCGACGGCGACGAAGGCCACGATTCCCAGCAGGCCGACGACCAGTGAGATCATCGCCGCCGGGGAGCCCCAGCCCCATTCCCTGCCGTGGTCGAAGAGCACCAGCAGCGGGACCAGGCCGACGGTGATCGTCACCGCGCCCCACACATCGATCTTCGCCGGCTGCCGGTGGTGTTCCAGATCGAGCACCCTGGCGATGACGGCCATCGCCAGCAGCCCGATGGGGAGGTTGACCAGGAACACCCACCGCCAGCCGCTGATCCCGAGGATCCGGTCGGCGCCGGCGAGCGCGCCGCCCACGGTGGGGCCGCATACGCTCGCCGCGATCCACACCGCCATGAAGTAGCCCTGGTACCGCGAACGGTCCCGCGGCGGCACGATGTCGGCGGTGATCGCGAAGGCCAGCGCCATCAGTCCGCCGCCGCCCAGCCCCTGAAGGCCCCTGAACGCCGCCAGTTGGTACATCGACTGGGCGAAGGTGCAGGTCAGCGAGCCCACCAGGAAGATGGCGATGGAGGCGAGGTAGACCGGCTTGCGGCCGTAGATGTCGGAGAGTTTCCCGTAGACCGGGGCGGCGATGGTGGACGTGACCAGATACGCGGTGGTCGCCCACGCCTGGAGACTGAGGCCGCCGAGGCTGTCGGCGATCGTCCTGATGGACGTGCTCATGATCGTCTGTTCCAGCGCGGAGAGGAACATCCCCGCCATCAGCCCCGGCATCACCGCCAGTACCAGCCGGTGCTGCCGGGACCGGGCGGCCGCCCGGTCCTCGGATCGGGGTCCGGTCGCCTGTGCCACTCTTCGTCTCTCCTGCCTCGCGGAGCGGTCAGCTCCTGCGCTTGAAGATCATCAGTAGGGTGAACAACACCAGCACCACCAAAAGGCCGCCGCCGATGATGATCCCGAAGCGCAGCAGGGCGAAGTTCATCAGCGACTCGGAGTCCATGGCCAGCTGCACCGGATTCCCGATCTCGGCAAGCGAATTCATCGGTCATTTCCTTTCGTCGAGTTCTTCGTCGAGTTCTTCGCGGAGTTCTTCTCGGCGTTCTTCTCGACGAGTTCGAGGTCGTGATCCGAATTTAATGCGGAGTCCGGTGGAGATACGACCCTTCTTGGGTGGGGATCCGGGTGGAGATCGGAAATCAACCCGCCACGAGCGATTCCAGGTACCGGACCAGTTCGGCCGTGCCGGGGAGCGCCCGCAGGGCGCCGCGGGCGTCGGCCGCGAGCTCGTGGTAGCGGGGGTCGGCGAGGATTCCGCGGCATGCCTCGGCCACGGCCTCCGGGGTGGCCGCCGCGGCCAGTTCGCCGATGCCGAAGGCGTGCAGCCGCCGGCCGTTGTGCTCGTTCTCGCCGTCCTGCGGCACCACGACCATCGGGGTGCCCTCGGCCATCGCCTCACGGATGCCGTTGTAGCCGCCGTGGGTGACGAACAGTGCGGCGTGCCGCAGCAGGAGCGGCTGGTCGACCCAGTCGCTCACCAGGACGTTCTCCGCTTCGGGAAGCCCGTCCACCGCGAGACCGCCGGTGGAGACCACCGCGAGGCAGTCGAGCGTGGACAGCGCCGCGACCAGCGCACGCACGGCATCGGCCGGCGGCGGACCGCCGTCGGTCATCCCGAGTCCGGCCTCCATGGCCTCCTCGGTGGCGGTGAACTCGCTGCCGACCGTGGCCAGTACGAGCGGCCGGCCGGCCAGCCGTGCCGCGATGTCCGCGGGCAGGGCGTGGGCCGTCGGCACACTGGTCGGCTGCCGGTAGCAGAACGCCGGCGGGATCTCGAACGCGGCGAACGAGTAGATGGCCGGCACACAGTCGATGCGTCCATGACGGTAGATCGCCTGCGGATCGTGCTGCGGCGGCAGCCCCACTTCGGCCCGGCGCTCGTTGAGCGGATCGCGCACCCGCACCGGGTCGAGCACATTGCCGTCACCCGACGGCGCGGAGACGAAGGGCACGCCGAGCGCCTCGGCGACGAGGCACGCCGCCAGCTCCGCGCCGTCGCGCAGGATCAGATCCGGCCCGAACTCCTTGGCCACCGGGAGGATCGCCCGCACCGCCGTGGTGACATGCGGCGCGGTGTCCACCCACGCCATCTGGCCGGCGATGTCCGCGAACTGGGCCAGCAGTTCGGGCGGCGGTTCCGCGCCGGACCGCAGAATCTCCAGCACCGGCGCGAACTTGTCGAGCAGCCCCGGCAACAGCGGTCGTACGTCGGGGAATTCACCGGCGAAACGCGGCGCCAGCTTTTCGGTGGTGATGACCAGGATCTCGTGACCCGCGGCGGTCAGCGCCCGCGCGATGGGCAGCATGGAGTTGGCATGCCCGGCCGAGCCGGTGACCGTGACCAGAACACGCATCAGAGGACTGCTCCCGAGGTCGGGTGGGGGCGGCTCACAGGAGCACGCTGTGAGCCGTACGGACGGAGCCCGTCGTGTCGAACAGGCGCGGGGCCCGCGCGATCAGCTCCAGATCGAACTGCTCGTGGCGCTGGAGCAGTACGCTCACATCCGCCTCGGCCAGTGCCGTCGCCAGGTCCGGCACGCCCTCGATCCGGCCGTCCGGCCAGGTCAGGCCGTTGACGAAGGGGTCGTGGCAGAGCACCCTCGCCCCGCGCTCGACCAGCGACCGGGCGATCGGTACGGCGGGGGTGTGGCGGATGTCGTCGGTGTTGGCCTTGTACGTCACGCCGAGGAGCAGGACGGTCGCCTCGCTGACGGAGATCCCGCGCTGCTCGAGGTCCTTGGCGATCCGGTCGGCGACCCACAAGGGCATGCCCTCGTTCACCCGGTGCGCGGTCTCGGCCATGTTGAACGCTATGCCCAGGGTGCCCGCGTGGTGGATGAGGTAGAGCGGGTCGGCGGGTATGCAGTGGCCGCCGACGCCGGCGCCCGGCCAGAACGTCTGGAAGCCGTACGGCTTGGTCGCCGCCGCGGCGATGGTGTCCCAGACATCGATGCCCATGCCGTGGCACAGCTGGGAGAACTCGTTGACCAGCGCGATATTGATCTGGCGGTAGGTGTTCTCCAGGATCTTGGCCGCCTCGGCCTCCCGCATGCCCCGGGTCACATGGACCTGGGTGACCTGGCGGTAGAAGTCCGCGGCCCGCTCGGCGCACGCCGCGGTGAGACCGCCGACGACCCGTGGGGTGTTGCCGATCCCGTACCGGGCATTGCCGGGGTCGATCCGCTCCGGTGAGTAGGCGAGGTGGAAGTCGACTCCGGCGCGCAGTCCGGTCTTCTCCAGGATCGGCTGGAGCAGGCCGTCGGTGGTGCCGGGGTGGGTGGTCGACTCGACGATGACGAGCTGGCCGGGCCGCAGCTGTCCGGCCACCGTCTCGACGGCGCTGGTCAGCGGCTTCAGATCGGGTTCGTCGCCGATGACCGGGGTGGGCGCGCAGACGACGATCACCGAACTGGCCGCGAGGACGGCCGGATCGGTGGAGGCGCTCAGCCGACCGTGCAGCGAACGGATCTCGTCATCGGTGACGGTATCCACCGGTGAGCGGCCGTCGTTGACGGTCTCGACGCGGGCCCGGTCGATGTCGAAGCCGACCACGTCGTTGCCCACCTTGGCCAGCTCTACGGCCAACGGCAGTCCGGCATAGCCGATTCCGACCATACCGACGTGAAAACTCCCCATGGCAGACCTCCTGAGTCCACGGGTGAAGCGACAAGTGGGGGGTGCGCTCGTCAGGTGGCGAGGCGCGTCAGAACGCGAGGCGGTAGGGGACGAAGGACTCGGCGTAGGCGCAGTTCCAGGACGAGCCGGTGGCGGCGTCGATCCCGCGGATCTGCTCGATCGAGCGTGGTCCGCTGGGCCGCATCTGCGTGCCGTACGCCTGGAGGGCCTCCTGTTTGGCCTGCCAGAACAAGGAGGTGTCGACGTGCAGCCACCATGCCTCGTTCATCGCCGACCAGCGGTCCTCGACGCCGCGGTAGCCGAGCACGATGCGCGGGGTCGGCTTCAGGCCGGCGGGCTGCACCCGGGCGGCGGCGAATCCGGCCTCGTGCACCGCCTGGTGGTCCTGGTGGTAGCCGCCCGCCGACGGGATGAACAGGGCGTGCGGCCGGACCGCGGTGAGCGACACCTCTTCGTGCCGTTCGATCAGGTCGACCAGCTCGCGCCGGCGGTTGCAGATGTCCATGTCGCCGGTGGCGTCGACCCAGGCGATGGTGCTGGACATGACGCCGAGCGCGGCACAGGCCTTCTCGAACTCCTGGTGCCGCACGGACGGTTCACTGGAGCTGCCCCACATCTTCGCCGCGCGGACGGTGACGCACAGGACGTGCACCTCGACACCCTCGGCGGCGAGCCGGGCGAGGGTGCCGCCGGGGCCGATGGTCTCGTCGTCGGGATGCGGTGCGATGACGAGCGCGCGGTCGCCCGGCCGCAGGCCGAGCGCCGCGGAGGCGGCGGTCACGACCGCGCCGCCGCGGTGCCGGCCGCCAGGGACTCCAGGTGGGCGACGACCGCCTCGACGCCGGGCAGGCCCAGCATCGTGCGCTGTGCGGTGCGCAGGTTGTGGTGGATCGTCTCGTCGTGCAGGACCCGGTCGACGACCTTGGCGATGCCGTCCGGGCTGACCTCGGTGATCCATTCGCCGAGGCCGAGTTCGGCCAGCCGGCCCGCGTTGTGGTGCTCGTCGCCGAACTGCGGCAGCGCCGCCATCGGGACGCCGGCCCGGATGCCCTCGCGGATGCCGTTGTACCCGCCGTGGGTGAGGAAGAGCTGGGTGCACTCCAGCAGCAGCGGCTGCGGGACGAAGTCCATGAGGTGGACGTTGGGGCCGAGTTCGATGCCCTCGACCGGGACACCGCCGGTGGAGACCACAGCGTGGCAGTCCACCTTGGCCAGCGCCTCCACGATCATGTAGAAGGTCTCGACCGGTTCGAGCATGCCGTCGGGCAGGCCGATACCGCGTTCCTGCATCTCCAGCAGCACCGGCAGCGACGTGCCCACCGACGCCAGGACGATCGGCTTGTCGCCGGAGAGCGCGGCCAGTTCGGCGGGCAGCGTGTGCTGCATGGCGCCGAGCATGGGCTGCCGGTAGGTGAAGGCCGGCGGCACCGGGTACTGGGCGAACGAGTAGGCGTCCGGTACGCAGTCGATCTTGCCGTGTGCGTAGATCGACCAGGGGTCGGAGCGCTCCGGGAGGCCGGCCTCCTTGCGGCGTGCGTTCAGCAGCCCGTTGGCGCCCTCGGGGTCGACAACGTTACCGGTGCCGGACGGTGCGGAGATGTGCGGGATGCCCAGCTTCTCCGCCACGAGGACGCCCGAGAGCTCCCCGCCGTCGCGCAGCACCAGATCGGGGCGGAACTCCTCGGCCAGCGGCAGCACGGCCCGGTAGGCGTCGGCCAGATGCGGCCCCGCGGCGAAGACCATCATCTTGATCCGCGGGTCGGCGAAGTCCTCGGGGCTGATCGTGCCGTCACCGCCGCCCGCCAGGATGTTGGTCACCAACCCCACGACGGCGTCGACCAGATCCGGCATGACCGGTTCCACCCGGGCACCCGAGCCGTCGAACACCGTCGTCAGATGTGCGGGCAGCGCCACCAGCACCTCGTGACCGGCCTCGACGAGCGCGTTCACCACGGGCAACACCGCGCGCGCATGGCCCTGGGAACCCGTGACCGTCGATAGAACTCGCATGAGCTGACCCTTCGGTTTGCTGAATTCCAGCGGTGCATGCGGAAAGGGCACGCCGCTGGGCATTGACGGGGGCACAGGAGAGCCATTTCGCCGTTGGCCGCCGCAGCGGATGCACTTCCTTCCGGCGGGCGAGGCGAGAAATGACAGCGGTGATGCGATGCGCCGTCGCAATGACGCGAAATCGCCCTGTACCCAAGAAAGTTAACGACCGGTTTCCGGGGGGAACAACCCCTACCGCCCCTACCCCGGCCCCCTTACGGGCGGACCGGGCCGGTGAGCCATTCCCGGACCGCCTGTGCGGTCCCGCCGGCCAGGTCCTCCATCATCGTGAAGTGGTCGCCCGGCACCTCGGTCACGGTGTGCGGGCCCTCCCAGGTGGACCGCCATTCGGCGGCGTCGCCCCAGGCGGCGAGCGGATCCCTGGCCCGTACCAGCAAGGTGGGTGCGTCGACGGCGGTGTACTGCCACTGGGCCAGCAGCCGGAAGTATCCACCCATGGCGGTCAGTCGGCTGTCGTCCGTGGGCAGGAAGCGCTCGTCACCGCTCACGCCGCCGAGCAGCCGGTCCTCCAGACCTGCGAACTCCCGGCGGGCGGGGACGTAGGGATCCAGCAGCGCCAGTCCGGCCGGCGGTGCACCGCGCCGTTCCAGCTCCCGTACGAGCGCATGCGCGAGGACGCTGCCGGACGAATGGGCGGCGACCACGAAGGGTCCGTCACCGGGTTCGGCCAGCAGTCGGTCCGCGTGCGCGGTGGCCAGCACCTCGACCGAGGCGGGCAGCGGCTCGCCGGTGCGGTAGCCGGGGACCGGGAGCACCAGGACGTCGCGTTCACCGCGGAAGGGCGCGGCGAACCGTGCGTACTCCTGCGGCCCCGACATCGCCAGGACGGAGGGGACGCAGACCAGCCGCGGTCCGTCCGGCCCGGTCGCCAGCCGGACCGGCTCGACCGGGGCGTCCTGGGGACGGTCGAAGACGGGCCGGAATGCGGCCGCCTCGGTGAGGAGCCGGACCAGTTCCGGCACCTTCCCCAGCTCGGCCGCCCGCGCCATCATCGGCCCGAAGGTGGAGCCGGTCGGGGCGGTCGAGGCGGTCGCCGGGGACGTGCTTCCGGGCGCCGGGGGGCCGTCGGCCGGGGCCGGGGCGGCGAGGACGTCCACCAGGTGCGCGGTGAGCGCGGCCGGGGTGGGGTGCTCGAAGACGACGGTGGGCGGCAGCCGGGTGCCGACCGCGGTGGCGAGCCGGTTGCGCAGTTCGAGCGCGGTGAGGGAGTCGAAGCCCAGCTCCAGGAACGGCCGGTCGGCGGCGACGGACTCGGCGTCCGGCAGCCCGAGCACCAGGGCCACCGCCTCCCGGAGGCAGCCGAGCACCACCTCCGGCCGGTCGGCCGGCTCGGCCGCGGCGAACCGCTGCCGGAACGCCCCGGCGTCGTCGGCCGGCCTGCCCCGCCGGGCGGCCGGGCGGACCAGCTTGCGCAGCAGCGGCGGGACCTCGTCCAGACCGGCGACCGCCGCGGCGTCGAAGCGCATCGGTACGACGAGCGGCGCATCGAGCCCGCACGCCGTGTCGAACAGCGCCAGGCCCTCCTTGCTGCTCAGCCCGGCGAAGCCCGGCCGCAGCAGCTCCTTGAACTCGTCGTCGGACAGCCCGTCGGCCATCCCGCTGCGTTCCTCCCACAGGCCCCAGGCCAGCGAGGACGCCGGCAGACCCTGGGCCCGGCGGTGGTGGGCGAGGGCGTCGAGGAAGGCATTGCCCGCCGCGTAGTTGGCCTGTCCGGCGTTGCCGATGACACCGGCGGCCGAGGAGAACAGGATGAAGGCGCCGAGGCCGAGGTCGCGCGTCAGCTCGTGCAGGTTCAGGGCGGCGTCGACCTTGGGTGCGAGGGCGCGGTCCAGCCGGTCGCGGGTGAGGGAGCCGAGCACTCCGTCGGCGAGGACACCGGCGGAGTGCACCACCGCGGTCAGCGGGCGGTCGGCGGGCACCCGGGCGAGCAGCGCGCGGACCGCGTCACGGTCGGCGACGTCAGCGGCCACGATGTCCACCGTGGCGCCCAACTCATGCAATTCCCCGATGAGTTCGGTGGTTCCGGGGGCGTCCGCGCCGCGCCTGCTGGTCAGCAGCAGATGCCGGATGCCGTGCTCGGCGACGAGGTGGCGGGCGACGAGCCCGCCCAGGGTGCCGCTCGCGCCGGTGAGGAGCACCGTGCCGTCCGGGTCGAGACCCGAGGGGCGCTCCGGGGCGGCGAGCGGCACCCGGGCGAGGCGGGGTACCAGGGCGGTGCCGTCGCGCAGCGCGAGCTGCGGCTCCGCGCCGGCGGCGGCCGCGACGAGGGCGCGGGCCGAGGCGTCGGTGCCGTCGGTGTCCACCAGGACGAGACGGCCCGGGTTCTCGGTCTGCGCGGAGCGCACCAGGCCCCAGAGCGCGGCGTGGGCGAGGCCGGGCACCGCCTCGTCGGGCCGGGCGGCGACCGCTCGGCGGGTGACCACGACGAGCCGGGCCCCGCTCAGCGCATCGGCGGCCAGCCAGTCCTGGAGCAGGGTGAGGACCTGGGCGGTCGTGTCGTGGACCGTACCGGCGTCCGGGGTACCGTCGGCCGGCGGGGCGGGCGCGGCGAAGACCAAATCGGGTACGGCAGCACCCGATTCCACCGCGGCCGTCAGGGCGGCCAGGTCCGGGTAGCGCGTCCCGGCATCGGTCGGTCCGGCGTCGGGCAGTCCGTCACCGAGCACTGCCCGGGTGCCGTGCGGCGTCACCCCAAAGTCCCGCGGCCGGACCCAGTCCACGGCGAACAGCGCGTCGTGGTCGCCGCTCGCGGCGCTCAGCTGCTCGGCGGAGACCTCCCGCAGGACGAGGGAGGCGGCGGACAGCACGGGCCTCCCCGTCTCGTCGGCGGCGTCGAGGCCGATCTCGTACCCGGTGTCGCCGCCCTTGCGGACCAGCCGGACCCGCAGCCGGGCGGCGCCCGGGGCATACCGGTGGACGCCGGTCCAGGAGAACGGCAGGCGCAGGGCTTCGGCCGTGGAGAGTTCGGTGCCCGCCGTGGCGGCGTGCAGGGCGGCGTCCAGTAGCGCCGGGTGCAGCCCGTAATCCCGGGCGGTGGACGCCACATCGTCGGGCAGGGCGACCTCGGCGTAGACCGTCTCGCCCGCCCGCCAGGCGGCTCGCAGCCCCTGGAAGGCCGGGCCGTAGTCGACCTCCGCCGCGGCCAGCCGCGCGTAGAGCCCGGTCAGGTCGACGGGTTCGGCGCCGGGCGGCGGCCAGGCCCCCAGGTCGGCGGCGGGCGCCGGGTCCGGGACGAGGGTTCCGGTCGCGTGCGTGGTCCAGGGCCGGTCGTCCCCGGCGGCGTCCGGCCTGCTGTGGATGTGCACCGGCCGGCGGCCCTCGCCGTCGGGCTCCCCCACCATGACCTGGACCGCCACACCGCCCTCGTCGGGCAGCACCAGCGGCGCGGCGAGCGTCAGCTCGTCGAGCCCCGGGCAGCCCGCCTTCTCGCCCGCGCACAGCGCGAGTTCGACGAATGCGGTGCCCGGGAGCAGCACGGTGCCGAGGGCGCCATGGTCGGCGAGCCACGGGTGCGAGGTGAGCGACAGCCTGCCGGTGAGCAGCAGTGCGTCGCCGGTGGCGAGGGAGACCGCCGAGGCCAGCAGCGGGTGCCCGGCGGGCTGCTGGCCGGCGGAGGTGACATCGCCGGCCGACCGCGTGGTGGGCATCCAGTACCGCCGCCGCTGGAAGGCGTAGGTCGGCAGCTCGACCGGCGCGCCGGTGCCCGGCAGCGCCGTCGTCCGCTCCGCCCGGGCGCCGTGCACCGCCGCCTCGGCCACCGCCGTACGGAACCGGCCGAGGCCGCCGTGTTCGCGCCGCAGGGTGGGGACGAGGGCGGCGTCGGCCCCCGCGTCGTCGACGATGCCCTGGAGCGGCACGGTGAGCACCGGGTGCGGGCTCACCTCGATCAGGACGAGGTGACCGTCGGCGAGCAGGGCGCGCGCCGCGGCGTCGAACTGCACCGTCTGGCGGGCATTGCGGTACCAGTAGTCGGCGGTGAGGGCCTCGGTGGCGAGCGGTCCGGCGTCCACCGTCGAGTAGAACGGCACGGGTGCGGCGACCGGTTCCACGACGAGTTCGGCGAGCATCCGCTCGCGCAGCCGCTCGACCTGTGCGGAGTGTCCGGCGGCTTCCACACCGCGCACCCGGCGGGCGCGGATGCGCTCCTCGGTGCAGTCCTCGACGAAGGCGTCGACGGCTTCGACGCCGCCGGAGACCACGCAGGCGCCGGGACCGTTGACCGCGGCGAGGGACAGCGCGCCGTCGAAGCGTTCGAGGCGCCGGAGGATGTCCGCCGGCGGGGCGAGGACGGAGGCCATCGCGCCGTGCCCGAAGAGGGTCCCCAGCGCGTCGTTGCGGCGGGCCACCAGGCGCGCGGCGTCGCGCAGGCCGATCGCCCCGGCCACATACGCGGCCGCGACCTCCCCCTGGGAGTGGCCCAGGACGGCGTCGGGTTCGATGCCGTGGGCCCGCCAGAGCGCGGCGAGCGAGACCATCACCGTGAAGAGCATCGGCTGGACGGCGGCTCTCCGGTCCCAGGACGGCCCGGGCTCCTCGCCGCGCAGCGCGGCGGCCACCGACCAGTCCAGGAACTCCGCGAAGGCCGCGTCGCAGGCGGCGACGGAGGCGGCGAACTCCGGTGAGCTGTCGAGGAGTTCGGCCGCCATACCGTCCCACTGGGAACCCTGGCCGGGGAAGATGAAGGCGACCTTCGCGCCCGGCCGGGCGGTTCCGCGCACGACGTTGTCCGCGCTGTCCCCGGCCTCCAGTACGGCCAGGGCGTCGGCGAGTTCGCCGGTTTCGGTGCCCACGACCGCGCCGCGGTGGTCGAAGGCGGTGCGCGTGGTCAGCAGCGAGTGGGCCACGTCGGCCGGTCGGAGCCCGGGGTACCGGCGCAGCCAGGTGCGCAGCTCGCCGGCCTGGGCGCGCAGCGCGGCCGCGGACTTGGCGGAGAGGTGCAGCGCCACGGGGCCGGGGTCGGCCGACGGCTCCGCGGCGGGCCCCTCGGCCTCCGTGGCCCCTTCGGCCTCGGTGGACTGCTCGGCCGGCGCCTGTTCCAGGATGATGTGCCCGTTGGTGCCGCTGAGTCCGAACGAGGAGACGCCCGCCCGGCGGGGCCGGTCCAGCTTCGGCCACTCCCGCTGTTCGGTCAGCAGCTCCACCGCCCCGGACGCCCAGTCGATCTTGCTGGACGGCTTCGTCACATGCAGCGTCCGCGGCAGCCGCCCGTGCCGGATCGCCTGGACCATCTTGATCACGCCGGCCACCCCGGCGGCGGCCTGTGTGTGGCCGATGTTGGACTTGAGCGAGCCGAGCCACAGCGGAGCGTCCGCGGCGCGGTTCTGGCCGTAGACGGCGAGCAGCGCATGCGCCTCGATGGGGTCGCCGAGCGCGGTACCGGTGCCGTGCGCGTCGACCGCGTCGACGTCCCCCGGGGTGAGCCGGGCGTTCGCCAGGGCCGCCTCGATCACCTTGCGCTGCGCGCCGCCGCTCGGCGCGGTCAGCCCGTTGGACGCACCGTCGGAGTTGACGGCGCTGCCGCGGACGACGGCGAGCACCCGGTGCCCGTTGCGGCGCGCATCGGACAGCCGCTCCAGGACGAGCATGCCGGCGCCCTCGGCGAAGCCGGTGCCGTCGGCGCCTTCGGCGAACGCCTTGCAGCGGCCGTCGGGCGACAGCGCCTGAAGTTCGCTGAGTTCGAAGAAGTCGGGGGCGCACAGCACGGTGACACCGCCGGCCAGCGCGAGGGTGCAGTCCCCCTGGCGCAGCGACTGGCAGGCGAGGTGCAGGGTGACCAGCGACGAGGAGCAGGCGGTGTCCACCGTCATCGACGGGCCCTCGAGGCCGAGGGTGTAGGAGATCCGGCCGGACACCACGGCGCCGGTGTTACCGGTGCCGACGAACGGGTCGGCGCCGGCGGGGACGTCGGTCCCCGCCGAGACATAGTCCGAGCCGTTCATCACCCCGAGGAACACGCCGGTCCTGCTGGCCCGTACGGACAGCGGGTCGATCCCGGCCCGCTCCAGCGCCTCCCACGAGATCTCCAGCGCGATGCGGTGCTGCGGGTCCATCGCCACCGCTTCGCTCGGCACGATGCCGAAGAACGCCGGGTCGAAATCCGCGGCGTCGTGCAGGAATCCGCCGCTGCGGTAGGGCGCCGAGCCGTCCGCCCCGTCGAGTTCCCAGCCGCGGTCGGCCGGAAAGCCGGTGATCGCGTCCCGGCCCTGTTCGACCAGGTCCCACAGCTGGTCGGGGCCGTGCACTCCGCCCGGGAGGCGGCAGGCCATCCCGACGATCGCGATGGGCTCCGCCGAGCGGGCCTCCTCCTGCCGCAACCGCTGCCGGGTCTGGTGCAGTTCCGCCGTGGCCTGCTTCAGGAAGCGCCGGAGCTTGTCCTCGTTGGTCATAGAGATCCTCCCCCTCAGTCGAAATGTGCTGCGAGCCGCAGGTACGCGCCGGGCATCGCGGCGCGCGGCACAACGGGCCTCATGAGATGCCGAATTCCTTGCCGAGGAGGTCGAACATCTCCTCGTCGTCCGCGTCCTGGAGGACGTCGGCGATCCCGTCGCCGCCGTCCCGCGTGTCCTCGGTCCCGGCCAGGCCCGCGAGCATCGCCTCAAGCCGGGCGACCAGCCGGCCACGCTCGCGGTCGTCCTGCGCAGCGGCCGTCAGCCGCCCGGCGAGCCGGTCCAGCTCCGCGACGAGGGCCGTGGCGCCCTCCCCCGCGGGGCCGTCCCCGCCGGAGAGTTCGGCGGCGAGGTGCTCGGCCAGGCCGACCGGGCTCGGGTGGTCGAAGACCAGCGTGGCCGCGAGCCGCAGGCCGGTCGCCGTACCGAGCCGGTTGCGCAGTTCCACCGCGCTCAGCGAGTCGAAGCCCAGCTCGCGGAAGGCCCGTCCGGGGTCGATCTCGCCGGTCGTCGCGAACCCGAGCACCGCGGCGATCTCCGTACGGACCAGATCGAGCAGCGCGGCCTGCCGCTGTGCGGCGTCCAGCCCCGCGAGCCGGGCCCGCAGATCGCCGTCCTGCGCGGCCCCGGCGGCCACCCGGCGGGTCCGGGCGGGAACCAGCGCGGCCAGCAGCGGCGGCAGCACACCCGACCGGCGCAGGGCGGGCAGGTCCAGCCGGACCGGCACCACCACGGCGCGGTCCGCGCCGAGCGCCGCATCGAACAGCGCGAGCCCCTCCGCCTCGGACAGCGCGCCGACACCGGAGCGTTCGGCCCGCCGCGAGTCGTCCTCGCTCAGCGTGGCGGCCATGCCCACGGACCGCTCCCACATGCCCCAGGCGATCGAGGTCGCCGGGAGTCCCGCCGTCCGCCGGTGCGCCGCCAGTGCGTCCAGATAGGCGTTGGCCGCCGCGTAGTTGGCCTGGCCCGCGGCGCCGAAGACACCGGCGGCGGACGAGAACAGCACGAACGCCGACAACTTCCGCTCCCGCGTCAGCTCGTGCAGATGCCAGGCCGCATCCGCCTTCGGCCGCAGCACGCCGTCGATCCGCCCGGGGGTCAGGGAGCCCACGACGCCGTCGTCCAGCACCCCGGCCGTGTGCACCACGGCCGAGACCTCGACGTCCGCCAGCACACCGGCCAGCGCCTCCCGGTCGGCGACATCACACGCCGCCACCGACACCGAGGCTCCCGAAGCCTCCAGCTCGGCCACCAGTTCCGCGGCCCCGGGCGCAGCCGCGCCCCGACGGCTCAGCAGCAGCAGCTCCCGCACCCCGTGCTCGGCCACCGCATGCCGCGCCACCAAGGCGCCCAGGCCGCCGGTGCCACCGGTGATCACCACCGTGCCGGTCCCCAGGCCGGACGCCGGACCGGTGCCGTCCGGATGCGTCCGGTGGCGGGCCAGCCGCGGTACATACAGCGCCTCGTCACGGACGGCGACCTCCGGCTCGGCCGAGCCGACGGCGGCGACCAGGGTGGCCGCGGAGATCCGGCCCGCCCGGTCGATGAGGCCGAAGCGCCCGGGGTTCTCCGACTCCGCGGACCGGACCAGGCCCCGGACCGCCGCCCCCGCCAGGTCCCCGACACCGTCCTCGGGGCCCGCGGCCACCGCATGCCGGGTGACGAACACCAGCCGCGCCGCGGCGAACCGCTCCTCGACGAGCCAGTCCTGCACCAGGCCGAGGGCGTCCCGGGTCGCTTCCCGTACGTCGGCGAGGGGATCGGGGGACGGTGTGCCGTCGAGCGGTACCAACACCACGTCCGGCACATCCACCGCGAAGTCGGCCGGCGTGGCGCCGGTGGTCACGGTGCCGCCGGCCTCCTTCACCAGACCGGCCAGTTCATGGCCGGCATCGGCAAGCACGCCCCACCTTCCGGCCTGCCGGTGCTCACCCGGCAGCGGCAGCCAGTCGAGACGGAACAGCGCATCGGCCGCGGTATCGCGCTGCCCGGCCGCGACCGGCCGCAGCGTCAGCGAGCCGACCGAGGCGACCGGGGCGCCCGAACCGTCCGCGACGTCCAAGGACACCGCATCCGCTCCGGCGCCGGCGACCCGGACCCGCAGCGCGGTCGCACCGGTGGCGTACAGACTCACCTGCGACCAGGAGAACGGCAGCCGCGCCGACTCGTCGTCGAAGAAGCCGCCCAGCCCGACGGTGTGCAGCGCCGCGTCCAGCAGCGCCGGATGCAGCCCGAATCCGCCGACGTCGGTGCCGTCCGGCAACGCGATCTCCGCGAACACCTCGCTGCCGCGCCGCCAGGCCCGCTGGAGGCCCTGGAACACCGGCCCGTACCGTAGCCCGACCCGCTCCAGGTCGGCGTACAGGTCCTCGGTACCGATCCGTTCGGCCTCGGCCGGCGGCCACTGCCGCAGTTCCGTACCGGAATCCGCGCCGCGTCCGAGCGTTCCGGTGGCGTGGCACGTCCAGGGCTCGTCGGCGACCGCGTCGTCGGCGCGGGAGTGGATGGTGACCTCATGGCGGCCGGAGTCGTCCGGCTCGCCGACGACGACGCGCAGCGCGATCCGGCCCGCGCCGGACAGGACGAGCGGTGCCGCGAGGGTCAGCTCGTCGAGGCGGTCGCAGCCGACCTCGTCGCCGGCGCGCAGCGCCAGGTCGACGAACGCGGTGCCGGGCAGCAGGACGTCGTCCAGGACGGCGTGGCCGTCGAGCCACGGGTGCGCGGCGAGCGAGAGCCGCCCGGTGAGGACGACGCCGCCGGAGTCCGGCAGGGACACCACCGCACCGATCAGCGGGTGCCCGGCGGCGCTCTGGCCGGCCGCGGCCACGTCGCCGGCGCCCGGGGCGTCGGAGAGCCAGAAGTGCCGGTGCTCGAAGGCATACGTCGGCAGGTCCACGGTGGCCGCCCCGGCGGGCAGCACCCGCGGCCAGTCGAGTTCGACGCCATGGGCGTGGGCCTCCGCCAGCGCGCCGGTGAAGCTCAGCGCCTCGTCGCGGTCGGCCCGGACGGTGGGCAGGAAGACGGCGCCTGCGGGGTCCACACAGTCCTGGGCCATGCCCGACAGGACACCGTCCGGCCCGATCTCCAGGAATATCGACGCACCCTGCTCCGCCAGATACCCCATACCGTCCGCGAAACGAACCGCCGCACGCACATGCTCGACCCAATACCCGGCCGAGAACACCGCCGGCCGACCCGTCACATTCGATACGACAGGAACGGCAGCCTCGCCATACGAGATCCGCTCCGCAACCGCCCGGAACTCCGCCACCATCGGCTCCATCAACGGCGAATGGAACGCATGACTCACCGTCAGCCGACGCGTCCTACGGCCGCGCGCCCGCCACTCGTCAGCAATCCCCAGCACAGCCTCCGCCACACCGGAAACCACCACCGACCGCGGACCATTGACCGCAGCAACCCCCACCTCACCCTCACAACCCGCCAACAACGGCAGCACCTCGTCCTCCGACGCCTCCACCGCCACCATCGCCCCACCCTCAGGCAACGCCTCCATCAACCGACCACGCGCAGCAACCAACGCCGCCGCATCACCCAGCGACAACACCCCCGCCACATGCGCCGCAGCCAACTCCCCCACCGAATGCCCCACCAAGAAGTCCGGCCGCACACCCCACGACTCCACCAACCGGAACAACGCCACCTCGAACGCAAACAACGCAGGCTGCGTAAAGCCCGTACGATCCAGCACTCCGCCGTCGTCACCCGTCACACCGAAGACGACATCCCGCACCGGACGCTCAACAAACTCGTCCAGCACCGCACACACCTCATCGAACGCCGCACGGAACACCGGGAACACGCCATACAACTCCCGGCCCATACCGACCCGCTGACTCCCCTGCCCCGCGAACAGGAACGCCACCTTCCCGCCCGTGGCGGACACCACGGGGGCGCGCCCGTCCGCGACCGCGGCCAGCCCGGCCAGCAGGTCCGCGCGGTCGGTGCCGACCACGGTGCTGCGGTACGGGAAGCGGTGCCGGGTCGTCGCCAGCGACAACGCGACGTCCGCAGGGTCGAGTTCGGCAGCGCGGCCGAGCAGCCGGGCGGCCTGGGCGCGGACCGCGGCCTCGGTACGCCCCGACACGATCCAGGGCACGACCCGGCCCGCGGACTCCGGGGCCGGGTCCGGCTCGGGGGCCGGGTCCGGGGCCGGGCCCTGTTCGAGGACGATATGCGCATTGGTGCCGCTGACGCCGAACGAGGACACCCCCGCCCGCCGCGGCCGGCCCGCCTCCGGCCACTCCCGCGCCTCCGTCAACAACTCCACCGCGCCGGCCGACCAGTCCACATGCGCCGACGGCTCATCCACATGCAGCGTCTTCGGCAGCACACCGTGCCGCATCGCCAGCACCATCTTGATCACACCCGCCACACCCGCGGCTGCCTGCGTATGACCGAGGTTCGACTTGACGGAGCCGAGCCAGAGCGGACGGTCCGCGGGCCGGTCCTTACCATAGGTCGCCAGCAACGCCTGCGCCTCGATCGGATCCCCCAACGTCGTCCCCGTACCGTGCGCCTCCACCACATCGACATCCGCCGTGGTCAGCCGGGCGTCGGTGAGCGCGCTGCGGATCACCCGCTGCTGCGAGGGGCCGTTCGGGGCGGTCAGCCCGTTCGAGGCGCCGTCCTGGTTCACCGCCGATCCCCGCATGACGGCGAGCACCTGGTGCCCGTTGCGCCGGGCGTCCGAGAGCCGTTCCACCAGCAGCACACCGATGCCCTCGGACCAGCCGGTGCCGCTCGCCGATGCGGCGAACGACCGGCAGCGGCCGTCGGCCGCCAGGCCGCGCTGGCGGGAGAAGTTCACAAAGGTGTCCGGCGTCGCCATGACGGTGACCCCGCCGGCCAGCGCCATCCGGCACTCGCCGCGGCGCAGCGCCTGCGCCGCCAGGTGCAGTGCGACCAGCGACGACGAGCACGCCGTGTCGACCGTGACCGCGGGTCCCTCGAAGCCGAAGGTGTAGGAGATCCGGCCCGATACGACGCTGCTGGACGCGCCGGTGCTGAGGAATCCCTCCAGCTCGTCCGGGATGTGGCGCAGCCGGGTCGCGTAGTCGTGGTACATCACGCCGGCGAAGACGCCGACCTGCTCGCCGCGCAGGGTGGCCGGATCGATCCCGGCCCGCTCCAGCGTCTCCCAGGAGACCTCCAGCAGCAGCCGCTGCTGCGGGTCCATCGCCAGCGCCTCACGCGGCGAGATCCCGAAGAACTGCGGGTCGAACTCGGCGGCGCCGTGCAGGAAGCCGCCCTCGTTGCTGGTGGAGGTGCCGGGGTGGTCGGGGTCCGGGTGGAAGAGGCTGTCGAGTTCCCAGCCCCGGTCGACCGGGAACGGCGAGATCGCATCGCCGCCCGCGGAGAGGAGGTTCCACAGGTCCTCGGGGGACGCCACACCGCCGGGGTACCGGCAGCCCATGGCGACGATCGCGATCGGCTCGTCGGCCGCGGCCGCGGTCACGGCGGGTACCGGCGGTGCGGCGGGCTCCTGGCCGCTGAACAGTTCGGCGATCAGGTGGTCCGCGAGCCGCTGCGGCGTGGGGTGGTCGAAGACCACCGTGGCGGACAGCCGCAGGCCGGCCGCGGCGCCGAGCTGGTTGCGCAGCTCCACCCCGGTCAGGGAGTCGAAGCCGAGGTCCTGGAACGCGCGGTCCGGTGCGATGGCGTCCGGGCCGGCGAAGCCCAGGACGGCGGCGACCTGGGTGCGTACGAGGTCGAGCGCCGCCGTCCGGCGGCCGTGCGGGTCCAGGGCGGTGAGGCGCCCGGCGAAGCCGGAGTCCGGGCCGGCCGGGCCCGCGCCGGTGACCGCCCGCCGCTTCGGGGCCCGTACGAGGGCGCGCAGGAGGGCGGGTACGGTCCGGCCGCGCAGGGCCGCCAGGTCCAGCCGCAGCGCGACGGACAGCGCACCGTCACCGGCGACCGCGGCGTCGAACAGCGCCAGACCCTCCCGTTCGGTCAGTCCGCTCGCCCCGGAACGTGCCATCCGCGAACGGTCGGCATCCGCGAGCGCGCCGGTCATCGCGCTGGCCGCGGCGCCCCACAGCCCCCAGGCGATCGACGTCGCGGGCAGTCCCGCCGCCCGCCGGTGCGCCGCCAGCGCATCGAGATAGGCGTTGGCCGCGGCGTAGTTGGCCTGGCCGGGGTTGCCGAAGACACCGGCGGCGGACGAGAACAGCACGAATGCCGAGAGGTCCTTCTCCCGCGTCAGCTCGTGCAGATGCCAGGCCGCATCCGCCTTCGGCCGCAATACGGTGTCGATCCGCCCGGGGGTCAGGGAGCCCACGACGCCGTCGTCCAGCACCCCCGCCGTGTGCACCACAGCCGAGATGTCGACGTCCGCCAGCACACCGGCCAGCGCCTCCCGGTCGGCCACGTCACAGGCCACAACCGACACCGTCGCACCCAGCTCCGCCAACTCGGCCACCAGCGCGGCCGCTTCGGGTGCATCCGCCCCGCGGCGGCTCAGCAGCAGCAGCTCCCGCACGCCGTGCTCGGCCACCACATGCCGCGCGACCAGGGCGCCCAGCGCCCCGGTGCCACCGGTGACGACCACCGTGCCCGAACCGAAGGACGGCTTCCGGTCGGTGACGGCCCTACGGACCAGCCGCGGCGCCCGGAACTCCCCCGCACGCAGCACCAGTTCGTCCTCATCGGTGGTGAGCGCCGCGGCCACCAGGTCCGCAGCGATCTCGCCGACCTCCTGGTCGCAGTCCAGCAGCAGGAACCGCCCCGGGTTCTCCTGGGCCGCCGAGCGGACCAGCCCTCGGACGGCCGCGGTCGCCAGGTCCACCGGTGCGCCACCGGACTCCACCGCGTTGCGGGTGAGCACGACCAGACGCGCCTCGGCGAACCTGTCGTCGGCCAGCCATTCCTGAAGGTGTGTCAGTACTGCCGCCAGTTTGCCGCGCACGGCTTCGGGATCCGCGCCGTCACCCACCACGGGCAGCACCAGCGCATCGACCGGGGCCGGCACATCCGCCAGACCCGGATATCCCGGTAGTTCGCCGGTGGGCGCACCGAGGACGGCGACGGTCGCGGAGGCGCCCGATGCGGCCGATACCTCGGTCCATGCCAGGTCATGCAGCAGACCGGCCGCCGGGGCGGCGGCCGGGGTGCCGGTCACCTCGCGGAAGCGCAGCGCCTCGACCGAGGCCACCGGGGCTCCGGTGCCGTCGGCCACCGTGACGGCGACCGTGTCCGGCCCGTCGGCCGCCAGGCGCACCCGCAGCGCCGTCGCACCGGCCGCCCGCAGGGTCACACCGGACCACGCGAACGGCACCCGGGGCCGGTCGTCGGTGAAGAACCCGCCCAGCCCGACGGCGTGCAGCGCGGCGTCCAGCAGCGCCGGATGCAGACCGAACGCCTGCGCATCCGCGTGCGCGTCGGCCGGCAGGGCGACCTCGGCGAACACCTCGTCGCCGCGCCGCCAGGCCCGCTGGAGGCCCTGGAACACCGGCCCGTAGCGGAACCCGTGCTCGGCCGAGACCGCGTACAGGTCGGTGGTGTCGAGAACTTCGGCGTCCGCAGGCGGCCAGGCCGTGAGTTCGGCGTCACCGCCGAGGTCGGGTTCGGCGGCCGCGAGCAGACCGGTGGCGTGGGCGGTCCACGGCTCCTCCGGCAACGCGTCCGCGGGCCGTGCGTGAACGGTCAGTTCCCGTCGGCCGTCCGACCCGGCCTCGCCGACCACCACGCGGAGATCGACGCCGCCGTCCCCGGTAAGGACGAGCGGTGCCGCGAGGGTCAGCTCGTCGAGGCGGTCGCAGCCGACCTCGTCGCCGGCGCGCAGCGCCAGGTCGACGAACGCGGTGCCGGGCAGCAGGACGTCGTCCAGCACGACGTGCTCCGCCAGCCAGGGCCGGTTCCGCAGCGAGAGGCGGCCGGTGAGCACCACACCGTCGGATGCGGGCAGCGCGACCACGGCGCCGAGCAGCGGATGCGCCGCCGCGCCGAGCCCGGCGGTGGTCACATCGCCGTCCGCGGTCGCGGGCGCGAGCCAGTAGTGCTCGCGCTGGAAGGCGTAGGTCGGCAGCTCGACCCGCCGCGCGGGGCGCCCGGCGAACACCTCGTCCCAGTCCAGCGGTACGCCGCGGACGGCGAGCCGGGCGAGCGCGGTGACGGCGGCGGGCACCTCGGGGCGGTCGCCGCGCAGTACGGGGACGAACGCCGCGTCCTCGGCATCCACACAGTCCTGGGCCATGCCCGACAGGACACCGTCCGGCCCGATCTCCAGGAATATCGACGCACCCTGCTCCGCCAGATACCCCATACCGTCCGCGAAACGAACCGCCGCACGCACATGCTCGACCCAATACCCGGCCGAGAACACCGCCGGCCGACCCGTCACATTCGATACGACAGGAACGGCAGCCTCGCCATACGAGATCCGCTCCGCAACCGCCCGGAACTCCGCCACCATCGGCTCCATCAACGGCGAATGAAACGCATGACTCACCGTCAGCCGACGCGTTCTACGGCCGCGCGCCCGCCACTCGTCAGCAATCCCCAGCACAGCCTCCGCCACACCGGAAACCACCACCGACCGCGGACCATTGACCGCAGCAACCCCCACCTCACCCTCACAACCCACCAACAACGGCAGCACCTCGTCCTCCGACGCCTCCACCGCCACCATCGCCCCACCCTCAGGCAACGCCTCCATCAACCGACCACGCGCAGCAACCAACGCCGCCGCATCACCCAGCGACAACACCCCCGCCACATGCGCCGCAGCCAACTCCCCCACCGAATGCCCCACCAAGAAGTCCGGCCGCACACCCCACGACTCCACCAACCGGAACAACGCCACCTCGAACGCAAACAACGCAGGCTGCGTAAAGCCCGTACGATCCAGCACTCCACTGCCGTCACCCGTCACACCGAAGACGACATCCCGCACCGGACGCTCAACAAACTCGTCCAGCACCGCACACACCTCATCGAACGCCGCACGGAACACCGGGAACACGTCATACAACTCCCGGCCCATACCGACTCGCTGACTCCCCTGCCCCGCGAACAGGAACGCCACCTTCCCGCCCGACGGGGTACCGGAGATCACCCCCGGCCCGGCGGTCGTGCCCTGTGCCACCGCTGTCAGTGCGGCGAGCAGTTCGCCGCGGTCGGCCGCGACGACGGCCGTCCGCCGGTCGAAGGCGGTGCGGGTCGTCGCCAGCGCATGGCCGATCCCGGCCGGATGGAGGTCGGGCCGCTCGGTCAGCCAGGTGGCCAGCCGCTCGGCCTGGCCGCGCAGCGCGGCGTCCGAGGCGGCGGAGAGCAGCAGCGGTACCGGAAGTCCGGTGTCGTCGGCGGTGGGCTCGTCGGCGAACTCGCTTACTGGATCGCCTTGTTCGAGGACGATATGCGCATTGGTGCCGCTGACGCCGAACGAGGACACCCCCGCCCGCCGCGGCCGGTCCGCCTCCGGCCACTCCCGGGTCTCCGTCAACAACTCCACCGCGCCGGCCGACCAGTCCACATGCGGCGACGGCTCATCCACATGCAGCGTCTTCGGCAGCACACCGTGCCGCATCGCCAGCACCATCTTGATCACACCCGCCACACCGGCAGCGGTCTGGGTGTGCCCGATGTTGGACTTGACGGAGCCGAGCCAGAGCGGACGGTCCGCGGGCCGGTCCTGACCGTAGGTCGCCAGCAACGCCTGCGCCTCGATCGGATCCCCCAGCGTCGTCCCCGTACCGTGCGCCTCCACCACATCGACATCCGCCGTGGTCAGCCGGGCGTTGGCGAGGGCGTCGCGGATCACCCGCTGCTGCGAGGGGCCGTTGGGCGCACTGATGCCGTTGGAGGCGCCGTCGGAGTTGACCGCCGAACCACGCAGCACGGCGAGCACGGTGTGCCCCGCACGGCGGGCGTCGGAGAGGCGTTCGAGCAGCACCAGGCCGACGCCCTCACCCCAGCCCGTGCCGTCGGCCGCCGCCGCGAACGGCTTGCAGCGGCCGTCGGGAGCCATCCCCCGCTGGCGCGAGAACTCCACGAACGCCCCCGGGCTCGCCATCACGGCGACCCCGCCGGCCAGCGCCGCGGTGCACTCGCCCTGGCGCAGGGACTGCGCGGCAAGGTGCAGCGCGACCAGTGACGACGAGCACGCCGTGTCGATGGTGAGGGCCGGGCCTTCGAAGCCGAAGGTGTAGGAGATCCGGCCGGAGACGACGGACGTCTGCCCGCCGGTGACGAAGTACCCTTCGCCGCCTTCGGGGATCTCGTAGCCCTCGGCGCCGTACCCCTGGGCGCTCGCGCCGATGAAGACACCGGTGCGGCTGCCGCGGAGCGTGGCCGGATCGATCCCGGCCCGCTCCAGGGTCTCCCAGGCCGCTTCGAGCAGCAGTCGCTGCTGCGGGTCCATCGCCAGCGCCTCACGCGGCGAGATCCCGAAGAAGGTCGGGTCGAAGGCCCCGGCGTCGTGGACGAAGGCGCCTTCGCGGGTGTAGGTCGTGCCGGAGTGGTCCGGGTCGGGGTGGTAGATCCCGTCGAGGTCCCAGCCCCGGTCCTCCGGGAAGCCGCCCATGGTGTCGACGCCCGACCGTATGAGGTCCCACAGCTGCTCGGGGGAGTCGGCGCCGCCCGGGAAGCGGCAGCCCATCGCGACGATCGCGATCGGCTCGTCGGCCACCGCGGCGGTGCCGGTCGCGGTCGAGGCAGTCGGGACAGTCGCGTCGTCGGCCACCTGCGCGACGAGGTACTCCGCGACGTCGGCGGCGCTGGGGTAGTCGAAGACCAGGGTGGCCGGCAGCCGCAGGCCGGTGACCGCGCCCAGACGGTTGCGGACCTCGACCGCGGTGAGCGAGTCGAACCCGAGGTCGCGGAAGGCGCGTTGCGGTGCGATCGCCGAGGCGTCCGGGTGGCCGAGCACGGCGGCGGCGTGCTCCCGTACGAGCGCGAGCACCAGGTCCGCCCGGTCGGCCTCGGCCACGTCCCGCAGCCGCGCGGCGAGCGCCGAGGTCTCACCGGACGGCTCCGGGTCGGCGGCGAGCTTGCGTACCTCGGGCAGGTCGGCGATCAGCGGCCGTGGGCGGGTGGCGGTGAAGGCCGGGGCGAACCGCTCCCAGTCGACGTCGGCGACCGCGACGAAGGTGTCGTCGTGCTCGACGGCGTGCACCAGCGCCTTGACCGCCGTGGTCGCGGCCATGGGGCGCAGCCCGCGCAGCCGGACGTAGTCCTGGCCGCCCGGGTCGGCGAGCCCGCTGTCGCCCGCCCACAGTCCCCAGGCGATCGAGGTGGCGGTGAGCCCGCGGGCGCGGCGCTGTTCGGCCAGCGCGTCGAGGGCGGCGTTGGCCGCGGCGTAGGCGCCCTGGCCGCCGCCGCCCCACACGCCGGCGTTGGAGGAGAACAGGACGAACGCGTCCAGCGGGGTGTCCGCCAGCAGCTCGTCGAGGTTCCGGGCACCGGTGACCTTGCCCTCGGCGGCGTAGGCGAGGTCGGCGAGGCCGCTGTCGTCGAGCGCGACGACGTCGGCGACACCCGCCGTGTGCACCACGGCGGTCAGCGGGGCGTCGGTCGGGAGGCCGTCGAGGAGCGCGGCGAGCGCGGCGCGGTCGGCGACATCGCACGCCGCGAGGGTGACCCGGCTGCCGAGGGCGGTCAACTCGTCGCGCAGGGCCGGGGCGCCGGGCGCGGACTCGCCGCGGCGGCTGGTGAGGACGAGGTGCTCGGCGCCGTGGGCGGCGAGCCAGCGGGCGACCTGCGCGCCGAGGGCTCCGGTACCGCCCGTGACGAGCACCGTGCCGCGCGGCGTCCACGACCGGGCGGGCGCCGCGGCGGACCGCGCGTGCGCCAGCCGCCGGAGCCAGACTCCGTCCGCCCGCACCGCGATCTGGTCCTCGTCACCGCCGGCCGCGAGCACGGCGGCGAGCCGGGCGGCACTGCGGTCGTCGAGGTCGCTGCCGGCCGGAAGGTCGATCAGCCCGCCCCAGCGTGCGGCGTGCTCCAGGCCGACGACCCGGCCCAGGCCCCAGAGTTGTGCCTGGGCGAGCGACGGGGCGGGGTCGGTCCCGGTGACGCGGACGGCGTGATCGGTGAGGATCCACAGAGGAGCGTCGATCCCGGCGTCACCGACCGCCTGGACCAGGGTGAGCGTGCCGGCCAACCCGGACGGCACGGCGGGACGGTCAGGGTGCGGTGCGTGGTCGGCACCGAGGAGGGAGAGCACACCCCGGATCTCGCCGACAGCGGCGTCGGTGTGCTCGGCTGCGGCGCCGTCGACCGCGGTGACTTCGGCTGCGGTGGCGTTGACCGCGGTGGCTTCGCGAAGGAGCGCGGCGAGGGCGGTGCGGTCGGTGTCGGCAGCCCGCCAGTCCACCGGCACGACCGTGGCGCCGAAGCCGGCCAGCGCCGTACGGACCTGCTCGCCGGCGCCGGGCTCGGCCACCACCAGCCACGTACCCTCCAGCGAGAGCGGCTCGGCCTCGTCCCAGCGCCGCCACGTCACGTCGTACCGCCAGGAGTCGACGGCGGCCCGGTCGTGGCGTTCCCGCCGCCAGTTCACCAGCACCGGCAGGACGGAACGGACGAGATGCTGCTGCTCCTCGCCGGTCAGCCCGAGCTCGGCGCTGAGCGTGTCGAGGTCCTCCCGCTCCACGGCGTCCCAGAACCGGGCGTCGGCCGGGTCGGCGAACACCTCGTCCAGCTGCTCGGATTCCAGCCAGTAGTGCTGGTGTTGGAAGGGGTAGGTGGGCAGATCGACGGTTGCCGCCCCGGCCGGGAGGATCCCCGCCCAGTCGACGTCGGCACCATGGGCGAACGCCTCACCGGCCGACGTCAGGAACCGGGCCCAACCACCCTCGTCACGACGCAAGGTGCCCACAGCAGGCACGTCCTGGATCGCGAACGTCAGCACCGGATGCGGGCTGACCTCCACGAACAGGCCAAAGCCCTGCTCGGCGAGGGCCGACGTCGCCGTCTCGAACTCCACCGTCTGACGCAGATTGCGGTGCCAGTACGCCGCATCCATCGTGGAGGTGTCCAGCCAGTCACCCGTCACCGTCGACAGCAACGGAACAGCCGACTCCCGCGGCCGGATCGACGACAGAACCTCCAGGAGTTCGTCACGAAGGACGTCCACCTGCGCGGAATGCGAGGCGTAGTCCACCGCGATGCGACGCGCCCGGACACCCTCCGCCTCACACGCGGCCATCAACCGGTCCAGCGCCCCCGGCTCGCCCGAGACCACCACCGACGACGGGCCGTTCACCGCCGCGATCGATATCGACTCGCCCCAGGCAGCGATCTCCCGGACCGCCTCCACACCCAGGGCGACCGACACCATCCCGCCACGGCCGGCCAGCGTGCGAGCGATCGCCTGCGACCGCAGCACCACCACCCGCGCCGCATCCTCCAACGACAACGCCCCGGCCACGTATGCCGCGGCAATCTCCCCCTGCGAATGACCCACCACCGCCGCCGGCTCCACGCCCACCGAACGCCACACCGCCGCCAACGACACCATCACCGCAAACAGCACCGGCTGGACCACATCCACCCGGCTCAGCAACTCCTCGTCTCCGAGGGCTTCATCCAACGACCAGTCCACCAACCCCTCGAACGCCCGGCCACACTCGGCCAACGCCTCCGCAAACACCGGCGACTGCACCACCAACTCACGCGCCATCCCCACCCACTGCGCCCCCTGACCCGGGAACACAAACACCACACCCGCACCAACAGACCCACCGGAGCCACCAACGACCCCGTCGGCCACCCCCGCAAGCTGCTCGACGAGCGCTTCCCGGCTCTCGCCCACCACCACCGCACGGTGATCAAAGACCGAACGCGAACGCACCAACGACGCGGCCACATCCACCGGAGACGCCCCCGGCGCCTCACTCACCCACTCCGCCAACCGCGCAGCCTGCTCCCGCAACGCCACACCCGACCGAGCCGACACCACCCACGGCACCACACCACCGGCCACCGGCTCATCACCCACCGACGCCTGCTCATCAACCTCTGGCGCCTGCTCCAACACCACATGCGCATTCGTCCCACTGATGCCGAACGACGACACCCCGGCCCGGCGCGGCCGGTCCGTCTCCGGCCACTCCCGCGCCTCCGTCAGCAGCTCGACCGCCCCCGACGCCCAGTCCACCTGCGCCGACGGCGCATCCACATGCAACGTCTTCGGCAGCACACCATGCCGCAGCGCCATCACCATCTTGATGACACCACCGACACCCGCCGCAGCCTGGGCGTGCCCGATGTTGGACTTCAACGACCCCAGCCACAACGGGTGTTCGGGCGACCGGCCCTGCCCGTAGGTCGCCAGCAACGCCTGCGCCTCGATCGGGTCGCCCAACGTCGTACCGGTGCCATGCGCCTCCACCACATCGACATCCGCCGTGGTCAGCCGGGCATCGGCCAACGCCGCCCGGATCACCCGCTCCTGGGCGGGGCCGTTGGGCGCGGTGAGGCCGCTGCTGGCGCCGTCCTGGTTGACGGCGGTGCCGCGGACGACGGCCAGGACCCGGTGCCCCAGCCGTTCGGCGTCCGACAGCCGCTCCAGCAGGAGGATTCCGGCCCCTTCGGAGAAGCCGGCCCCGTCGGCCGCGTCGGCGAAGGACTTGCAGCGGCCGTCTGCGGCGAGGCCGCGCTGGCGGCTCAGCTCGATGAAGATATCCGCGGTGGGCAGCACGGTCGCGCCGCCGGCCAGGGCCATGGTGCACTCACCGCGCCGCAGCGACTGGACCGCCAGATGCAAGGTGACCAGCGACGACGAGCAGGCGGTGTCCACGCTGATCGCGGGCCCCTCAAGGCCGAGAACGTAGGAGATCCGGCCCGAGGCCACACTGTAGGTGTTGCCGTTGCCGATGTATCCCTCGATCTCGCCGGGGATGGAGTCCAGCCGGGACGCGTAGTCCTGGTACATGAGGCCGGCGAACACCCCGGTAGCGGTCCCGCGCAGCGTGGCCGGGTCGATTCCGGCGTGCTCGCAGGCCTCCCAGGCGGTTTCGAGCAGGATCCGCTGCTGCGGGTCCATCGCCAGGGCCTCCCGCGGCGAGATGCCGAAGAACTCCGCGTCGAATCCGGCCGCGTCATCGAGGAATCCGCCGCCGCGGGCGTAGTACTTGCCGACGCTGTCGGGGTCCGGGTCGTACAGCTCGGCGGGGTCCCAGCCGCGGTCGGTGGGGAAGTCACCGATGGCGTCCGTCTCGCCGAGGATCAGCTGC